>JBAQHS010000052.1:0-24629 GCA_049288455.1 Gaiellaceae bacterium | reverse complement strand
GGCGCCTCGTAGTCGAAGGAGAAGCTCATGCCTGATCGTCGTCGCTCCTGGTTCGCGCTCGAGGTGCTCTTCCTCCTCGGGCTCGCTGCGGGCCTCGCGCTCGCGAAGCTGCCCTCGCTCGAGATCGCCGCCGTGATGGTCCTCGGCTGGGTGATCGTCGCCTTGCTCGAATGGGCGGCGTGGCGGGGCGCGCCGCACTACGGCAGCGGCCTGCCTCCTCGCTACTACGTCCCCGGCCTGAACCTGCCGCCGCCCCAACCGCTCGAGCAGGTGGCGACCGGCTATCCCGAAGCCGCCCGCGACGAGGCGCCGACCTGGATCGCCTCGGCCGCGCTGCGCCAGGAGATGCTCGGGGAGTGGCCCGTGTCGGGGGCTGCGGCCGGTGCGGAGCGCCAGCCGGACGGGGAGGTCGTCGACCCGTGGCTCGTCGTCGGGCTGCCGGCGGCTCCGCTCGGTGAGTCGGAGGATGAGCTCGAACCGGAGCCGGCGCCGGAATCGGAACGCGAGCAGGAACCTGAGCCTGAGCCCGAGCCAGAACCTGAACCTGAACCAGAGCTGCTCCCTGCAGCCCTGCAGGTCGAGGTCAGCGTCGCTGTGCTCGTCCGGTCGTTCCACGGCGTTGCGCGCTACAGCCTCGATCCGCTCGCCGAGCCACCGGCGCGTCGCCGGTTCGGACGTGGCGGCGGCGAGCCCGTGCCCACGATCGAGGTGCCGGCGCGGCCGGCAGGCGTGCGGGCGCTGCCAAACCGCACGGTGCGGCACTCCTAGCGCATGCAGCTGACTCGCCGGACTGCCGCATGAGACCGCAGCTTGCAGTCCGCGAGATCGCGCTCGCCGGGCTTGCCCTTCTCGCGGCGGTCGTCGCGGTCGCCGTCACTCAGCACATGCGCTCGACCAAATCGACCGAGCCACAGCCCGAGGGGTCGTATGTCGCGCTCGCAGGTTCGAGTGGCCCCGCGGCCTTCGGCCGGAAAACGGGGTGCGGGGGTGTCCTTCATCCCGACACGGAGGGCGTGGCGCACCCGACGCTGCCCTGCGGCGCGCGGATCTTCCTCTGGTATCACGGCACGCGCGTGCTCACGCAGGTGGTCGACCGTGGCCCGTTCGTCGCCGGGCGCCAGTTCGATCTCACCGACGCGCTCGCCCGGCGAGTCGGCCTGCGCGGCGTGCACCCGATTCGGTGGGCATACGCACGAGCGGGCTGAGCGGCGGTACATTTCGTGTGCTCGACGTCGTTCGTACGCCGCGCGTCCATGTAGAACCAACACCATGTGAAAGGGAGCTCGCGTCGGGCCTGAGGCGCCTCGCGTCAACGGTTCGCACGGCACCCACCTGGTTCGTCCAGGTTCACACGGGCGCGGCCCAATCGGCGAGGTCGGAGCATTGTGAGGGGAGCCTTAGGGCTCCCCTCACATCGTCCCGGAGTACCCTGGCGCGATGGAGCTCTACGGCGACTCGGCGCGGGGTGAGGAATGGGCCTTCGTGCGCCTGCAGGTCGAGGACGACCTGATCGTTGACGCCGAGGCGACAGGCCTCGACCGTGACTTACGCGGTCTCACCCTGCTCGAGGCGGCGGCGGTCGGCGGGGAGCTGCTTGCAGCCGATGCGCTTGCGAACGCGCTCGCGCCGGCGTTTCGCGCGACTCCCGACGAGCGCCGGGTCGCGGTGGCAATGAGTGGCGGTGTCGACAGTGCCGTCGCCTTGCTGAAGGCAGGCCCGCACGCGATCGGAGTGACGATGCGGCTCTGGCTCGATCCGGCGGGGCCTGACTCCGAGCGGGCGTGCTGCTCGCCGAGTGCGGTTGTCGCCGCGCGCGAGACCTGTCACCGCCTCGGGCTCCCGCACATCACGCTCGACCTGCGCGAGGAGTTCGTGCGCGCGGTCGTGAAGCCGTTCGTGCGCGGGTACGCGCGCGGCGAGACGCCAAACCCGTGCATCCGCTGCAACGGTGGCTTTCGCTTCGCAGAGCTGCTCGCGTTCGCTCGGCGTGCCGGTGCAGCGCGTCTCGCAACCGGCCACTACGCGCGCATCGTCGAGCGTGACGGCCGGCTACTGCTCGCTCGGGCGGTCGACGAGACGAAGGACCAGAGCTACATGCTCGCCCGTCTCGATCCCCGTCTCCTCGAGCGCATCTGGTTCCCACTCGGCAGCCAGACGAAGGCCGAGACCCGTGCAGAGGCCACGGCAGCCGGCCTCGCGGCCGCCGGCCGCGCAGAGAGCCAGGAGGCGTGCTTCCTCGCCGGCGACGACTACCGCGCATTTCTCTCGCGCCAGGGGCTCGCTCCATCGGCAGGGCCGATCGTCGACGAGACCGGCGCGACCGTCGGCACGCACGACGGCTTCTGGCGCTACACCCCCGGGCAGCGCCGTGGCCTCGGTGTCTCGGCAGCCGAGCCGCTGTACGCCGTCGCGACGAACGCGCGCACGAACACCGTCGTCGTCGGCCCCAAGGCGTCCCTGGCGCGCACCCGCGTGGCGGCGAAGGGTCGTCTGCACGTGCCCGTCGACCGCGTGACGGCGAAGCTCCGTTATCGCTCCCCGGCCGTCGCTGCGACGGTCGAAGGAACGGCGACCGGGTTCCGCCTGATCCTCGACGAGCCGGCCTACGGCGTTGCCCGCGGGCAGGCGGCCGTGCTCTACGACGGCGACGTCGTCGTGGGGTCAGGATTGGTCACGTCCGCGGCGGCTGACTAATGTTCCCCTCCGTGCTCGTCGCTTTCACCTTCGGCAACCTCGCCGATCTCGCCCTCGCCGTGTTCCTCGTCGCCGTCGGGCTCGGGGTCGGTTGGGCTTTTTTACGGTTGGCCGTAACTTTCGACCGACTTTCTTCGTTGATTCGAGGTGCGGAACGTGAGGTTCTGCCTGTCATCAACAAGGTCGGGGGATCGGTGGATCGTGTCAACGCGCAGTTGGACAAGCTGGACCAGGCGACCGACAGTGCGGTCGACGCAGTCGAGGCAGTCGACGAGGCGGTGCGCACCGTGAGCTTTGCGGTCAAGCGCCCGGTTCAGAAGCTCGCCGGTCTCTCGTCCGGCGTCGCGCATGGCTGGGACTCGTTCCGCACGCGCCGCAACTGGCGCGAGGCGGTCGACGAAGGCAAGGCAGCAGCCGCACGCCGTGAGAGCGACCTCGCTGAGGAGCTCCGGGCGACGCATGACTGACGAGATCACGCTCACCTTCCCGCCGCAGCAGGACTTCCATCGCGTCGCGCACCTCGTCCTCGGGGGCCTCGCCGTGCGCATGGATCTGACGATCGAGAATCTCGAAGACCTGCAGATCGCGCTCGACTCGATCCTCGACGGCACCGACACCGACGGGGAGCCCGTCACTGTGCGGATGGCGGTGCGCGACGGCGCCCTCGAGACGACCATCGGGCCGCTGTCGTCGCAGCTCCTCGACGAGGTCGAGCGCGAGCAGGACGGCGCACTTGGCTTGCGGCGCGTGCTCGACTCGACCGTGGACGATGTGCTCGTCGACGGTCAGACGATCCGGCTGACAAAGAGAGTGACCGGCGGTGGGTGAGAACGACAAGGCGCTGCTGCGCCGCTACCACCAAGAAGGTGATCTCCAGGCGCGCGAGCAGCTGATCGAGCAGTACATGTCGCTCGTGCGCTCGCTGGCCCGGCGCTACAGCTACCGCGGCGAGCAGCTCGACGATCTCGTCCAGATCGGCTCGATCGGCCTGATCAAGGCAATCGACCGGTTCGATCTCGAACGTGGCGTCGAACTGACCACCTACGCAACCCCGAACATCATCGGCGAGATCAAGCGGCACTTCCGCGATCGCGGCTGGGCGGTGCGCGTGCCCCGCGGGCTCCAGGAGCTGAATGTTCAGCTGTCGAAGATCGTCGAGCAGCTGACGGTGCAGCTCAGCCGCTCGCCGACGATCCCCGAGTTGGCGAAGGCTGCGGGCGTCGAGGAAGAAGAGGTGCTCGAGGCGCTCGAGTCAGGACGTGCCTATTCGTCGCTGTCGCTCTCGACGGGCGGCGGCTCGGAGGACGGTGAGGACCTCGATCCCCTCGAGTCGCTCGGCGAGATCGAACATCAGTACGAAGTGTCGGAGGACCGTGCGGTGCTGGCGCCGGGGTTCAAGGTGCTCGACGAGCGGGAACGCCAGATCCTCCACCTGCGCTTCTTCGAAGGGCTGACGCAGTCGCAGATCGCGCAACAGGTCGGCATCTCGCAGATGCATGTCTCGCGGCTCATCCGGCGGGCACTCGAGAAGATTCGCGAGGAGATCGCGGCCGACGAGCTCGACCCCGACCGCGCCGCCTAGCACCTAAATCCGACCTTTCGATCGCGCGGACGCGGGTCGCCGCCTGCTGCATAGGGTCGCCGCATGAAGCTTGCGGTGCGCGAATGGGGCGAGGTCGGTGACGTCACGATCGTCTTCTGGCATGCGCTCGGCGCCGACGCGTCCGGTGCGGATTTCGCCGCCGTCGCCCAGGTGCTCGCCGTGGCCGGCTTCCACGTCTTCGCCGTCGACGGGCCGGGCTTCGGCCGGTCGCCGCTCGCGGCGGCCGAGGATTACCGGCTGGATTCCCTCGTCGCCGGCCTACGCGAGCTGCTCGACGACCGGAAGGTCGACCGTCCGGTGCTGATGGGCCACTCATGGGGCGGTGCAATCGCGGTCCGGTACGCCGCCGCACATCCGGACGACGTGCGAGCGCTCATCCTCCTCGACAGCGGTCACATCGACTACGCGAGCCTGCCCGAGGTCGTCGTCGACCGGACACCGGAGGAATGGGTCGCGGAGGCCCGCGCGCGTAACCCACTCCGTGCCGAGGCGCGTGGCCGTGCGATGTGCGGCCTCGTCGACCCGGTGAGCGTCGCCTGGCCGGTGATCGCAGAGCGCGAGGTGCCGACGCTGCTCTTCCTGGCGACCGAACCGCCGCACGTCGAGCAGAATCGCGAGCACATCGGCCGCTTCGAGGCGGCGATGCCACACGCCGAGGTGCGCTGGGTCGACGGCGCAAGCCACGGGATCGTCGAGGATGTCGGCGCGCCGCTCGGCGACGAGATCGCCACGTGGCTCGTTGCGCAAGGCCTCTGAGCGAGAAGCGGCAGGACGTCCGCCACGCCGGCCCGAGCGGACACGGCCGGTGTCAGCCACACGCACGAAACCGTCACGAAAGTGAGCCGAAAGTGTGACGGCGGGGACGGGTCGGCGCTCGGAGGCGTCCGTACACTGTTCGCGTGGCGATGACGACGAACGAACTGCGTGAGGCGTTTCAGCGCTTCTACGAGGAGCGCGAGCACCTGCGCGTGCCGGGGCACTCCCTGATTCCGCCGGCGGAAGACCAGACGACGCTCTTCATCATCGCCGGCATGCAGCCGTTCAAGCCGTACTTCCTGCGGACGAAGGAGCCGCCGAGCAACCGGGTCGTCAGCGTTCAGCCATGCCTGCGCGCCGGCGGCAAGGACAACGATCTCGACGAGGTCGGTCGCACCGAGCGGCACTGCAGCTTCTTCGAGATGATGGGCAACTTTTCATTCGGCGACTACTACAAGGACGAGGCTGTCGACTTCGCGTGGGAGTGGGTCACCTCGGTGCTGAAGCTCGAGCCGGAGCGCCTGTGGGCGACCGTTCACGAGGGCGACCCGGTGCTCGAACTGGGGGAGGACGCCGTCGCGATCGAGGCGTGGCAACGCGTCGGCATCCCGCCGGAGCGCATCGTCCGGCTCGGCAAGGACAACTTCTGGCAGGCGGGCGAAACCGGCCCGTGCGGGCAGTGCACCGAGATCTTCTACGACCGTGGCGAGGCCTACGCCTGCGGCGACCCGAACTGCGGCCCCGGCCACTGCGACCGGATCATGGAGATCTACAACCTCGTCTTCATGGCGTACGACCTGCAGCCCGGCAACGTGCTCGTGGAGCTGCCCACCCCCAACGTCGACACCGGCAACGGGATCGAGCGCACCGCCTGCGTACTACAGGGCGTCAGCTCGGTCTTCGACACGGACGGTTTCCAGCTGATCATGCAATGGGTCGAGAAAGAGTCCGGCGTCGCCTACAACGACAGCGAAGTCTCACGGCGCGCCCATCGCGTGCTTGCCGATCACGGCCGCGCGGTCAGCTTCCTGATCGCCGAGGGAATCGAGCCGTCGAACGAGGGGCGCGGCTACATCTGCCGCCGTCTTCTGCGGCGGGCGATCTATCAGGCGCAGCGCATCGGCCTTGATCGCGTCTATCGCCTGCCCGCCGTCGTGATCGAGCAGATGGGCGATGCATATCCGATGCTTCGCGAGCACGCAGCCGACATCGAGCGCATCGTGCGCGCCGAGGAGGAGCGCTTCTCCGAGACGCTTGCGCGCGGGATGAAGGTGTTCGACGATCTCGCGGGCAACGAGTCGATCAGCGCCGAGAACGCATTCGCTCTCGTCGCGACGTACGGCTTCCCGATCGAGCTCGCGCAGGAGCTCGCCGAAGAGCGAGGGCAACCACTCGACATGGACGGTTTCCGCGCGCTGATGGACGAGCACCGTGAGGTGTCGCGCGCAGGCGGAGACAGCTCGACGCAGCAGGTAGCGGCGCAACTCGTCGGTGCCGGCCAGAGGCCCAGCGAGTTTGTCGGCTATTCGAAGACGAGCGTCCTGACATCGGTGACCGGAGCGGCGCCGCTGACCGGGACGCAGCAGCTCGTGAAGCTCGAGCAGAGCCCGTTCTATGCCGCGAGTGGCGGCCAGGTCAGCGACAGCGGCACGGTGCAGGTGGACGGGGAAGACACGAGGCTCGAGGTGGTCGAGGTGCTGAAGTTCGGCGACGACCAGGTGCTCGTCGTCGACCTGGCGCAGCATGCGCCGCTCGAACCGGGCGAACGCATCGAGGCAATCGTCAACTGGGGCGACCGGTTCCCGACGCAGGCCAATCACACCGCGACGCATCTGCTCCACCAGGCGCTTCGAGATGTCCTCGGGGACCACGTCAAGCAGGCAGGCTCCGCCGTGCGTCCGGACAAGCTCCGATTCGATTTCACGCACGAGAGGCAGCTGACGCCCGACGAGCGCGCTCGGGTCGAGCGGATCGTCAACGAGAAGGTCTTCGAGGCGATCCCGGTGCGGACGTTCGTGACGCCGATCGCCGAGGCGCGCAAGCTCGGCGCAATGATGCTCTTCGGCGAGAAATACGGCGAAGAGGTCCGTGTCGTCGAGATCGACGGCTACTCGAAGGAGCTCTGCGGTGGCACGCACGTGCGAACGACCGCGGAGATCGGCCCGTTCGTGATCCTCTCGGAGGGCTCGGTCGGCTCGGGTGCGCGCCGGATCGAGGCGGTCACTGCCGGCGAGGCCTGGACGATTCTCGAAGGCCGCTCGCGCGAGCTCGAGGCGGTGCGCACCGAGCTGGAGCACGTGCGCCGCGAGGCGAAGAAGCCGAAGCAGGCCGAGGCGGAGACAGCGATCGTGTGGCAGGACCGAAGCGGCGACATCCTCGTCGCCGAGGTGACGGCCGCGCGCGGCGGGCTGAAGGACGTCTCCGACCGTCTCCGCGCGCAGGAGAAGGCCTCCGCCGTCGTGGTCGGTGCCGTCGACGACGGCAAGGTCGCACTCGTGATCAACCTCGACGAGTCGGTCGTCGCGCGTGGGGTGGACGCCGTGCAGCTCGTCCGCGAGCTCGGCGCACATATCGGTGGCGGTGGTGGCGGCCGGCCGACGCTCGCCGAGGCGGGCGGCAAGAACCCCTCGGGTCTCCGTGAGGCCCTCGAGGCCGGACGCGACACGCTCGCCGCCGCCCTCGCGTGAGCCGCCGATGAAGGTGCTTGCACTCGACTACGGCTCGGCGCGGACCGGTGTTGCGGTCTCCGACCCGACCGGAACCCTCGCGCGCCCCGCCGAGACGGTGCAGCAGGCGGTGAGCGACGCGGGGTTTGCGAAGCTGCTCGCCGTGATCGCGGCCCATGACCCAGAGCTCGTCGTCGTCGGCATGCCGCTGACCCTCCGTGGCGATGTCGGAGAACAGGCGCGGGAAACCGAAGCGTTCGTCGAGCGGCTTCGCGGTGCGATCGGCGTCCCGGTCGAGACCTACGACGAGCGGTTCACGTCCGTGCTCGCGGACGGCGACGATGCGCGCGCTGCCGCCCATCTCCTCTCGAGCTATCTGGAATGGCAGAGCGCCCGCCGCTGAACACCGGCCAGCGCCCGCGAGGGCCCTCGCCGACGCAGGTGCGTCGACGACGTCTCATGGCGCTCGCGGCGGTCGTTGTCGTGGTCGTCGCGGCGATCGTCGCGGTGATCGTGGCGCTGCCGCACGTGCACCGCACCCACGCGCTGCCGCCGCCTCCGCCGGCGCCGAAGCCGTTCCGCATCGTGTTTCCCGAAGGCTTCACCCGGGCTCAGATGGCCGTCCGGGTTCGCGACGTCGCCCAGATCGCGAAGCGCAAGAGTCACAAGCCCGTGAAGCTGACGCTCGCGAGCTACAACGCCTCTTCGCGCTCCGCGCGGATCCCGTGTTTCCGGCCGAAGGCCCAGAAGAACCTCGAGGGCTTCCTCTTTCCCGCGACGTATGACTTCCTCCGGTCGACCACGTCGCTGCAGCTCGTCCGTGATCAGCTGCAGGCGTTCTGCGCGCAATGGCGCGGGATCGACCTGAGCTACGCGAGCAAGAAAAACCTGACGCCGTACGACGTGCTGATCATCGCGTCGATGGTCGAGAAGGAGACGCTCGCACCCGCGGAGCGGCCACTCGTCGCGGCGGTGATCTACAACCGCCTCCACCAGCACATGCCGCTCGGCATCGACGCAACGCTCCGGTATGGGTTGCATATCGCACCGACGCAGTCGATCCTGGAGTCGCAGCTCGCGAGCGACAATCCCTACAACTCCCGCAAGCTGCCGGGGCTGCCGCCGACGCCGATCGCCAACCCGGGCCTCGCTTCGATTCGTGCGGCCGCGCACCCGGCGAAGGTCGATTACCTCTTCTTCGTGCGCAAGCCCGACAAGGTCCATCATTTCTTCACAGCGTCCGACACGGCGTTTGCGCAGTACGAGTGCGCGCACGGCTACGGCTGCTGATGCCGACGCGGCAGGTTGCCCTGCTCGGTCGCCCGGTTGGGCAGTCGCTGTCGCCGCGGATGCAGAACGCTGCCTTCGCCGCGCGCGGCCTCGACTGGCATTACGCGGCGTACGAGGTCGACGACCCGGTCGAGGCCGTCGCCGCGCTACGGGCGCTCGGGTTCGCCGGAGCGAATGTCACGCGCCCTCACAAGCAGGCCGTCGTCGAGGCGTGTGACGAGGCAGACGGCGACGCCGTCAATACCCTCGTCTTTCGCGACGGTATGGTGCTCGGCTTCAACACCGACCGCGAGATCCTCGCGGGCATCGACGCCGAGCGCGCGTGCCTGATCGGCGCGGGCGGCGCCGCTCGGACGCTCGAGCCCGCGCTGCCGAACGACACTCGCCGCTATTCCCGCTCGGCCGACTGGCCGCCGGATGCGACGGGCTGCGACCTGATCGTGAACGCGACGCCGGTGCGGGACGAGCTCCTCGTGATCCCGGTCGCCGGCCAGACGGTCGTCGACCTCGCCTACGGGCGTGAGGAGACCGCGCTCGTCGCTGCGGCCCAGGCTGCCGGGTGTGTGGTCGTCGACGGCTTCGAGGCCCTCGTGCGCCAGGGCGCGGCGAGCTTCCGGCTCTGGACCGGCCTCGAGCCGCCGGTCGAGGTGATGCGGGCGGCAATCAGACCCGCGACCAGATGACGGCACCGATCGCGACTGCCGCCGGCAGGCCGAGACTCGATGCGACGGGCACCACACGCAGGAGAGCACGCGTCGCGAACCAGCTCGCGAGCACCTGCAGGACGAACGCCATGGCGAGACTCTAGGGTCTTCGATATGACGCTCCGTCTCAGCTCGGCCGGCGAATCACACGGCCCGGGGCTCGTCGCGATCCTGACGGGACTCCCCGCGGGCCTCGAGCTCGATCGCGCTGCGATCGACGCCGACCTCAAGCGGCGGCAGGAAGGGTACGGCCGCTCGCCGCGGCAGCAGATCGAGCAGGACCGTGTGGAGGTGCTGGCCGGGTTGCGGCACGGGCGAACGCTCGGTACGCCGCTTGCGCTCCTCGTGCGCAATGTCGACCACAAGAACTGGACGTGGGGGATGTCGCCGTGGCCCCCGGAAGGTGAGCCTGCGGGGAAGGGCACGAAGCCGGTGACCCTGCCGCGGCCGGGCCACGCCGACCTGGCAGGCGTCCTCAAGTACGGGCACGACGACGTCCGTAACGCGCTCGAGCGCGCGTCGGCGCGGCATACCGCCGTCCATGTGGCCGCGGGCGCGGTCGCGAAGGCGCTCCTTGCAGCGATCGGCATCTCGGTGGCCGGCAGCGTCGTCGACGAGGCGGGGTTGCGCGCAAACGTCGACGAGGCGCGAGCGGAGCGAGACACTGTCGGCGGGGTCGTCGAGGTGCGCGCAAACGGTGTGCCACCCGGGCTCGGCTCGTATGCAGCGAAGGAGGACCGGCTCGACGCACGGCTCGCGTTCGCGCTGATGGGGATCCAGGCAGTCAAGGGCGTCGAGATCGGCGACGGGTTCGCCCTCGCCGCGCTGCGTGGATCGGCTGCGCACGACGAGATTCGCCCCGACCGCCGCCGCGACACGAATCACGCCGGCGGGATCGAAGCCGGGATCTCGAACGGCGAGGAGATCGTCGTTCGCGCGGCGATGAAGCCGTTGCCGACGCTGATGAAGCCGCTGGCATCGGTCGACCTGGCGACAGGAGAGGCTGCCGAGGCGCTCGTCGAGCGCTCGGACGTCGCCGCCGTCGAGGCGCTTGCCGTCGTCGCCGAGGCCGCAGTCGCGTGGGAGCTCGCCGTCGCAGCGCACGAGAAGTTCGGCGGAGACGCGGTCGGAGATTTCGTCGCTGCGCACGCCGCCTACCTCGCGCGCATCGCATGGCGCTGAACGCCCTCGACCGGCATCTCGTCTTGATCGGGTTCATGGGAGCCGGCAAGACGACGATCGCGCCGGAGATCGGCTCGCGTCTCGCCCGCAAGACGGTCGAGCTCGATCAGATGGTCACGCGGCAGGTCGGAGATATCGCGCAGATATTCGCGACGAAGGGAGAAGCGTTCTTCCGGGTTCAGGAGGCTCGTCACGCGATCGCCGCGCTCGAGGAGAGAACGCTGCGGGTGATCGGCTTCGGCGGCGGCGCCGTTACCTCGCCGTCGGTCAGGTCCGAGCTCGGGCGGGCGGCCTTTACCGTCCTGCTCGACGTCGACGCGCAAACGGCGTGGAGGCGCGTGGGGGGCAAGCGCCCACTCGCTCAGAACGAAGAGCAGTTCACGAGCCTGCATGCCGAGCGGGAGCCGCTCTACCGCGAGGTGGCCGACGCGGTCGTTGCGACGGGCGATGTCGACGGCGTCATCCTGGCTGCGGCCGGCGTGCACCACGAGCACGGCGCGCTGGCGCGCCTCGGCGAGCTCGTTCCCGGCGATGGGCCGGTCGCCCTCGTTGGTGACTCGACGGTGCTCGGGCTCTACGGTGACGCAGCACGGGTTGCACTCGGTGACCGGCTCTCCTCGACGCACGAGCTGCCGGCCGGAGAGCCGGCGAAGCAGATCTCGGTCGTCGAGCAGCTCTGGTCGGCGCTGCGGCTCGACCGCGGCGGCACGATCGTCGCGCTCGGCGGCGGCGCCGCGACCGACACGGCGGGCTTTGCTGCGGCGACCTACCTGCGGGGCGTGCCGTGGGTTGCCGTGCCGACCTCGCTCGTCGGCCAGGTCGATGCGGGCATCGGCGGCAAGACCGCGATCGACACACCGCAGGGCAAGAACCTCGTCGGCGCGTTCCACTGGCCGGCGCGTGTCGTGATCGACGAGTCGCTACTCGAGACGCTGCCCGAGCGCGAGCGGCGTCAGGGTGAGGCCGAGCGCATCAAGACCGAGCTCCTCGCCGGACGTGAGCTCGACGTTCGAGCCGCAGCCGCCTACAAAGCGGCGCTTTGCCTCCGCGATCCACACGACCGAGGCCCGCGGCAGTGGCTGAACCTCGGCCACACCTTTGCGCATGCGCTCGAGGCGGCCGCCGACTTCGACCTGCCGCACGGCGAAGCGGTCGCGCTCGGCCTGCTCGCCGCGCTGCGGCTGAGCGGTCACGACACCACGTCCGTCGAGAAAGCGCTTGATCCGCAGCCGGTTCACGTCGACCGCGAGCGTGCCTGGGAGGCGCTGCAGCGCGACAAGAAGCGCACCGGCGATCGGTTCAACCTCGTCCTCCTGGGAGACGACGGCCCGGTCGTCGAGGCACGGCCCTCGCCCGAGGTACGGGCCGCTCTCGATAGCCTCATCGCGTGATCAACCTCTGATGCAGATCCTCGTCCTCAACGGCGTCAACCTCGATGTGATCGGGCGGCGCGACCCGAAGCTCTACGGCGGCGTGAGCATGAACGAGCTCGAGTCGAAGATCTACGAGTGGGCGCACGCCCTCGACATCAGTGCGCGCTGCCGGCAGACGAACAGCGAAGGCGAGTTCATCGAGTGGATCCACGACGCGTACGACAACGTCGACGGGCTGATCCTGAACCCGGGGGCCTGGAGCCACTACAGCTATGCGATCCGCGACGCGCTCGAGTTGCTCGAGGTGCCGGTGGTCGAGGTTCACCTGTCGAACATCGAGGAGCGCGAAGAGTGGCGCCGCCAGAGTGTGATCGCTGACGTCGTCTCGCATCGCGTGATCGGCAAGGGCCCCGACGGCTATCACGAGGCCCTTGGGTTCCTCGTCGGCAAGGAGGCAGGATGAGCACACGTCTCGAGGCACTCAGCGAGCGGCTCGACGCGCCGCTCCTGATCACGAACCTCACGAACATCTTCTACCTGACCGGCTTCGACGCCTCGAACGCGGCGCTCTACGTCGAGCCGGGCGGTGCCGCGACGCTGTACACCGACTTCCGTTACGCCGAGTCTGCGCGCGACATCGCCGGCGTCGAGCTCGAAGTGACGAAGCGGGCGCTGCTCGCCGACCTCGGCGGCCGCCTGAAGGGGAAGGTGCAGTTCGAGGCCGACGCCCTGCCGTACGCCGAGTGGGAGCGGCTGGCGGCCGGCAAGGCGAAGCTCACCCCGACCACCGGAATCGTCGCGGCCGTGCGCGCGGTGAAGGAGCCCGAGGAGGTCGCGAAGCTCCAGCGAGCCTGCAAGATCGCCGATCGCGGCCTCGAGGCGCTGACCGCCGAGACGTGGGTCGGGCGCAGCGAGCGCGAGGTTGCCTGGCGGCTGCGGGAGCTCTTGCACGCCCACGGCGCCGACGATCTCTCGTTCGACTCGATCGTCGCGTCAGGCCCGAACGGCGCGATGCCGCACGCGCATCCCACGGAGCGGATCATCGACCGAGGAACGCTCGTGACGGTCGACTGGGGCGCACGGGTCGACGGGTACTACAGCGACTGCACGCGAACGTTCTCGACGGGGCGCCTGCCCGATCGCCTCCGCGAGGCGTACGACGTGTGCCTTGCGGCGCAGCAGCACGCGTGCGCCAACATCAAGGCGGGAATGAGCGGGGTGGAGGCTGACGAGCTCGCGCGGGCGCCGATCACCGACGCCGGCTTCGGTGCGAACTTCGGGCACGGCCTGGGGCACGGGGTGGGTCTTCAGGTGCACGAGGCGCCGCGCCTCTCCCCTGAGTCGGAAGACACGCTCGAGGCCGGTCACGCCGTGACGATCGAGCCCGGCATCTATCTCGAAGGGCTCGGCGGCGTGCGGATCGAGGATCTCGGGATCGTCCGCGAGGACGGCGTCGAGCTGCTGACCTCGTTCCCGAAGGAGCTCAGCGAAGTCGGCTGAGCGCGGTGGTTCGAAACTCATCGAACCTGGTTTAACCCCAAACCAGGTTGGCGACCCGTCCCATCAACCAGGTTCCGCTCTTTGAACCTGGTTCGATGAGTTTCGAGTCACGTGAGGGCTGGCTACACTCAGCCGCCGATGGCCGAGGTCGTTTCAACCAACCAGTTCCGCAACGGGATGCACATCGAGCTCGATGGGCAGACGTGGCGCATCGTCGAGTTCCAGCACGTCAAGCCCGGCAAGGGCGGCGCCTTCGTCCGCACGAAGCTGAAGGGCCTGCAGAACGGCTCGGTCGTCGACCGCACGTTCCGTGCCGGCGAGAAGTTCGCGCGTGTGCGCACCGAGCAGAAGAACATGCAGTACCTCTATGACTCGGGCGACGAGGTCGTGTTCATGGACGAGCAGACCTTCGAGCAGCTCTCGCTTCCGCACGCGCTGATCGAGGACGAGTTGCCGTTCATGCAGCCGTCGTCGAGCGTGCAGGTGATGTTCGTCGGTGGCGATCCCTCCGGCGTCGATCTGCCGTCATCCGTCGTGCTCGAGGTGACCGACACCGAACCGGGCGTGAAGGGCGACACGGTCTCGAACGTGACGAAGCCTGCGACGCTCGAGACCGGCGCTGTGGTCGCGGTGCCGCTCTTCGTGAACGTGGGCGACAAGATCAAGGTCGACCCTCGGGAGAAGCGTTACATCCAACGAGCCTGATCGCCTGCACTCAGTCATCGATCGCGCCGCAGGTGAACTCGGCAAGCTCTAGTACAGGTAGATATCGACGAGCAGTGCCGCCAGGGCACACGCGAGCGCGACAACGGCGACACGATTGCCGGCGTCGCGATGCATCGGCCCAAAGCCGAGCATCAGCCCAGCGAGAGCCATCGTCCACACACCGGAGCCAACGTCCTCGTAACTCACCGGGAAGACAACGCCGGGCGCGTCCGTGAAGAACCGGCCGCCGGTGTGGCGGAGGACGAGGTCCCAAAAAAGAGGACCCAGCGCCGCCGATACGACCGCGACTACCAACACCGCGATGCGCGTCTCCCGAAGCAGAAATCGCACTCCGACTCCGGCTACGAACGCCGAAGCGGCAACACCGAAGACGACTGCACCCCATGTCGGCATAGCCGGGAATGTATTCGCAAACCCGCGATTCGCCCGCCACGGCGTCAGGTCGCCGTCAGGTTGCCGGACGTAACGTCGGCGCAAGCTGCTGGGTGATGGGTGAGCGGAGTCGCCCACTACCCCTCGGTGGCTCCGCCACCCAGCGGCCTGCCTTGCGGAGCGGTTATCGGCGGATGATGTTGTGAACCGGGACCACTTCGGGCTCGCCCGGGTCGATTCCGAATTCGGCGAGGATCGGTGCCAGCCGGGCGACGAAGGCGTCCAGCTGCTCTTTCGAGTCCCAGACCAGGCTGACCTTGTGCTGGTCGCCGGACCCGAAGCAGATCTCGTAGTCGAGCCCGTCCGCGGGGGAGATACCTTCCTCGTTCAGGCGGCGCACAACGTTGTCGTATTGCTCGGCCGTCAACGACGGTGGCGAGAAACGAACCAGCAAGCTCACGATGATCCTCCGTGCTCGGGGTCGCGACGAGCGTACGCCTGATCGCGCAGGGCCGCTTGGGACCGAGCCTACGAGCCGTTGGGTGATTCGGGGTTTCGCACAACCTCGCCGATCAGTTCGAGCAGGTCGAGGTAGTCCATCGGTGCGTCGAGCCCCTTCGCGGGTGCGTTGATCTGTCGCACTGCAACGTCGATCGCGGCAGAGCCGATCAGCAAGAGCGCCTCGTTCAGCTGCGCGAGCCGGTGCAGCGCGCCCTCGGGCGTCTGCCCCTCGAGCGACCAGCGAATGCTGTCATGCACCTGCGCCTCGACGGCGGGGCCGCCGCCTTTCCGCGCCGCATATGCCTCGAGCGCGACCTTCACGATCCCGTCCCACGCCGGGTCGTGAGCCTTACCTTCGGGTGTCATCGGGATCACCCCGCTCGGGGCTCCAGAAGAGCGCGATCGGCGTGAGGGCGAGGGCTGTCAGCTCGGCAATGATGAGCGATGGCCTATTCGTGATTCCGCGCGTGGCGAGCTCGTCGACCGTCGCTGCCCACGCAGCCGCGGCCACATATGCGGTGGGCTTGCCGAGCGCCGCCGCCGTGAACGGCGACGTCGAGCGCTCGAGTGGGCGCGCACTTGCGGTATGCCCGGCGTGCGCGAGGAGGAGCTGATCGATGTCGGGCAACAGGTCGGAGGGCGCGAGCCGGTGCAGTGTCTCGCTGCGGAACTCGACCAATCGCGAACTGAACACGGCACGTCGGCGTTCGACGTCGCGCTCGAGCCGCCGCCGGAACGGGCGCCCGAGTGCACCGGCCGGAGCCTCGAGGCGTGCCGATGCCTCCTCGAACACCGAGGCCGCGAGCAGAAGCTCGTATTGGGCGCGAAACGCCCGCCGCGTGCGATACGCCACGGACGCAAGTTCGCGAGGCCGCTCCCGACTCCTCGGGAGCGGTGCGAGAAGGCAGGACCATCCGCGACCATCGAACCGCCCTACCTAGCCGAAGGCGGAGCGACATGGGCGAAGCGCTGCGCGATCCTCCTCCAGACGGGCCGAGCGTGTCCCGGGTAGGCAACGTCTTTGAGGCCGCAGCCGGAGGTTGCCTCGACCCGCAGCGGTGAGACACGCTCGGCCCGCCACTGCGCTCTCGGCAGGGCGGCTGGCGCGCGCGAGGGTGAGACCCGAGCCCGATGCACGGTAAGGTCCTGTTCCATGCCGCGCCTCGTCGACACGACGATCCGCGTCCTCAGCCAGGAGCCGCTCGCCGGCCTGATGCCGACGGCGGATCTGCTTCACCTGGCCGAGCTCCTGGACGGAGCCGGATTCGCGTACCTCGAAGTCTCCGGCGGGGGTGTGTTCGACACTGCCGTCCGGCGCGGCGTCGAGAGCCCGTGGGAGCGCATCCGGGCGCTGAAGGCATGCACCTCGACGCCGCTTGCCCTGGCCCTCCGCGGACGGTTCCTGGTCGGGTCGCGGCCGGTCGGCGGTGACTTTGCCCGGCGCTTCGTCGCGAGCGCCGCACAGAGTGGAATCGGCGTGTTCCGGCTCCACGACCCGCTGAACGACGTCGACAACCTGCGTGAGGCGGCAGAGGCGATCGTCGGGTCGGGCTCCGAGTTCGAGGCCGGGCTCCTGTACGGCAGCGGCAAGCACGAGGCGCTCGTCGACGCCGCACGCAGGCTGCCGGAGCTCGGTGCCGCCCGCATCCTTCTGAACGATCCCGCCGCGGTCCTGCAGCCGCACCGCGCGAGCGAGTTCGTCGCCGAGTTGCGCGACGTCTCGGGCCTGCCGGTCGGGCTCTATGCGCAGGGGGCCGGCGGGGGCGCACTCGCCGCTGCGCTCGAAGCGGCCCGCGCCGGAGCGGACATCATCGCGACCGCGAGCTACCCCGTTGCGCTGACCATGCACCGTGTGTCGGCCGAGGCCGCCGCGCAGGCCCTTGCGGGCCTCGGTCTCTCGACCGGAATCGACCTGGACAAGCTCTGGGAGGCGGCGGACCTCGTCGACGAGCACATCGGCGACGAGCCGGTGTCTCCCGTCGCGCCGCGCATCGCGGTGCGCGCCGCGCAGCAGAAGCTGCCGGTCGGCCTCGTCGCGGCGCTCGATTCCCAGTTGCGCTCGCAGGGAGCGGCCGACCGCCTCGACGACGTGCTCGCCGAGGTCGACCGCGTGCGCGCAGAGGTGGGCTCACCACCGCTTGCAGCGCCGATCGGTCAGATCGTCGCCTCGCAAGCGCTTCTGAACGTCCTGTCGGCGAACCGCTACTCGACGATGGTCGACGAGCTGCGCGACCTCGTCGAAGGACGATTCGGCCGAACACCCGCGCCCGTCGATCCTTCCCTGACACGCGCGGTCGAGCTGCTCGGGGGAGCGAGTGGCCACGACGGTCTCGAGCTCGACGAAGTGCGTGACGACGCGGAGGGCCTTGCGTCGAGCGAGGAGGAGCTGCTGCTGCTCGCGCTCTTCGGTGAGGAGGCCGAGCCGCTTCTCCGCTCGATCCGTGAGCGTTCCGGCGGCGACGAGTCGCTGGCCGCGCGCGGCGTCGACCAGGCGCGCGCCGAGAAGATCCGCGAGGTCGTCCGCATCGTGCAGGAGACCGGGGTCGGCGAGATCACGATCGAGGAAGACGGCATGCGCGTGAGCGTGCGGCGCACCGCCGAGCCGGCGCCCGTGATCGCGCAGCCCGCCGCCGCGCAGGCCGGCGAGGACGAGCCGTTCTTGCCGCGAAACGACGCCTTCGTCCGGGTCGAGAGCCCGATGGTCGGCACCTTCTACCGCGCGCCTGCCCCCGGTTCGGCGCCGTTCGTCGAGGAGGGCGACGCGGTCTCCGCCGGGCAGACGCTCTGCATCCTCGAAGCGATGAAGCTGATGAACGAAGTCAAGTCGGAGGTCGAAGCGGTGGTGCGGAAGGTGCACGTCGCAAACGCCGACCCCGTCGAGTACGGCCAGCTGCTCTTCGAGCTCGAGCCGATCAACGGCCGGCCGCTCGACGCGGTCTAGGCGATGTTCACGCGGGTCCTCGTAGCGAACCGGGGTGAGATCGCCGTCCGGGTGATCCGTGCGCTGCACGAGCTCGACGTCGAAGCGGTTGCGATCTATTCGACCGCCGACCGTGACTCGCTGCACGTTCGCCTTGCCGATCATGCGATCTGCGTCGGCCCACCCTCGGCGGCGGAGAGCTATCTGCGCATCCCGAGCGTGGTCGCGGCAGCCGAGACGACCGGCTGCGAGGCGGTGCACCCCGGGTACGGCTTCCTCGCCGAGAACCCGGCATTCGTCCGCGCCTGCGTCGAGAGCGACCTCGTGTTCGTCGGGCCGCCCGCTGACGTGATGGCCACGATGGGTGACAAGATCTCCGCGAAGCGCGCGATGCGCGACGCGAACGTCCCCACGGTGCCGGGCAGCGAGGGGGCGACCGACATCGCAGCCGTCCAGGCGGCCGCCGCGGAGATCGGCTTCCCCGTCCTTCTGAAGGCAACGGCAGGCGGTGGCGGCAAGGGAATGCGGCTCGTCCATCGCGCCGAGGATCTGGAGGATGCGTTCGGGATGGCCGCCAACGAGGCGGACGCCGCGTTCGGCGATCCGACGATGTACCTCGAGAAGGCCGTCGTACCCGCCCGCCATGTCGAGATTCAGGTGCTGTGCGACGACCACGGCAACGTGCTGACGCTCGGCGAGCGCGAATGCTCGATCCAGCGCCGCCACCAGAAGCTGATCGAGGAGACCCCGTCACCGGCGCTTGGCCCCGCGCAGCGTGAGGCGATGGAGGCGGCCGCCGAGCGTGCGTGTCGTGCCGTCGGGTACCGCAACGCCGGCACCTTCGAGTTCCTCCTTGGCCCCGACGGCAGCTTCTACTTCATCGAGCTGAACGCGCGGCTTCAGGTCGAGCACCCCGTGACCGAGCTTGCCACCGGCATCGACATCGTCCGTGAGCAGCTCCGCATCGCAGACGGCGAAGCGCTGACGGTGACCGGCCGAGCCCCGCGCCGCGGGCATTCGATCGAGATCAGGCTGAACGCCGAGGACCCCACGCACGACTTCCGCCCGGCGCCTGGGCGTATCGAGCGCTTCCAGCCGGCGCAGGGGCCCGGTGTGCGTGTCGACACCTTCCTCGAGAGCGGCTCCGTCATCTCGCCGTTCTACGACTCACTCGTCGCCAAGCTCGTCGTCTGGGACGAGGACCGTCCGGCGGCGATCGCTCGGGCCGAGCGCGCGTTGCGCGAGACACTGATCGAAGGGGTGCCGACGACCCGCGAGTTCGCACTCGAGGTGCTCGCGAGCGAACCGTTCCGAAGCGGTGATTACTCGACCTCGACACTCGAGCAGCTGCGCGCGGTGACGGTGTGACGCTCTCGCGCCGGCAGGCTCGCCGTCAGGCGCTGTTCCTGCTCTACCAGTGGGATCTCTCCGGCCAGGAGATCGGCTCGCAGTACGCCGGCGAGATCGACGCGTGGGCGCGCGACGTCGCCGAAGCGGTCGCTGCGCGCGCCGCCGAGATCGACGAGCGGATCACCGCCGCGTCGGACGGCTGGACGGCCGACCGGCTCGGCGCGGTCGAGCGCAGTGCTTTGCGGGTTGCAGTGCACGAGCTGCAGCACCGGGAGGTGCCGGCTGAAGTGGCGATCAACGAAGCTGTCGGCTTTGCGAAGAAGTACGCCTCCGACGACGGTGCCAAGCTCGTGAACGGCATCCTGGGGCGAATCCAACGGGAGGAGGCGGCGTGATGCAGAAGCTCGCCGGAGCGAGATGAGTAGCGAAGAGTCGTTGTCGAACGCGGAGGAGTTGCTCGCGCGGCTGGAGTCGGCGCGGGCGCGGCTCGAAGACACGCAGGATCCCGACGCGGCGATCGAGATCCTGCAAGAGCTCGCCGAGCTCGCGAAAGAGGTGGAAGCCGAGCTGCAGCGGGCCAAGCGCGCTGCGGAGACCGAGGCGGCGGCGCCACCGGGCCCGGATGCCCCAGCGGCCTGACGAACTGCGGGCGCTCGTCGGGGCCTACCTCGACGAGCTCACGCTTGCGCCTGAGCTCGGGACGCTCGCAGCACCGATGCGGCATGCGCTCGGGGGCAAGCGCGTGCGGCCCGTCCTTTGCCTGGCGACCGGCGACGCGCTCGGCGCCCCCGTCGAGCACCTCCTGCCGGCGGCCGCCGCGGTCGAGCTCGTGCATTCGTTCTCGCTCGTGCACGACGATCTGCCTGCGCTCGACGACGACCGGGAGCGGCGTAACGAGCCCTCGGTGTGGGCACGCTTCGGCGAGTCGTCGGCGATCCTGGCGGGCGACGCGCTCCTGGTCGAGGCGATGCGGCTTGCGCTCCACTACCCGACCGGCGCGGTCGCGCGCGAGCTCGTCGATGCGACCCTTGCGATGATCGGCGGCCAGCAGCTCGATCTCGAGGGAGCAACGCCACTCGATCGCGTCCACTCCCTGAAGACGGGGGCGCTCTTCTCCGCCTCGATCATGTGCGCGCTGTGGGCTGCTGAGACCCCGCTCGCCGAACACGCGCCGTGGCGCGCGTTTGCCGGGGAGGTCGGGCTCCTGTTTCAGATCGTCGATGACGTGCTGGACGGTGACGGCTACGTGCTCGAGGTCGGCGAGGACGGTGCGCGACGGCTCGCGGATGCCTCGGCCGAACGCGCGCGCGCGGGCCTCACGGAGATCGAGGGAGACACGGCGACGCTGCTCGAAATCGTGGACGATCTGGCCGTTCGCACGGCATGAGGCTTGACGGCCGGCTCGGGGCGCTGGCCGAGCGCAACTACCGCCTCGTCTTCGCGAGCTCGACGGTCTCGTCGCTCGGGGACGGAGTCGCCGCGATCGCGCTGGTCTTCGCAGTGCTCGACATTTCCGGCTCGCCGGCGTCGATCGGCATCGTTCTCGCCTGCCGGCAGGCCGCGGCCGCCGCGGTCACGCTCGCCGCCGGCGTGTGGGCCGATCGGTTGCCGCGGCATCTCGTGCTCGTCGCAGCAGCCGTGGTCCTCGGAACCGTGCAGGCAATCGCGGGCGGCCTGCTCGTCTCTGGCCACGCGTCGGTTGCGGTGCTCGCGGTGCTGGGGGCGATCTACGGCGCCGCCGACGGCTTCGTCCTCCCTGCGTCGCAAGGCTTGATCCCGGCGGTCGTCAGCGCGGCGCGCCTCCAGGAAGGGAACGCGCTGCTCGGCTTGAGCCGCTCCGCACTCAGCCTGATCGCCCCCGCGCTCGGAGGCATCCTGGTGACGTTGGGCAGTCCGGGCTCGGCGATTCTCGTCGATGCGGCGAGCTTTGCCGTCGCGGCCGTTCTGCTTCTGCGCGTCGCAATCGATGCGAACGCCGACCAGGTCGCGCCCGAGCCGTTTCTCCGGGAGCTGCGTGAAGGCTGGAACGCCTTCCGGCGCCAGACCTGGATCTGGACGACGATCGTGTTCTTCGGCATCGGCAACTTCGCCGGTGCGTCGCTGTTCGTGCTCGGCCCCGTCGTCGCGAAGCGCTACCTCGGCGGCGTCTGGACCTGGTCGGTGCTCGTGAGCGCCTTCGGTGCGGGCACGATCATCGGCGGGCTGCTCGCGCTGCGCTGGCGACCGAAACGGCCGCTCCTTGCCTCCTGCGTCGCGGCGATCCCGTACGGCTCACAGACACTCGCCATGGGCTTGCACCTGCCCTGGCAGGCCCTCGTCGTCGTCTCGTTCGTCACCGGCATCGGGCTCTCGATTCACCTGGCGCTCTGGTTCACCGTCTTCCAGCAGCAGGTTCCGACGGAGCACCTGTCCCGCGTCAGCTCGTACGACGCACTCGGCTCGTTCGTCCTGATCCCTGTCGGGTCGGCTCTGGCGGGGCCGGTGGCTTCCCTGATCGGGATCTTCCCGACGCTCGTCGCCTCGGGGCTGATCAGCCTGGCCTGCATCGCGATCGTGATCGGACAGCCGAGCGTCCGTGCGATCCGTGCCGCGCCAACTCCCGAACCGTTGCCGGCGTGACGAGAAAACGGCTTGACGTGCTGCTCGTCGAGCGTGGGCTCGCCGAGTCGCGGACACAGGCCCAGGCGCTCGTGATGGCGGGCCTCGTGCCGGGGCATACCAAGCCGGGCGAGCAGGTGGACGAGGACGCGCCGCTCGAAGTGGAGGCGCTGCCGCCGTACGTGTCGCGCGCCGGGCACAAGCTCGCGAACGCACTCGACGCCTTCGGCCTCGACGTGAGCGGTCTCGATTGCCTCGATGTCGGTGCGTCGACCGGGGGCTTCAGCGACGTCCTCCTCCAGCGCGGCGCGGCGCGGGTGATTGCACTCGATGTCGGCTACGGCCAGCTGCACGACCGGGTGCGGCGCGACCCACGCGTGACAGTGCTCGAACGGGTGAATGCACGCTCGATCACCGAGCTGCCATTCGCGCCGCAGCTTGTCACCTGCGACGTCTCTTTCATCTCGGTCAAGCTCGCGTTGCCGCCCGCGCTCGGCCTTGCGCGGGCGGGCTGGCAGGCTCTCGTGCTCGTGAAGCCACAGTTCGAAGCAGGGCGGGCCGAAGGCCCACGCGGCGTCGTTCGTGACGGAGCGGTGCACGCGCGCGTCATCCGTGAGGTCGCCGAGGCGCTGCTCGCAAGCGGGGGAGAGCCGCAGGGCGTCGTAGACTCGGGGCTCCCCGGACCGAAGGGAAACCGTGAGTTCGTCCTCCATGTCGTCGACACCGCCGAGCCCCGCATCCCCGACGAGTTCGACGGGTGGGTCGCCGATGCCGTCAGTTGAGAAGGTCGCTGTCGTCACGCACGCGGGTGACGGCACCGAGGCGGCGCTGCGCCAGCTGCGGGCGATCGCGTCGGCTGCCGGCGTCGAGCTGCTCGAAGGCGACGCCGACCAGGCGAAGCCGGACCTCGCGATCGTCCTCGGCGGAGACGGGACGATGCTGCGCGCCCTCGCGCGCTTCCTCGGCACCGGCGTGCCGGTGCTCGGAGTCAACTTCGGGCGCGTCGGCTTCCTCACGGCGATCCACGCCGACGAGCTCGAGGCCGGTGTCCGAAGGGTCTTTGCCGGCGACTACATGACGATCGAGCTCTCGACCGTCGATGTCACGGTCGGTGGCGAACGACACGTCGCGGTCAACGACGTCGTCGTCACGAGCGGGACGCTGGGGCGGATGATCGAGCTGTCGTACGCGATCGGCGGCGAGGAGCTCGGCCAGCAGCCATGCGACGGCTTGATCTGCGCAACCCCGACAGGCTCGACCGCATACAACCTCTCGAACGGTGGACCTGTGCTCGTGTGGGGCATCGACGCGATGGTGCTCACGTTCGTCGCCCCCCATGCGACCCACATCCGGCCGCTCGTCGTCCCACGCGGCCCCGACGCCACGATCACGAACCAGACGACGAGCTTCGATGCGACGGTGCTCGTCGACGGCCAGCCGGTCGCCGGGCTCGGCGTCGGCGAAGCCGCGGTGGTACGGGTCGGCGAGCAGCACAGCCTGCTTGCGACGCTGCCGGAAGTGACGTTCTTTCGCCGTTACGGCGCAACCTTCGGCTCCTGACCGAAGCGGGCACTGGCGACGGCGGGGCCTCGCCGTACGATTCAGCGAATGCTGCGCCGCCTCACGATCTCGAACCTCGTCCTCATTCGCGACGCCGAGCTCGACCTCGACCCGGGCCTGAACGCGATCACCGGCGAGACCGGGGCGGGCAAGACGATCCTCTCGAACGCGATCGGTCTCTTGCTCGGCGCCCGGGGCGATGCCGCACTGATCGGAGCCGCAGGCGAGGAGGCATATGTCGAGGCCGAGTTCGACACCGCTGACGACGAAGCGCTCGGGCCTCTCGCCGAGCTTCGGCCCGAGGGAGAGGACGGGCTCGTTCTCGCGCGGCGGATCTTTCCGGACGGGCGCACGCGGGCCTACGCCTGGGGCCGCGCCGCTGCGCGGGAGGATGTCGCGGCTGCGGCCGAGCACCTGATCGCGATGAGCGGCCAGTTCGAGCAGCGCCGTCTTGCACGGACCGCGTATCAACG
The DNA here is from genome assembly GCA_049288455.1 of Gaiellaceae bacterium. Lineage (GTDB taxonomy): Bacteria > Actinomycetota > Thermoleophilia > Gaiellales > Gaiellaceae > PALSA-600. The sequence continues at coordinate 361 of JBAQHS010000052.1, read as the reverse complement.
CGCGGTGCTCGATGCGTTCGCCGGTGTCGACGTGCGCGGAGCGCAGGGTGCCTGGCGTGAGCTGCAGGCGGCCCAGCGTGCGCACGACGAGCTGACGCGCGATGCCGACGCCGCCCGCTCGCGGCTCGATGAGCTCCGAGCGCTCGTCGACGACACAGCGGGTCTCGAGGCCGGTGACGAGGACCGGCTCCGCGCCGAGCGCGAGCGCCTTCGGCACCTCTCGGAGCTCGTCGAGGGGGCCTCGGCTGCGACCGAGGCGCTGACGCCGGACGAGGGAGTGGGGGCGAGCGACCTCGTCGGCGCTGCCGAGCGCGCCGTCGCGTCGCTCGAGCGGCTCGCACCCGAGCTCGCCGCGGCGGGT
>JBAQHS010000051.1:0-1909 GCA_049288455.1 Gaiellaceae bacterium | reverse complement strand
GACACGCTCGAGGGCACCCCCGCACGACTCGAGCACGCGCGAGCACTCGTCGAATACGGTGCCGCGCTCCGCCGCGCCAACCGCCGAACCGAGGCGCGCGAGCGGCTCCGCCAAGGAGTCGAGATCGCACACCGAATCGGCGCCCTCGCACTCATCGAGCAGGCAAACAACCAGCTCGCAGCGACGGGAGCACGGCCGCGCAAGCTCGTCCAGACCGGGCTCGAAACACTCACCGCAAGCGAGCGCCGAGTCGCGCAACTCGCTGCCGAAGACATGAGCAACAAGGAGATCGCTCAAGCACTATTCGTCACCGTCAAGACCGTCGAAGTGCACCTCAGCAGCGTCTACCGCAAGCTCGAGATCACCTCACGAAGACAGCTCGCCTCCGAACTCGCCGAGCCGCCGGACGCCGAAGCGGTCCGCCACTACTGATATGGAGGTGATCCGTGTCAAGTGGCAGGCGTCATCGTCCAGTCTGTTGACGGGTTGTGTTGTGCGGTGCGGGAGACGCCGGGGCGCTCGACGGCTTCGCCAGTCTGATATTCGGGGGTTGGCTACCCCAGGGCGCTTCTGCGTCGCCGGCCTGCGCTTGTCTAGAAACGGGCGTCGCTTTGGAGGGGCTGCCCATAGTAGTTTCGCGCGTGCCGGCAGCTTCGGCCCCGGCGCCTTCCTCACCGCGGGGCGGCTGCAGGTTGGGGGTCAGTCGGCGACGGCTGCCGCCCAGAGGAAGCAGGCGAGCTCGCGTGCGGCGGCGACGACGGCGACGTTGCCGGGTTTGCCGCGCGCGCGCAGCCTTCGCTGCAGTCGGTAGAGACGGTGCTGGGCTCGCCAGGCGATCTGGAGGATGTGGTCGGGCTGGCCGGCGTGGCGGTCGCGCAGCGTTGCGCCGATGCGTGGCTCGCGCAGGTAGTGCCAGGCGGCCTCGACCAGGATGCGGCGGGCAAAGCCAGAGCCGGTCTTGGTGATCGATCCGCGTGTCTCGCTCTCACCGGACTGGTGCAGCGAGGGGACGAGACCGAGCCAGGCGGCGAGTTGGCCGGGGCGCTGGAAGCGGGCGAAGTCGCCGACCTCGAGATGAAGCACGAGCGCCGAGAGCGTCTCGATGCCGCGGAAGCAACGCAGCCTGGCAACGGTCGGCCAGTGCTGCGGCTCGGCAGCAAGCAGCGAGAGCCGCTCGTCGAGTGCGGCCCGGCGGGCGAGCAGCCCGTCGATCGCGGCGAGCGCGTCGAGGTAGGCGAGCTCGGTCGCGACGTGCTCGAAGCGCTGCGCGGCGAGCCAACGCCGGTGTGCCAGCGTCCAGGTGCCGCCGCCGTCGTACACACGTCCGTAGCGAAGCAGCAGCTTGGAGACACGGTGACGCAACCGGGCGAGATCGGCGCGCACCTGCTCGCGTGCGCGAGCGAGATCACGAGCCGCCTCCGACTCGGCCGACGGGACCGCTACCGAAGCGAGCGAGCCGGCGAGCAGCAGCCGCACGAGCAGCTCCGCATCCTTGCGGTCGGTCTTGACCCGATCGGCAGCCGCGCGCGGCGTCTTCGACGGCGCGACGACGTCGACGCGCAGCCCCGCCGCCACGGCAGCGCGGTAGAGCGCATAGCCAGTCGGGCCCGCCTCGTAGCACGCATACACCGGCTGCGGTAGTCCCCGCAGCCACTCCACCACCGGATCAGCGCCGACGCCGAAGCGGGCGCGCGTCAACTCGCCGCTGTCACGATCGATCGCGGCGGCGTGGGTCGAACGGGCGTGGACATCAAGCCCCACCCATGTCATCGTTGCGGTCACGGCCGGACCCTCCCTCCGTTGCATGGGGTTAGCCGGAGCCAGTCTCCGGCCAGACAAACCCCCGATCTGCAACCGAGAGGATCCGGCCTTACCTCGCCCGCGGCTACTCAGCCGCCATAGCGTCTAG
>JBAQHS010000050.1:0-13709 GCA_049288455.1 Gaiellaceae bacterium | reverse complement strand
TCGGCGACCACTTCCTCGTCATAGGCGTCGCACAAGAATGTGAGGAAGGCGCGGCCGACGCCGAGGGCCGGCTCGATCACGTACGGCACGTAGCGCTCCTCGTGCCCGATCCATTCGAGCTTCGTCCCCGAGGCTTTGCTGTGCTGCTCCAGGTCGTAGTCGCCGCGGTTCGCGACACCCTCCAGCTCCTGCCAGCCGATGGGGAAGAGGTACTCGATGTCGGAGGTCGCCTGCGAGTAGTGCGACAGCTCGTCGGCGTCGTGGACGCGGACGCGCAGGTGCGATGGGCGAACGCCAAGCCCGAGGTGCCAGTTGAGCCGCTGTTCGATCCAATATGCATGCCACTCGGGCGCGTCGGCGGGCGGGACGAAGAACTCCATCTCCATCTGCTCGAACTCGCGGACGCGAAAGAGGAAGTTGCCGGGTGTGATCTCGTTGCGGAAGCTCTTGCCGATCTGCGCGATTCCGAACGGCGGCTTCACGCGCAACGACGAGGTGACGTTCTTGAAGTTCACGAAGATGCCCTGCGCGGTCTCTGGTCGAAGGTACGCGACGCTTGCGTCGTCGCGCACGGCACCGACGTGCGTCTCGAACATCATGTTGAACTGCCGCGGCTCGGTCAGGTCGCAGTCCGGGGTCTCGCCCGGATGTTTCGACGGCCGTCTGCCGCACGCGCTCTGGCCGATGTGGTCGGCGCGGAAGCGGAGCTTGCACGTCCGGCAGTCGACGAGGGGATCCGAGAATCCCTCGACGTGGCCCGATGCGACCCACACCTGCGGATTGAGGATCACGGCGGAGTCGATCGCGACCATGTCTTCGCGCTCCTGGATCATCGAGCGCTGCCACTCGCCCTTGATGTTCTGCTGGAGCAGGACGCCGTAGTGGCCGAAGTCGAACGACGAGCCGAGGCCGCCGTAGATGTCGGAGGTCGGGAAGACGAACCCGCGCCGGCGGCAGAGCGAGGCGATCTTCTCGATCGTCGCTGCGCCTTCGAACTGCTCCAGTTGCTCCGCGGCCATGTCTTGAACCTAGCCGAACGCGGCTTGCGGCCTCTCGAGTAGGTCTACGCGCCTCGCGGACTCTCGTCGTCGATCACGACGCGCATGAGGTCGCGGATCGAGACGATCCCGACGGCCTCGCCGCCGTCGAGGACGGGCAGGTGACGGAAGCCGCCGTGGATCATGATCGACGCCGCGTGGCCGGCGCGGTCGGACGGCTCGATCGTCTCCGGGTTGCGCGTCATGCAGTCGCCGACACTTGCACTCTCGGTCTGCCCCGCGGCGACGGCCCGCAAGACGTCGCGCTCGGTGAGGATCCCGACGAGCCGCCCCTCGGAGAACACAAGCACCGCGCCCACCGCTCGCTCGTCCATTTGCCGTGCTGCCTCGGTAAGAGCCGTGGCGGGATCCACCGTCAACAGGCTGCGCGACATGATCTCGGCGACGATCGTCATCCCTGCCTCCTCTCAGCCGGACCTCGGGGACCGCGGCTGCCGTGAGTTGACCGCGTAGCTTAAAGCCAGATGGGCGATGTATCTCAGCCGGTCGCCCCGATCCCGATCCAGACGAGCCCATCATCACCGGCCCGCATCTGACGCTCGGCGTCAGGCGAGCAGAACACAAAATGGCCTGGCCGGAGGGCGATCTCTTCGCCGTCGACGAGCAGTGTGCCGCTGCCGCCGACCACCGCGTACACCTCTTCCTCGGCGTTCGCAGCGTGGTCGTGCTTCGGGCCTTCCCCGCCTGGCTGAAGCTCGAGCCGGTTGACCTTGAAGTTCCCGACCCCCAACGGCGCGCTCAGTCCGCGAAATACGCCGTTACTCGACTCGACGTCGGCTGCGTCGATCACCATGTGTGCCATCAGGCCCTCCCTTTGATTGGTCGCCGAGAGTGTATGGCCGCGGCTTGTCGGGCTTAGAGTTGTCGGATGGACATCCCGGAGCCCGTGCGGCGTCTCGCGTTGTACCCGTTTCGGGAGCTGCCGCACGCGCCTGACGTCGAGCAGGTTGAGTTCGACGGGGCAGTTCTCGCCATCAATCGTTGGCCGACCGCGCAGCTGGTGTCGATGCGCGGTCGCGGACCCGCCGACGTCGAGTCGGCAGTGCAGGCGGTGCGTGCGGTCGCGCAGCAGCGCGGCAAGAACGTCGTGGCGTGGTGGGTGCCGCCGGATCAAGACCGTGTGGCACCGGCGCTCGAGGCGGCAGGGCTCGTGAACGAGGACACACCCGGCTTCGAAGCGATCGAGAACGCACTCGCGCTAGTCGCGGCGCCTCAGGGCGACGCCGTGGCCGGCGTCGAGGTGCGGATGACCGAGACGTGGGAGGACTTCCGGGACGGGTCCCGCGTCGTTGTGAAGGCATTCGGGATGCCGGTGGTGACCGACGAAGAGTTGCGCGCTCGCTACGACGACTACCGGCACCCGGACAACCCGGGACGCGGGTTCATCGCGCTGATCGACGGTCGCGTCGTCGGCACGTCATATGCCGCGTTCGGCAGCGCCGGCGTCAACCTGTTCGGTGGCTCCGTGTTGCCGGAGGCGCGCGGGCGGGGCGTGTACCGGGCGCTTGTCCACGCGCGCTGGGAGGCTGCAGTCGCGCGCGGGACGCCCGCGCTCACCGTGCAGGCCGGTCGGATGTCGCGGCCGATCTGCGAACGGCTCGGGTTCATGTTCCTCGCACCCGTGCGCGTCTTCGTCGACCTGCTGTAGCAGGCAAGGCTGGTTGCGGGATGACGACCCCGTAGAATCGCTCCGTGCCGTTCACGCTCACAAACATCAAGGACGATCTGGAGGACATCGGCCCGAGGTTCGACGGCGCGCCTGACCTCGAGTTCCGCGCGGCAACCAAGGCGCTCGAGCTCGAGGAATGCAGCGTGAGCTACCAGCGCGTCCCGCCCAGCTATCGCTTCCCGTATGGCCACACGCATCAGAGGCAAGAGGAGGTCTACGTCGTCGTGCGCGGGAGCGGGCGGATGAAGGTTGACGACGAGATCATCGAGCTGAAGGAATGGGACGCGGTGCGCGTCCCGCCCGGCACGTGGAGAGGCTACGAGGCCGGGCCAGACGGCCTCGAGATCCTCGTCATCGGCGCGCCCAATCTCGGCGAGTCTCCGCGCGACGATGTCGATGGCCAGCGCGACTGGTGGGCCGACTAGGTGTCGGTGGTCGCACGGATCAGCTGAGGGCGTGTTCGAGAGCCGCGCGGTCCGCGGGCTCGCCGTGCGTCGGCAGCACGATCTCCACAGGCATGTCGAGCAGCGGCCTCAGTCCGGCGGCAACCTGCTCGACCGTGACCCCTTCCGGTAGCCAGCTTGCGGGGATCTCGAGCCCGTTGCCGAGGTTGATCAGCGTATCGCCGGCGATCACTGCGCGAATTCGCTCGTTCCAGAGCACGAGGTCGAGCTGGCCCTCACGACCTGGATACGCCTCCATCCCGAACAGCGAGTCGCCGATCGCATAGCGCGTCGCCGGGACAAGCTGGTCCTCGGGGCGATCCGGCTCCGGGGCCCACACGGGAAAGCCGAGCGCCGCGGCGTCGCGCTCGTGCCACGTGGAGGTGAGTACCGTCACCACCTCGCGCGATCCGAAGAGCGCGCGCACGTCGTCCGGAACAGCGATCGGGTCGATGAGAGTCAGCCGCGTGCCGTCGTCGATTGCGTACGCCGACACTGGCCCTTCCCACTCGGGATGAGTCGCCGTCCAGTGGTGTACGCCTTCGGGAAGCATTCTCGGATGCTATTTACTCCCGATTCCTCGCGTCCGGCAACGCCTGTTGACGTTCCCAACGGTGATACTCCGGTCGTGGAGTGGCCAGCGCCCCTGACAGTCCGTGAGGTTGCGGCCGAACTCGACTGCTCCGAGGATGACGTTCGCGCGCTGATCCGTGACGACGAACTGCAGACTGTCGCGTGCGGGATCCGACCTGGACTCGTCCCGCGCCACCAACTTGACGCCTATCTGCGTCGGCTCGAGCACCGACTCAGGTCCTCGACAACGCCGCCGTAGATGCGGTCAGACTCGACGTTCCACGCTGAGGCGGAGCTGCGCGCCGCAAGCCCGCTCAGTCGTCGGGTTCGCCGTCGTCGTACTCGAGCGACTCGATCCGCCCGATCACGCCGAGGCCACGCCAGAAGATCTTGTTCGAGCGCGGGTACCACGCCATGTCGTTCGGCTTGCGTGTGCCATAGATGAGCATCGTCAGGCCGTCCGTGCCCGCGCGGAACGAGTGGCTGACCCGGGTCGCCGCGGGCCGGGCGATCACATGGCCCGGCCGAATCTCGATCTCCTCATGCTTTGCGCCGCGCGCCTCGGTGACCGGTGATGGCCACAGATGGAGCGTTCCGGTGCCCTCGAGGATGACGAAGATCTCCTCCTCCTCGGAGTGGCAATGAGGCGGCGCTCCGCGGGCGCGCGGGTCGATCTGCTCCCAGTGGAATCCGGCGAGGTTGGAACGCTCGTGCGTCGCGAGCGGGGCGGTGCGCGCAGTGCCCCAATCCTCGAGCTCGACCTCGTCGACATTCAGGATGTTCGCCGGCCGGGGCTCGGGGTCGCCGCACGCGAGGGGCGGCTGCTGCGCCTCGACGTCCCATGGGTTATCGGTGCGGCCCTCGACCCACGGCCAGCCGATGCGGACAGCGCCAGAGCGAGGCAGCCAGCCGAACTCGGTCGGGTGGCGCGTCCCGAACACGAGGAAGTCGAGCCCGTCTGGCCCCGCCACGAATGTGTGCTCCATCTCGTCGGCGCGATGGATGACGCAGTCTCGCGGCCGCACCTCATGCACCCGCTCGTCCTGCCAGGCAAGCCCCGACCCAGCGAGCACGTAGTAGATCTCCTCCGACGCACCGTGGGAGTGGGGCGGCGTCGGCAGCATCCCCGGCGCAACCCGGATTCGATTGAGGCCAACGGTCTTGGTACCCGCTGCGTCGCCAAGACGCTGCATGGTCGCGTCCATCTCGCCCTTCGCGACGTGATGCTCCTCGACGTCGTCCCAGTGTGCGAGTCCCACGCGGGGGAATCTAACGAGGCTTCGTGTCTACGGCTTCGAGATGTCGACCGTGAAGGCGCCGTGGCCGCGCAGGCGCTCGACCTTCAGCGTCAGCGTGCGCTGGCCGCAGATCGTGTAACGCAGGGACGAGATGCCTCGCTCGATCAGCGTCTTGCCGTTCCAGAGGGACAGCCTGAAGGTGCCTTTCGTCGGTGCGTGCAGGTGCGCGACGAGTGTTCCGTCGAGCGTCGTCCTCAAGCCGATCGTGCGCACCGCACCGTTGCCGAATGAGCCCTTCACATGCGTCAAGGTCGGCCCCGTCCACGGGCTGACGACGTCCTGCTCGAGCAGCGAGAGCGCGGTCGAATCCGGATAGAGCGCCGGGTCGACGATGTCCCAGCCGATCGCCGTGTCTCCCTCCTTCGTCAGGTTCAGGACGCGATAGCTCTCGGCGAACGCCTCGCCGGGGTTCTCGGTGTACGACGCGCCCTCGTTGCCGGGCGAGAGCTCACCGTCGACGCTGCGCGCGCAGATGTTCTCGTACGACGCCCAGCGCTTCGTGCCGAAGTCCTCGGCCGGCAGCGGGCTGTCAAGCCGGTTGCGCGCGACGTGATGGCCGTACTCGTGCGCGACGATCTCCTTCGCGGGCGGCTGGTCGAGCGTGTCGTCGGGCGAGGCGAGGATCGTCTCCGTGCCCGCGTCATAACAGGCGAGCGCATTCGATCCGCATTCCGCCTGCACCTCCGGGAGCGGCGCGAGATGAAGGTTCAGCTTCGACAGCTCGGTGCCGTGCACGAGCGTTCCGAGATAGGTCGCCCAGGTCTGCGGCAGCGTGTCGTCGACGGGGTAGCTGTCGGAGACATCGATATGCACCGTTGACCCGAAGGAGTCTCCGGTCGCGTACACGCCGCCCCACGCAAAGGCCGACGCGGGAAGCGCGAGGGCGAGGAGGCAGACGACGAAAAAGCGCTTCACAGAAGGACCATACGTTGGCGCCCAAACCTTGGATTCCCTTAAGCCCCGTATTAAGCCCTGATGTGGCGGTGCCGGGAAGTACGCTGCGCGCGTGACCCCCGTCGAGCTCCACGTGATCTCCGATTCGACCGGCGAGACCGCCGCCCGCATCGTCCAGGCGCTCGAGGCGCAGTTCCCCGACCAGGAGTTCCTCGAGATCAGGCACCCCTCGGTCGAGACGGTTGCCGACCTGCAACTCGCCGTCAACCGCATGAAAGGCCGGCCGGCGGTTGTCGTCTACACGCTCGTCGAGCCGGAGCTGCGCGAGTCGATGCGAGCGCTCTGCAGGCGGGCCAAGCTCCATTACTGCGACCTGCTCGGTCACCCGATCGACGCGGTCGCGAAAGTGTCGGGCCAGGCGGCAAAGATGAAGCCGCGTGCACGCCCGCCGTTGAACGACGCCTACTTCCGGCGGATGTCGGCGATCGAGTTCGCGGTCAAGTTCGATGACGGCGTCGGGTCAGGCCTCAGTGAGGCGGACATCGTCCTCGTCGGCGTCTCGCGCACCTCCAAGACGCCGCTCTCGATCTACCTCGGCTACCTCGGCTACAAGACGGCCAATGTTCCGCTCGTCAAGGGCATCGAGCCGCCCTCGGAGCTGTTCGAGATCGAGCAGTCGAAAGTGGTCGGACTGACGATCGATGCCCAGCGTCTGTCGGAGATCCGCGGCGAGCGGATTCGCTGGATGCGCGGCGACCATAAGTACGCGAGCCTCGTCGAGATCTACGACGAGCTCGAGTATGCGTCGCAGGTGCACCGGCGGCTCGGTTGCCCGGTGCTCGAGGTGAGCGAGCTGTCGATCGAGGAGATCTCGCACCGGATCATCCAGCTCGTCGAACGGCGGCGGGCCGAAGCCCAGGCACCGGCGGTAGCGAAATGAAGCAGGGGCTCCATCCGGGGAGGAACGCCATGCCGCCTGAACGCGCTGGGCGTCGCGACGCGGTGTCCTCGGGTTTGTCGATAGAGCCACTATCGACAAGCCCTGCGTCCTTGCCTCGCAACGCCCATCACGCCCATTCGGCGGGCGACCTTCCCGGATGAAGCCCAAGGACCCAGTCCCGCTCTGGCGCTGGGGCGTCTGGTACACGGCGCTCGGCGGCGCGCTCGTCCTCTTCTACGGCCTCTTCACGCCGTTCTGGTTCGGCCTGCGTGCGCTTGCGTGGGTGGCGGAGTTCCGCTCGCGGCGCCGCCGGGCCGCCTGAGGCCCGCCCTACCGAGCCCGGCCCGCCGCGGTGCGGGATAGATTCCGCGCCACGATGGCGAACCGCTACATCTACGACTTCGACGAGCCGACGACCGGCGGGCGCGAGCTGCTCGGCGGCAAGGGCATCGGGCTTGCCGAAATGACGCAGATGGGGGTGCCGGTCCCGGCCGGATTCACGATCACGACCGACGCATGCCGGGCGGCGATGACGCTTGGCGGCGAGCTCCCCGACGGGTTACGCGAGGAGGTCGACGACCACATCGGCCGACTCGAGCAGCGCACCGGCAAGCGGTTCGGATCGGACGACGATCCGCTGCTCGTCTCGGTGCGGTCGGGCGCAGCCGTGTCGATGCCCGGGATGATGGACACGATCCTCAATCTCGGCCTGAACGACGACGCGACCGAAGGCCTCGGAGCGCGCACCGACAACCCACGCTTCGCGTTCGACTCCTACCGGCGGCTGATCCAGATGTTCGGCGAGGTCGTCGAGGGAATCGACGGCCACCGGTTCGAGAGCGCGCTCGCCGCACTGAAGCAGGCGCGCTCCGTGCAACAGGACACCGACCTCACGGCCGACGACCTGCGCGGACTCGTCGACACGTACAAGGCGATCTACCGCGAGGAAACGGGCTCCGATTTTCCGCGCGAGGCTCGCGACCAGCTGCTGAGCGCCGTTCGCGCAGTCTTCAAGTCATGGGACAACCCGCGCGCGCAGGTCTATCGCCGCGCGCACGACATCGCCGACGATCTCGGGACCGCGGTCAACGTCGTGCAGATGGTCTTCGGCAACAAAGGTGACCGCTCGGGCACCGGCGTCGCGTTCACGCGCGACCCGTCGACCGGCGAAGCAGGGTTGTACGGCGAGTTCCTCGCCAACGCGCAGGGCGAGGATGTCGTCGCGGGCATTCGCACCCCGCAGCCGATCGAGACGATGCAGGCCAGCCTGCCGAAGGCGTTCGAGCAGTTCGTCGACACGATGCACCGCCTCGAGGAGCACTACCGCGACATGCAGGACATCGAGTTCACCGTCGAGGACGAGCAGCTGTACCTCCTGCAGACGCGCGCAGCGAAGCGCACCGCGGCCGCGGCGCTGAAGGCGGCCGTGTCGATGGTCGAGGAGGGGCTGATCAGTCGCGAGGACGCGGTGGGACGGATCGACCCGATGCAGCTCGACCAGCTTCTGCATCCGATGATCGATCCGAAGGCTGCGCTCGAGGTCGCTGCGAAGGGCCTGAACGCGTCACCCGGTGCGGCGAGCGGCGGAATCGTCTTCGACGCCGACACGGCGGTCGAGCGTGCGAAGTCCGGCCCGGTGATCCTTGTTCGCTGGGAGACGACGCCGGACGACATCCACGGCATGATCGCGGCCGAAGGGATTCTCACCGTCCACGGTGGAATGACGTCGCACGCGGCTGTCGTTGCCCGAGGGATGGGGAAGCCGTGTGTCGCGAGCTGCGACGAGCTGACCCTCGGCGACGGCACGGCGACTCTCGCCGGCCAGCTGTTGCACGAAGGCGACGTGATCACTATCGACGGTGGAACCGGCCGCGTGTTCGTCGGTGAGGTGCCGCTCGTCCCGCCGCAGATCAATGAGGACTTCGAGACGATCCTCTCGTGGGCCGACGCGCAGCGCCGCCTGAAGGTGCGCGCGAACGCCGACAATCCCGAGGACGCGTTGCGTGCGCGCGAATTCGGCGCGGAGGGAATCGGGCTCTGCCGGACCGAGCACATGTTCTTCGGTGACGAGCGGCTGCCAGTGATGCAGGAGATGATCCTCGCCGACACCGAATCCGGCCGGCGCTCGGCGCTCGACCGGCTGCTGCCGTTCCAGCAGGCCGACTTCGAGGGGATCTTCGAGGCGATGGCCGGGCTGCCCGTGACGATTCGCCTGCTCGATCCGCCGCTGCACGAGTTCCTGCCGGATGAAGCCGAGGCCTCGACCGACAAGCTGCGCGCGCGCATTCGCGCGCTGCAGGAGTCGAACCCGATGCTCGGCACCCGTGGGTGCCGCCTTGGGCTGATGTTCCCGGAGATCTACGAGATGCAGATCCGCGCCATCGCACGCGCCGCGCGGGCGGTGCAGGAACGAAGCGGCGATGCGCCGCTCGTCGAAGTGATGCACCCGCTCGTTGCCTTCGCCGAGGAGCTGCGGCGGCTGCGCGACCTGACCGAGCACGTCTGGGCGGAAGAGGCGCCCGAGGTCGAGCACCTCGTCGGGACGATGATCGAGGTTCCGCGTGCCGCGCTGCGGGCGGACGAGATCGCCGAGGTTTCCGACTTCTTCTCGTTTGGGACGAACGACTTGACGCAGACGACGCTCGCCTTCTCGCGCGACGACGCCGAGGGCAGGTTCCTCACGCGGTACCTTGAGGACGGCGTGCTCGAACGCAATCCGTTCGAGGTGCTCGACGTCGACGGCGTCGGCGATTTGATGCGGATCGCAGTCGAGCGGGGGAGGGGCGCGAAGCCCGACCTGAAGCTCGGCATCTGCGGCGAGCACGGCGGCGAGCCGTCGTCGGTCGCGTTCTGCCACGAGCTCGGCCTCGACTACGTCAGCTGCTCGCCGTTCCGGGTTCCGCTCGCCCGGCTCGCAGCCGCACAAGCCGCGCTGAAGGAATCAGGCGCGGGCTCGTACGTCGCCGCGGGCGGGTAGCTGAAGAACCCTCGTTCAACGTGGAACTCGTCTCAAAACGAGCGTTGTGCCGTTCGGCTGCGCTCGGCGGCGCGCTGCTGCGTCCTCGGTCGACCCGATAGAACACCGCTATCGGGTTCTCCCTGCGTCCTTGCATCGCACGCGCCGATCGCACCCGATCGGCGAACGGACATTCTGAGACGAGTTCCTGGTTCCGCTCTTTGAACCAGGTTGATGAGTTTCAGCCTGAGCCGTCGCTAGGAGTAGCCGCGCATCTTCGAGTACGCGAGCGCGAGCGAGACCACGACGATTCCGGCGGTGGCTGCGATGCTGAGCGGCGCCGAGCGTCGCGACTGCAGCAGGAGCCACATCAGCGCGACCCCACCGATGAGACCGCCGACGTGACCGCCGACGGAGATGAAGCTCGAGAGCACGAAGGTGAAGACGAGGTTCAGCACGATCAGCCCGCCTACCTGGCCGCCGGTGGAGATGTGCCGCTGCCGTTCGAGGACGAAGAGGGCGCCCAGGATCCCGAAGATCGCCCCCGAGGCACCGACGGTGACGTTGTTCGGGCTGAGCCAGATCGCACCGGCTGAACCGGCGATGCCGGAGCCGAGATAGAGCAGCGCGAACCGCCAGCGACCGATCACCTGCTCGAGCAGTGAGCCGGCGAAGAAGAGCGAGTACATGTTGATGCCGAGGTGGAACGGCCCGTAGTGCAGGAACGCCGCGGTCACCATGCGCCACCACTCGCCGTGCGCGAGACCGACGAGTTGGTATCCCGGCGGCGCAAGGGCATGCGCCGGCCCGGTGACCGGGCCCCCGGGGGTGTAGATCCCGGACGCGAACAGTGCCCCATGGTTGAAGATCCAGTTGCCGGTCCCGCTGAATGTCCCGCCTGCCGCGAGCTCGGCGAGATAGACGGCGACGTTGATGCCGATCAGCGTCATCGTCACCGCGTTCATGCGTCGGCCGCCGACGCCGGTGACCGCGCGCTCGACGCTGCGCGTCACCTTCTGGACGCCCTGCGCCTTGCCCGAATGCTCAGGGCAGCGCAGACCCACCGGCGCTGGGGTCATGCACTCGTAGCAAATCGGCCGGCCGCATTCCGAGCATGAGAGCCCGGTCTCGCGGTCGGGGTGCCGGTAGCAGTAGGTCGGGGCCTCCACGCAGTTAGCGTATCGGGGTGCAGGTTCACGTCGCGTTCACGCCGCTCAACCGCTCGGCTCCCGTCGCGTGAAGGTGCGCGAGCCGTTTCCGTCGCGCACGATCGAGCATTTCGGCTCGCACGGGTTCACGCACACGCGGATCGCTCTCAGCGACGCCGTGCAGGTATCGAAAGCAGACCTCGACGGGGTGATCGGCGGACACGAGGCCGCGTCACGGCAGGTGCTTGTCGTCCTCGCCGGCCGGGTCGAGGTCTCGACGCGCGAGGACCGGGCTGAGCTCGGTGTAGGCGAGGCGGTCGAGTGGCAGGAAGGGGAATGGCACGAGACGCGTTCTCTTGAACCGTCGACCCTGTTACTCGTGGAAGGAGCATTCGAATGACCCAGGCTAAAACGTTGTACGGCGCCGAGCACGTCCGTGCGTATCGGGAGACGGGTGGGAAGTTGGGTCACGACTGGAAGAAGGGCTCGAAGATCCTGCTGCTCACGACGACGGGCCGCACGACCGGCGAGCCGCGGACGACCCCGCTGATCTACGAGGAAGACGGCGACCGCTACGTGATCGTCGCGTCGAAGGGCGGGGCTCCCAAGGATCCCGGCTGGTACCGCAACCTCACGCAGGATCCCGACGTCGAGCTTCAGGTGTGGGACGAGGTCTTTCCGGCGCGGGCGCGCACCGTCGAGGGCGAGGAGCGAGCGCGCCTCTGGGAGCTTGCCGCGAAGCAGTGGCCCGACTATGACGCGTACGCCGAGAGGACCGACCGGGAGATTCCGGTCGTCGTGCTCGAGCGCGTCTAGCGTTGGCTGGATGCGTCAGGCCGGAGCGCGGCGCCGGAGACGATCCCGCAGCGCAGGCAGAGCCGCTGACCCTGGGAAGAGGGCTCGCTGAGGAGCGTCCGGTGCTCGCACCGAGGACATACCTCGAGCTGTCCGGATGACGGGTTCACGGTCATCTGATCTGTAGCTAAGCCGACGCTGGGCGCAGCCCGTGTCGGTGCGGGGAGGGAAATCGGTATGAGTCGAGCCCGCCCGGGTGAGGAGTACTCTTCGAGCATGAAGCAGATCGCCACGCTGAAGGCCGGCCAGGTGGCAGCGAAGTACGGCGAGAACGCCCCGCTTGCAGCAACGTGTTGCAATGCCTGCCGCACCTGCGTCCAGACGAACGTGCTCGGGATCGCCCTCGGCGCACTCGCTTTCGTCGCAGCGCCGGTTCGGCGCCGCTTCAGACGAGGGTAGGCTCTCTTAGTGCGTAGGTCAGGTGGGTCACCCGCTGCGTCGGCTCCGCGCGGACCGGTTCCAGGGCCACGCGGCCCGCGTCCACGCCCTCGAACAGGCGGATTCCGGAGCCGAACAGCACCGGTGAGAGCGCGAGCGAGAACTCGTCGATCAGGCCGGCGTTCACGTACTCGAGGATCGTCGCGCCGCCGCCCGCGATGCGGACGTCTCGGTCGCCGGCGGCCTCGCGGGCCTGGTCGAGCGCGGTCTCGATGCCGTCGTTGACGAAGTGGAAGGTGGTCCCACCCGACCGCTCCCAGGGGTCACGCTTCTCGTGCGTCACGACGAAGACCGGCGTGTGGAACGGCGCCTCCTCCGGCCACGCCTGCTCGCCGAGGTCGAACATGCGCTTGCCCATCACGCTCGCGCCGGTGCGCTCGAAGGTCTCCCGCGCGATGTCGTTGTCGCGGCCTTCCTCGCCACCCTCGCCGAGCTTCAGGTTCTCCCGGAAGAACCGCTGCGGGAAGATCCATTGCTGCAGCTCCATCCACTGCGCCGTCCAATCCGGGTCACCCATGCGCCCCTCGGGCGCGACGAACCCATCGAGCGACATCGTCACGCTGAAGAACACCTTTCCGGCCATCAGTCCTCAACTCCCTTCCGAACGATCTCGGTGACGTAGTCAGCCAGCTTGCTCAGGGTCTGCTGGCCACCCTCGATCGCGTGGTAACGATCGACTGCCTCGTCGCGCAGCTCCTTGGTGGGGAACACCGTGCGCATCTCGATCCGGGTCGCCGCGCCGTCGGGCGCGAACGTGAGGACCGACTCGAAGGCGTTCGGGTCGCCGCGAGACTCACCGTGCAGCAGCGCGATCCGCTCCGGCGGGGCGATCTGGGTCCAGGAGATCCACTCCTCATAGTCCGTCCCGTCCGGTCCATGCATCACGAAGTCCCACTCGCCGCCGACGCGGAACTCGAACGCCCGCGTGGTGGTGGTGAATCCCTCCGGTCCCCACCATCGCGACAGGTGCCGGACTTCGGTGAACGCCTCGAACACCAGCTCCCGTGGGGCACTGATGACCCGGGAGATCACGACCTCGCGGTCGGCCGTCGCTGACTGTGCCGTCGCGTCCCATCCTGTCCCTGCCATCGGTTACTCCTCCTGCCTTGCCTGCTTGAGGTCCTGCACGTACGCGTCCAGCCGGTCGAAGCTCTCGTTCCAGAACCGCTCGAACCCGCCGGTCCACTCGTGGACAGGTCGCAGCCCGCGGGCGTCGAGGCCGTACAGGCGTTGCTTGCCTGCCTTGCGGTCCCGCACCAGTCCCACCTCCCGGAGCACCCGCAGGTGTTTGGACGCCCCCGGCTGGGTCATCCCGAGCTCCTGGGCCAACTCGGTCACCGGCCGCTCACCCGCCCGCAGCAGTGCCAGGATCTCCCGGCGCTGCGGCTCGGCGATCGCGTTGAAGACGTCCGACGTCGTCGCTGCTCGTGCCATGGG
>JBAQHS010000049.1:0-1605 GCA_049288455.1 Gaiellaceae bacterium | reverse complement strand
ACGCCGTCGCGACAGACGCCCAGCTCGAGTACCTCGCCGGCCGCAGCGTGCGCGGGCGTTCCGCGTTCGAACGGGCGACCCGCGATCGTGGCGCCTGCCTCGGCCCCCGTGACCGCCACGACCGCGGCCTCGGCAAACCGCAGCGTCGGGCCGACGAGTGTCGCCTCCAAGGCAGCGGCTCCCGGTTCGTTGCCGACGGCTTGGTTCGCGAGCTCGTACGCGAGCGGGTCGGCCGCGCCCGACGGCGGAACGCCGAGGTGCGCCAAGCCGGGCCGGCCGCGATCCTGGAACGTCGTTAGCGGCCCTGCGCGAACGACCTCGAGCTCGTTCATACCCGGACGAACCGCACGAGGTCGCCGCTTGCGAGGAGCGCGGGCCGCTCGCGCGTCGCGTCGAACAGGGACACCGACGTGCGTCCGAGCAACCGCCAGCCGCCGGGCGTATCACGCGGGTAGACGCCCGAATACGGACCGGCGATCGCGACGCTGCCGGCGGGGACTCGTTTGCGAGGCTGCGGGCGCCTCGGCACGGCGAGCAGCTCGTCGCCGCCGAGCAGGTAGGCGAACCCGGGCGCGAATCCGATGAACGCGGCGACGTATTCCGCCGCGGTATGACGCGCAACCACCTCTTCCGGCGAGAGCTGCACGAGTTGTGCGACCTCGTCGAGATCCGCTCCGTCGTAGACGACCGGGATCTCGATGCGCCGGCCCGCCGCGGGTGGCGGGTCGGTCGTCAGCGCCACCTGCACGAGCGCGTCGAGATCTTGCGGCGGCTCCTCGCTCGCCCAGGTCAGGAGGACGGTGCGATGGCCCGGCACGACCTCGACGAACTCGGCTCGTCCGGTGAGGGCGCGCGCGACGCGAAGGGCGGCGGGGCTGTCGGGCAACTCGACCAGCACTCCGCGGTCTCCGACGGGGCGCGTGGCCCAGGTCATGCGAACGCCTGCAGTTCGACACCGGCGGCGACGAGCGCCACGCGCACCTGCGCCGCAAGCGCGGCGGCGGAAGCCGTGTCGCCGTGCACACAGATCGAGCGCACGCCGCCGCCGAGCTGCCCATGCGCGAGCGCCACCGCCTGCCGGGCGGCCTCGTCCGCCGCGAGCAGCGACCAGGGCTCGGAGCGCGGCACGAGCGTCCCGTCCTCGGTGTAGGCGCGATCGGCGAATCCCTCGGCGACCGCGAGGAGCCCGGCCTCGCGGGCGAGCGCGAGCAGCGCCGAGCCGGGGAAGCCGAGCACCGCGAGCGGCCCCATACTCGCGGCGGCCGAAGCAGCAACGAGGGCGGCGGCGCACTCGGCGTCGGTGCTCGCGCGGTGATAGAGCGCGCCGTGCGGCTTCACGTACGCCACGCGACCACCTGCACTCACCGCGGCAGTCTGCAGAGCCTCGATCTGCTCGGCGGCCTCCGCGGCGACGGTCTCTGCCTCGATCGGCAGTGCGCGCCGCCCAAAGCCGTCGCGGTCGCGATACGACACGTGCGCGCCGATCGCGGCGCCTGCAGCGACGGCGGCGATGCAGACGGCTCGCATCGTCTCGGCATCGCCTGCGTGGAATCCACAGGCGACATTGACGCTCGTCACGAGCAGCACCAGCTCCGAGTCGGCAGC
>JBAQHS010000048.1:0-9218 GCA_049288455.1 Gaiellaceae bacterium | reverse complement strand
CTCGACGTGACCGTGCAGGCGCAGATCATCGAGCTGATCGAAGACGTGAAGCGCGAGTTCGACATCGGCGTGATCCTCGTCACCCACGACCTTGGCGTCGTCGCGGAGATCGCCGACTCGGTGATGGTGATGTACGCCGGGCGGATCATGGAGTACGGCCCCGCACGGCAGATCTTCGACCAGCCGCAGCATCCCTACGCCTGGGGCCTCCTCGACTCGATGCCGACGATCGAGAAGCGGCTTACCTCACTCGTGCCGATCGAAGGCTCACCTCCGTCGTTGCTTTCCCCGCCGTCCGGCTGCCCCTTCCATCCGCGCTGCAAGTTCCGCTTCGAGCCCTGCACCACCGAGCGCCCGCCCCTCGAGAAGCCGAAGGAAGACGCGCACCTCGACGCATGCTGGCTGTCATGGGACGAGAAGATCAAGAACGGCAGCGAGCGTTCGATGGCCCGGCTGGGAGACGCGGCATGAGCCAGGCCGAGAACCTCGTCGAGCTGGAACATCTGACGAAGCGCTTCGCCGTGAAGCAGGGGGTGTTCTCCCGCGGCAAGGTCGAAGTGCACGCGGTCGAGGATGTCTCGCTCACCGTCCGCCGGGGCGAGACGCTCGGCATCGTCGGAGAGTCGGGCTGCGGCAAGTCGACGACTGCTCGCCTGATCCTGCGCCTACTCGATCCGACGAGCGGGACCGTCACGTTCGACGGGCGCGACATCTCGAAGCTCTCGCAACGTGAGCTGCGCCCGCTGCGCCGCGAGATGCAGATGATCTTCCAGGATCCCTACTCCTCCCTGAACCCTCGCAAGACGGTTGGGCAGATCGTCGGGCAGCCGTTTGCGATCCACGGCCAGAAGAACGCCCGCACACGGGTGCAGGAGCTGCTCGAAACCGTAGGCCTCAGCCCCGAGCACTACAACCGCTACCCACACGAGTTCTCGGGCGGCCAGCGGCAGCGCATCGGCGTCGCGCGCGCGCTCGCGCTCTCGCCGAAGCTGATCGTCTGCGACGAGCCGGTCTCGGCACTCGACGTGTCGATCCAGGCGCAGGTCCTGAACCTGCTGCGGAACCTCCAGCGCGACTTCAACCTCACCTACGTCTTCATCTCGCACGACCTCTCCGTGATCCGGCAGATCGCCGACCGCATCGCCGTCATGTACCTCGGCAAGGTCGTCGAGCTCGGCGACAGCGAGTCGATCTACGAGCATCCGAAGCATCCCTACACCGCCGCGCTGCTCTCGGCCGTGCCGCGGGCGACGAGGGGGCACCGTGAGCGCATCGTCCTGACGGGCGACGTCCCGTCCCCGATCAACCCGCCCTCCGCCTGCGTGTTCCACCCACGCTGCCCGCGCTTCCACAAGGGCCACTGCGACGTCGATACCCCCGAGCTGCGTGATCTTGGCGGCAACCAGCAGGCCGCCTGCCACTATCCGCTCGAGAAGTGGCCGATGACCGACGACGAGATCCGCCAGGCAGAAGGTGCGACGCGCGCCGACAAGCCTGCGCTCGAGGGCGCCGCGCACGAAACCGGCTGATCGGCAGTGACGCGGCGGGCCGCTCGCGTCACTCTCTCTGTAGATGAACCGCGACGACGTACTGCGGCTCTACGACGCCGAGGCGCTCCGCCTCCGCGGCTGGCTGCGGCGTGAGACCGGCGACCGCGAGGTCGCGATGGATCTCACTGCCGAGACGTTCGCCCAGGCGCTCGTCTCGATGCGCCGCCATCGCGGTGGCGACGAAACGGCCTGGCTGTATGGCATCGCGAGGAACCTCCTGTCGCAGTACCGCAGGCGGGCGAGGGTCGAAGACTCCGCGCGCCGCCAGCTACACATGCCCGAACGGGACTGGGAGACCTATGACGACGTCGACGAGCGAGTCGTCTCTCTCGACGCCCTACCTCCCCACGAACGCGCTGCGCTCGAGTTGCATGTCGTCGAGGAGCTTCCATACGAGGAAGTGGCAACGCGGCTCGCGATCAGCCCGGGCGCCGCGCGCATGCGCGTCCATCGTGCGCTCCGACGCCTGAAAGGAACCGAGACGTGACCGACCTCGAGATTCTCCGTGCCGACCTGATCGCAGCCCGCGTTCCAAGGAGCACGCGTACGGTCGTCGCGCTCGTCGTCGCGGTCGCGGCGACGATCACGGCCGCCGCGTTCGCGGCAAACCACTACCTCGGGCAGCCGGCGCCCGCGCACGTGAAGGCGACGTTTGCACGCCTTGGTGGTTGGCAAACCGCTGATCGAGTCAATGCGTCGACCGCCCGCGTCGTCGCGTTCAGCGCACATACCGTTTTGTACGGCGCGAAGGCCCGCGACGGCTACACGTGCCTCGAGCTCGTCGGGGCAGGCGGCTTCATCTACCAGTTCCTGTGCGACCGGCAACGCACGTCTGATGGCCTGCTCCTCTTCAGCGGTATCCCGGAGCACGGCACGGCGTTCGCGCCACCCCCGGTCGTGATCGCGGGGCGTGTTGGTGCGCGCACGAGGTCGCTCGAGGCGCGGACGGCAAGTGGATCGACGCAGACAGTTCCGCTCGGCCTGGACGGCTTCTTCACCTTCGAACCGGCGCAGCAGAACGCGGCGCGGCGCGGGAGCCTGACGCTCTATGCACGCGATGCTGCAGGCACCGTGATCGGCCGGGAGCACGCATCGGCGCCAATCGTCCTCGACACGACCGGAGTGCCTCCCCGGACCGTCAGTGGGGTGGTCGAGGATCCGCGCGCCCACCGCGCCCTCTTCGAGATTTGGGCCTACCAGAGGATCGGCCGAGTCAGCGGCTGCCGCGCGGGCTGCGGCGAGGGCTACGCCCAGACCGGAACGACGGGCGCAGTCGACATCGACAAGGGCGGCCACTTCAGCTTCGTGGTCCCCCGTGTCAGGTACGGGCATTGGTACGTGACCGTGGAGATCGCCGACGCGCGCTTTATCCCCCTCGACCTGGTCGACGCGACGCCGGTTCCCGACGACGCTTTCTGGGCGCGTGCGAAGGCCGAGGCGGCGCGTGGCTGACCCGTTGCTGGCCGCCGCTCAGCCGAGCGCAGGCCCTTTTAGGCTGCGGCTGACGAAGGCGGCGACGAGAATGAGCCCGATGAAGCCACCGACGAGGATCAGCCAGGTCCAGATCGTCTCGACATGCGAGCCGGGCAGGAAGCCCGGCGGGGCGTAGTTCGTCTCGTCGATGCGCGCCGAGGTGTGCCCGCGATGGAGGTAGTCGATCAGCCAGCGGCCGTTCGTCTTGTCGAACCGGAGCGCGACGAGCGTCGACTCATTCGCACCGGCGATCGACGTGACGAGACCGACGGTCGTGCCGCCGGAAAACGCAATCGTCGAGCCCGGTGTCGTGAGGGTGTTCGCGGCCAGCGGAAGGTTACGGCCGGCCCGCCAGTCGATGAGGTCATAGCGAGAACGCAACGACGGCGCGAGCAACGCGTACGCGCTCGCCAACCGGCGGCGCTCTTGGAGATCGGAGATGAACTCGTTCGCGAGTGGGCGCACAACCGCCTCGGCTCGCTTGCGAGCCCGCGCCTGGGCGTCGCTCTCGCCGCCGAAGACCGCCGGTCCCGTCGTCTGCCCGCCGAACACCGGCGCCCGTGGCGCCACCCGGACTCCCTTCGCCGGCCCGCCGTGGCTCGGCAGCAGGGCGTTCACGACGAGAACCAGCGCAACGACGCCGACGACCGCGGAAGCCCACGCAAGCCGCCGCCGGCGCCTCGGAGACGCGAGCAACCCCACGCGGGCATCATCGCGGATCGTCCAGTCGGTGCGACAACTGACTGACCTCGCGTCAGCTGGCTCGCAGGGCGGCGCGTTCTCGGGACCGACGACGGGCGGCTCGCTCGTCTGGCGGCGCTTCCGGCGCGACCGGTTCGCGTTCACGGGACTCGTCGGCCTGTGCGTGATCGTCTTCGCGTGCTTCGTCCTCGAGCCGCTGCTCGAGCGGCTGCTCGGGCACGGGCCCGACGAGCCGTTCCTCGCCGGCGCCGACCCGATCGGTCACCATCCCGTGCCCTGGTTCAGCTGGGTCGCGAACAACAGCGGGCACGGCAAGACGTTCTTCCTGCTCGGCGGCGACGGGCCGCTCGGCCGTGACGAGTTCCTCCGCGTGCTCGCCGGCGGGCAGCTGTCGCTCGAGATCGCGCTCGTCGCCACGGCGCTCGCGCTGATCGTCGGCGTGTTGCTCGGCACCGTCGCCGGCTACTACGGCGGGGTGCTCGACGCGGTGATCAGCCGCGTCACCGAGCTCTTCATGTCGTTCCCGCTACTCCTGCTCGTGATCGCCCTCGGGCAGACCGCGGCCCAGAGGTTCGAGTACGTCACCGCGCACGGGATCTTCGAGCCCGGCGTGCTGGCGATCGCGGTTGTGATCGGGCTCTTCTCCTGGTTCTACCCGGCACGCGTCGTGCGGACGCTTGTGGTCTCGCTGCGGGAGCAGGAGTTCGTCGATGCAGCGCACATGACCGGTGCGCGCGACGGCCGCATCATTCGCAAGGACCTGCTGCCCCATCTCTCCGGGCCACTGCTCGTGTGGGGCACGCTCGTCGCCGCCGGCGTGATCGTGCTCGAAGCCTCGCTGTCGGTTCTGAACTTCGGCGTGCGGCTCGGCACGGCGAGCTGGGGCAGCCTGCTCGCGCAGGCCTGGGGCACGCTCCTGAACTTCAACCCGAACTCGGGCCCCGGCGCCGAGCTCCCGTACCCGACGCCGACGCTGCTGAAGGTCGCTCCCTCGCTCGCGCTTTTCCTGACCGTTCTCTGCCTTGCCCTGATCGGTGACGGCCTCCGCTCGGCACTCGACACACGCGGTGAGCGGTGACCGCCTTCCTCGTCAAGCGCCTCCTCTCCGGCCTCCTGCTCGTCGCGACGCTGACGTTCCTCACCTTCGTCGTCTTCAACGAGATCCCGACGAACCCCGCGTGCCTCGTCGTCGCCTGCGGCCCGCACACGACGACGACCGACGCGCAGATCCTCGCAGCCGACCGCCAACTCGGCATCGATCGCTCGGTGTTCGTGCAGTACGGCGACTTCGTCTGGAAACTCGTCCGGCACGGCGACTTCGGCACCGCGTGGACCCAGCCGCAGAGGGTCGGGACACTCATCGGGCAGTCGTTGCCGGTGACGGCGTCACTCGTCGCCGGCGGGATGCTGCTGATGCTGCTGCTCGCACTCCCCCTCGGCTGTATCGCGGCGCTACGGCCCCGCTCGCCGGCCGACCGCGGCCTGCTTGCCGTCAGCGTGATCGGGCTCGCCGTCCACCCCTTCGTGCTCGGGATCACGATCCGCGACCTCTTCGTCAACCAGTTCCACTACTACGACTTCAGCTACTGCCCGCTCACGGGTGGTTCCCACCCGAGCCTGTCGCCGTTTGGCGCCATCTCGGCGTCGTGCGGTGGGCCGGTCGACTGGGCGACGCACATGATCGTGCCGTGGTTCGTCTTCGCCCTCTTCTTCCTGCCGATCTACATGCGCATGATCCGCGTGCGCCTCCTCGAGACGTTCAGCGAGCCCTGGATCTCCACAGCACGAGCAAAGGGAGCCTCCGAGACGCGCATCGTCGTCGCTCACGCGCTGCGTAACGCGATCGGGCCTGTGCTGCCGATGCTCGCGATCGACGCGGGAACCGCGATCACCGCGGCGATCTACGTCGAGACCGTCTTCGGTCTGCAAGGGCTCGGATCTCTGGCGGTGCGCGCGTTCAGCGGACAGGCAGGAGGCTACGACCTGCCACTCACCGCTGGGATCGTCACGGTCGTCGGCGGATTCGTCGTCCTGCTGAACGTCGGCGCGGATGTCGCCGGTGCGTGGCTCGATCCGCGGATTCGCGCGCGATCGACGAGCGGGCTCATCCCGCTCCCGGCAGCCGTCGCCGCGCGACCGCGTGTTCGATTCGGCCTGAACGTCGCCGTCGGCGCCGCGCTCGTCGCGCTCCTCGCCCTTGCGGTGACGCACAAAGAGAAGCCACGCAGCGCATTCGACCTCGGCACGCCGGTCAAGACCATGCACGTGAACTGGGACGACATCAACCGCCTCGAAGGGCAGGTTGCTGGCACAACCGGGGTGCTCAGCGAGCACGGCTACCTCGAGACGCGCGTTACCGCCGTCGAGTTCGGCCCCTCTGGCTGGCGGGTGCACGCGTCGATCGCGAACAAGAGCCCGCTCACCTTGCGCGTGATGAGCGGAACGTCCCCGAGCGGAAGCTCGATCGGGTATCCACACCAGCGCATGTCGCTGATCGTGCAGACCGACGAAGGGTCGGGAACGAAGGTCCTGAAGCCGCTGCCTGCAAGCGCATTCGCACCCGCGCTGCCGGCGATGATGAAGCCGCATTCCACCTGGACGGGCACCTTCGCCGGCTCCGATCGGGTCGCGCGCGGCACCCTCTTCTACACCGGGTTCGGTGAGTTCCAGCTCGCGAGCTCGTTCAGCGGCGCGTTTCCCTTCTCGACGAGCACCGCGAAGTCGGCAAAGGCTCCCTAAGCCTCTACGCCGGAACGGCGGACAGGCGCTCGTGGACGAAGCGCACGACCATCGCGCCCTCCCCTACGGCCGTCGCGCAGCGCTTGACCGAGCCCGAGCGCACGTCACCTGCGGCGAAGATCCCCGGAACGCTCGTCTCGAGCAGGCCGTCGGCGCCGGCCTCGGAGCCGGTGAGGACGAATCCCTTCTCGTCGCGGGCGACGACATCTCCCAGCCATTCGGTGCACGGCGAGGCACCGAGAAAGAGAAAGAGGAACGAAAACGGCAGGCGCTCGCCATCCTTCATCGTCACTGCGTCCAACTCACCGTCGGTGCCGTGCAAGGCCACGACCTCACTTCGGTCACGCACCGCAACCCCGTACCGCTCGAGCTCGAGCACGAGGTAGTCGGACATCGTCTCGCGCAGGTCCGCCCGGCGGTGGAGCAGCGTGACGAGTGCGCCGCCTCGCGCGAGCCAGACGGCAGCCTGGCCGGCTGAGTTACCCCCACCGACCACGCCGACGCGCATGGCGCCGCAGCGCTGCGCTTCGGGCGGACCGGCGGCGTAGAAGACGCTGATGCCCTCGTAGGCGTCGAGGTCGGAGACCGGCAGACGGCGGTAGTCGGCGCCCGTCGCCAGCACAACCGCGCGCGCCGCGACCTCGTGATCGTCCTCGAGCCGGACGACATGGCGATCGGTGCCGGGCTCGAGCGCGATTGCGCGATACGGCGTCGCCGAGCGCGCGCCGAACTTCCGCGCCTGGGTGATCGCACGCATCGTCAACTCCGAGCCGCTGATGCCCGCCGGGAAGCCGAGGTAGTTCTCGATGCGGCGCGACGTGCCTGCCTGGCCACCAAGGGCGCTGCTCTCGACGATGAGCGTCTCGAGACCCTCTGAAGCGCCGTACACCGCCGCGCCAAGCCCAGCCGGGCCACCGCCGACGACGACGAGGTCGACCTCCTCGCGCGCCGGCAACTCGAGCCCGATTCCGAGGGCGCGAGAGAGCTCCCCGCCAGACGGGCCGCGCAGCTCCTTCCCGCCGGGCAGCACGACGAGCGGCAACTCGCCGGGATCGAGTCCCTCGACGCGCGCGGCGATCTCAGGGTCGTCGGCGTGTTCGGGGTCGTGCCACGTGTATGGCAGACGGTTACGCCGCGTAAACTCGACGACGCGGCGCGTCTGCTCCGAGGAGCGCGGGCCTATGACCTCGATGCCGATGCCTTCCACCCGCTGAAGCGCCTCGCGCCGCGCCATGAACGTGGAGAGCAGCAGATCGGCAAGCGGCGCGTCCTCGAAGAGAAGCGTGCGAAGAGCATCGCGGTCGACCGCGACGTAGCGCATGGGCTTCGTCACAACCGCTGTCAGGTACACGGTCTGGCCCGATAGCAGGTTGACCTCCCCGAGGAAGCCCGAGGCGCCGTGACGAATGATCTCTGTCCCTTGTCCGTCGAGGATCGCAACCTCACCCTCGATGATCGCAATGAACGGGTAGCGCAGATCACCGACGCGGAAGAGGACATCACCGACGGCAGCGGTGCGCTCCTCGCCGACGGCGGCGAGTGTTGCGATCTGTCCCTCCGACAGAACCACCCTTGGCGGAGTCGTCATGCCGGGAGCGTAGTCACCGGCCGTTGCCCGCCGCACCGCCGGAGCGTGTCGTCGTCCCCGCCGGCTCAGACGAGCTCACGGGCACGGGCGAGTAGCGCCGCGTCGGCAGACGCCTCACGCTCCCGCGCAGCCTCGCTCCACGACTCATTCGCCGCGAGCGTCGCAGCGAGCCCTGCGAGCATCGTGCCCATCGCCGCTTCGGACGAGGAGCCGATTTGCAGCCGAGCGGCAGCGCACGCCGCAGGGTCAAGAGCCGCACGTAGCGTCGCCTCGTCGAGCTCGACCGGCACCCCGATCGCCGCCTCGGCAGCGGCAGACAGGCGCGCCGCCGTCAGCGCGGACGAAGGCTCTCCCGCCTCGACGAGCTCGCGGACGGCCCGTCCGACGACCTTGTGCGCGCTGCGATAGTCGAGGCCGCCCTCGAGCGCGAGGACATCGGCGACGTCGGCCGCCGTGACGAAGCTCTCGCGTGCGATCTGCTCGAACCGCGCCGGCCGCAACTCGATTCCGTTCAGCACGGATGCCGTGAGCCGCGCGATTGCAACCGCGTCGTCGAGCGCCCGTGGGACAGTGCCGTTCAGGAGGTGGAAGTGATCGGTGCGAGCTGACCCGGTGTGCAGGGTCGCGAGTGCAGCGGCGACGTCGCCCGCGGCCTGGCCCGCCTGCGTTCGGATCGCGGCCAGCGCGTACGGGTTCTTCTTCTGCGGCATCAGTGCGCTCGCGCGGCTGTGCGCATCGTCGAGCTCCACGAGCCCGAACTCCTGGCTCGCGTAGATCTCGAAGTCCTGGCCAAGCTGGCTCTGGTGCGTGGCCGCGATCGCGAGGGTCGCGAGGAGATCGACGTAGACATCGGCCTGCCACGCAGCGTCCTTGGCATGCTCGATCAGCCCGTCGCAGCCGAGCAGGTCGGCGAGACGCGTTCGATCGAGCGCCCAGCGCGAGCCTGCACTACCGCCGGCGCCTGCAACGCTCGCCCCGAGGTCGGTGTAAGACCTGCGCACGCGATCGGCGTCGCGCAGCGCGGGATAGGCGTAGGTCAGAAGGAGGTGCCCGACGGTGGTGGGCTGCGCCGGCTGGAGGTAGGTGTAGTCGGTCGCGAGCGCGGCTCGGGTCGCGCCGGCGTGTCGCGCGAGCGCCGCGGCCTGGCCGGTGAGCGCGTCGTGCAG
>JBAQHS010000047.1:0-4837 GCA_049288455.1 Gaiellaceae bacterium | reverse complement strand
TCGCCGTCGCGGACGTGAACGGCGATGGCCGGCCGGATCTCTTCGTCGCCGGCTACTCCGACCTGAATGAGCCGGTGCAGAACTCACTCGCCGGCTTCCCGACGAACGTGACCGGCGTCCGCGACCTGCTCTATCTGAACGAAGGAGCCGGGCGTTTCAAGGAGGTCGGCGACCGGGCGGGCCTCGAGGCCTCCGCCTTCCGCCACGGCCTCGGCGCGACCTTCACCGACGTCAACGGCGACGGTCGCCCGGACCTCTACGTCGCAAACGACGAGGACCCGAACGACCTGTACGTCAACGTGCCGTGGCCCGGCGGCGCGAGGGCCGATCCCGCCGGGCTCGGCTTCCGCTTCGAGGAGCGCGCCGCCGCCGCCGGCGTGGCCGACCCATATGCCGGGATGGGAGTCGCATCGAGCGTCACGTCAAGCGGGCGGCTCGGTCTCTTCGTGACCAACTCGCGCAACGAGCCTTCCGCCGCCTACGTGCAGACGAAGACCGGCGTGTTCGCAAGCGCACGGCGGCGCTTCGACCCCGCACTCGGAACCGCCTTCGCCGGCTGGGGCGCGACGTGGGTCGATTTCGCCAACTCGGGCACACCCGGCTTGCTGCTCGCCGCCGGCGCGATCCCGGTCACGAGTCTCTCCGCGGATGCGGAGGCCGTGCGCGTCCTCGCGCCTGTCGGGGGCACAGCACCGGTCAACGGCGCGACGTCCTTTGGGAACGCCACGGGCGTGATCGCGGCCAAGGGCATGCGTCTGAACGGACGCGGTGCGGCTGCCGCGGACGTGGCGAACGACGGGCGTATGGACGTCGCGATCAACACGATCGGCGGCAACCTCGTGCTCCTCCACCCGTCGGGCCCGAGCGGGCACTGGCTCGACGTGCAGCTGTCTCGGTTCGCCCCGGGCGCGGTCGTCACCGCCGTCCTCTCGGACGGCCGGCGTCTGACACGCGTGGTGCAGGCCGGAGGCAGCTACCTCTCCTCGGAAGATCAGCGCGTCCATTTCGGCCTCGGCGCGGCGGACTCGGTCCGCTCACTCACCGTCCGCTACCCATGGGGCGGCAAGAGCTCGCGAAGCAACGTCGCCGCGAACCGGGTCGTGCGAATCGCATCGCCCCCACCCGTCAAGGCCGCTGCCACTCGAGCTGCGACACCCGCGCTCGCAAACTGCACGCCCGCTCCCCGTCGGGGCCGGTCGGTCGCACGGATCTGGAACGACGCGGCGGTCGACGTGCTCCGGCTCGGCGGCGCGTCGGAACCGGTGCAGGCTCGCGACCTCTTTGACCTGGCAAGGGTCACCTCGCACGCCTGGCACAGGACAAGCGGACAGCAAGCCCGCGAGACGGCGATCAGCTACGCCGCTTACCGGCTGCTCGTCTGGCGCGCGTCGTACGGGACGAGCCTCGACCGGGCCTTCGCACTCCTCACCGCGAAGCTCCGCGGGCTTTGCCTCTCACCCGATTTCACGCGCGCATCCGGCCGCTCGGCAGCGGAGGTCGGCAACCGCATCGCCGCGGCGACGATCACAGCCGGCCGGAACGACGGCTCGAACGAGGCGCTCCACTACGCCGACCCGAGCTACACGCCGCTGAACGCGCCGCTCGTCGTCGGGGCCGCCGGCTCGACGGTGCACGACGCGACATTCTGGCAGCCACTGGCGCTCTCGCAGAAGGCCGCCCAGGGGGGCGGCTCGGTCCCAGCCGATGTCCAGGTCTTCGAGGACGCACAGTGGGGGAACGCGGCAACATTTGCGGCCCGCGTCCGTGCCGCGCCACAGCCGGTCGGTGACCCGTCGAGCGCCGCGTACAGGCAGGCGGCCGTCGCGGCGATTCGCGCCGCGTCACGTCCGCTCCCCCGCTCCGGACTCGACCCCTCCCCGCTCGGGTGGAACCGGGTCGCCGCGTCGCTGCCGGCCGGGACCGGCCCGAGCGCACGCCTCGCGCATGACGTGCGGCTCGATCTCGCGCTGAACGCCGCGCTCAACGATGCCGCGGTCTCCGTGTGGCGTATCAAGCGTTCCTCTCAGGCGCCGCGACCGATCTCGATGGTCCGCTACCTCGCGTTCAACGATGATCTGCCGCTCATCCTCGGCCTGATCAAGCGCGTCGGCGGGCAGCAACTCTTGCTCCGCGGCGGCCGCTGGGTGTCCGGCGCGCGCTGGACCCCTCTCGCCCCGACGCCACCGTCGCCGGGCGGGGCTTCCGCCGACAGTGCGTTCGCGTATGCCGCGAACGCGGTGCTGACGGCTGTTACCGGCCGCTCGTTCGATGGACAGGCCCTGCGGGTCGCGACCGGGGACCGCGATCGCGGCACCGAGCTCCCAGGCGATGTCGCGACCGGGCGCATCCTCGGCGCGAAGGTCGGCAAGCTCGTGCTGGCGAAGCTCGGCGGCTGAATACGAGTACAGTCGCCGAGGACTTGCTCCAGCGACTCCAGACTCCCACCGCAGGCACGGTGGCCGGCGCATTGCTCATCATCCTGGGGGGAATCGCGACCGTGAGCGGGTCTCCGTCTGTCGGCACCTTCTTCGCCCTGGCCGGATTCGGGCTGATCCTCAAGTACCGCGTTCTGCCCGCGCGACGCGACCGCCACAAGTAGCGCGTGCCCGAGCACGGGTCGGCGTCGTTTCGCGATCGCCCAGAGCTTTCGATCCTGGTTTGCATTTCAGCCAGGCGCGTGAGTTTGGCTCGGAAGCGCGACGAGCTTTGAAACTCGGCAACCTGGTTTTAAGAACGAACCAGGTTGCGGGGTATGGCTACCGGCCGGAGCGGGCCTGGAGGCGAACTGCGACGGTGTCGAGCGTCACGGCGGCAAGAAGCACGAGTCCAGTGATGATGTAGATCCAGCCGTTCGACACGCTGAGCGTATTCAGCCCGTTCTGGAGCGTCCCGATCAGCACTGCGCCGAGCAGCGCACCGCGCACCTCGCCGCGTCCACCGAACAGGCTGACGCCGCCGATCACGGCCGAGGCGATCGCGTTCAGCAGCAGGTTGCCCGGCGGGAACGTCAGCGCCACCGAGTTCACCTGTGACGCGAAGATGATTCCGCCCATGGCTGCCGTGGCGCCGGAGATCATGAAGACGAGAACGCGAATTCGCGGCACGTTGATGCCGGCGCGGCGGGCCGCTTCCGCGTTCCCACCGACGGCGTAGACGTGACGGCCGAACGTCGTCCACTTCGCCAGGAACGTCAACAGGATGAAGAAGATGATGATGATCACGCCGGAGAGCGGCAGGCCGAGCGACGTCGCGATCACCTTGCCATGGTTCGCGATCGCGACCGTGCCGAACGCGGCAATGGCGATCCCGACCGTCTTGACCGCGAACCCGGCCCAATTCACCCTGGCGATCTGGGTACCGCGGGCGGCGACCCGCTTGTACAAGATGCTGAGCGGATACAGAGCCGTGATCACGAACGCGACCACGTAGCCCGCGAAATGCGAGAAGGCGTAGCTGTCGGTGTAGTTGATCCAGCGGTCCTGGATGATGATCGTGCCGCGTTGCTCGAGCGTGTTCAGGATCACCCCTTGCCAGATCAGGAAGCCGCCGAGCGTGACGACGAACGACGGCACGCCCACGAAGGCAACGATCGACCCCTGCACGCCGCCGATCAACGCGCAGACCGCGATCGCGGCCAGCATCGCGAGGATGCCGTTCATCTGGTGCCCGCTCCCTGGTAGCTGCAGCTCGGCCACGACGAGCGCACCGATGCCCGCGAGGTACCCGATCGACAGGTCGATCTCGCCGAGCAGCAAGACGAAGACGACGCCGAACGCGAGCATCGCCGTGCCGGCCATCTGGTTGATCAGGTTCGTGAAGTTGACGGCCGTGAAGAAGTTCGTCGCCGTCAGCCCGAAGAGGATGACGACGAGGATCTGACCGAAGATAATCGGGGCCGGGCCAAGGTTTCCTGTCCGGAGGTTGAACCAGGCACGGTGATAGAGGCCGGCGAGGCCGCCCGGGAGCTCGTCGCTCTCCGTCGGCTTCGGGCTGTCAGGGCCGATGACGTCGACGTCGGCGGATGTCATGCCGTGGCTCCGGATCCCGGCGCCGGCGCGATGCCCGAGACCTTCGTGGGGACGCCCGCGGTGATCGCCTCGACGACCGCTTGCTGCGTCGTCGTCCGCCGCTCGAAGATGCCGACGTTCCGTCCGAGACGAAGCACGGTGATCCGGTCGGCCGTCTCGAAGATGTCGTGGAGGTTGTGCGAGATGATGACGACTGCGAGCCCCTGCTCGCCGAGGCGGCGGACGAGAGCGAGCACCTGCTCTGTTTGCGCCACGCCGAGAGCCGCCGTCGGCTCGTCGAGGATGACGAGCTTGGAGTTCCACTGGACGGCCTTCGCGACCGCGACAGACTGGCGCTGGCCGCCCGAGAGCGTCGCCACCGGCTGCCGGATCGATGAGATCGTCGTCACCGCGAGGCTCTTGAGGGTCGACGCAGTGGTGTTCTCCATCGCCGCCTCATTGAGGATCTGCCACCGGTTTACCTCGCGGCCGAGGTACATGTTCTGGACGACGTCGAGGTTGTCGCAGAGGGCAAGATCCTGGTAGACGACCTCGATCCCGAGGCGCGCCGCATCCTTCGGGCCGTGGATGTTCACCTCTTGGCCCTCGAAGAAGATCTGCCCGCTGTCGTAGGCATGCGTGCCGGCGATGCACTTGATCAGCGTCGA
Organism: Gaiellaceae bacterium; assembly: GCA_049288455.1. GTDB lineage: Bacteria > Actinomycetota > Thermoleophilia > Gaiellales > Gaiellaceae > PALSA-600. The sequence goes on along the minus strand of JBAQHS010000047.1, from coordinate 162 downwards.
CTTACCGGCGCCGTTGTCGCCGACAAGCGCCATCACCTCGCCGGAGTTGACCTCGAAGTCGACGTCGGTCAGTGCCTCGACCGAACCGAAGGTCTTCGTGATTCCGCGGAGTTGGAGAAGTGGGGTCTCGCTCATCTTCGTTAGTCGCGGTGGGGGGGGCCC
>JBAQHS010000046.1:0-3130 GCA_049288455.1 Gaiellaceae bacterium | reverse complement strand
GCAAGCCGCCGCCGGGACTCAACGTGCCGACCGGCGAGAACCTCACGCACAACGCGACGTCGATTCTGGCCGTTGGCTCCGATTGCGCGATCGGGAAGATGACCGTGATGCTCGAGCTCGATCGCGAAGCCCGCCGCTGCGGGATCCGCAGCGAGTTCGTTCCCACCGGCCAGACCGGAATCGCGATCGCCGGCTGGGGGATCTCCGTCGACGCGGTCGTCTCGGACTTCATCGCCGGCGCCGCCGAACAACTCGTGTTGGAGGGCGTGCGGCGGGGTGGGGAGGTGCTCCTCGTCGAGGGCCAGGGGTCGCTCCTGCACCCGGCGTACTCCGGCGTCACGCTCGGCCTGATGCACGGCTCGGCCCCGCACGCCTATGTCCTCTGTCACATGGCCGGCTCGACGATCGTCGACGGCGACGCCCGATTCACGATCCCACCGCTCTCGGAGCTCGTCGACCTGCACGAGCGCATCAGCCTGCTCGCACGCCCGGCCGAGGTGCTCGCGGTCGCACTCAACACGCGCGCGCTCGACGAGCCTGCCGCGAAGCGGGCAATCGCCGAGGCCGAAGCCGAGACCGGCCTCCCCGCCGACGACCCGGTTCGCTACGGTCCCGCCAAGCTCGTGGACGCACTGCAGCCACTCCTCGAAAGGTAGGCCGGGCCTGGTGTGGAAATAGGACGCCCGGCCCTTCCCCGCGGCGGGCGATGGCAGGAAAGGTGAGCACCAAGGAGCGCTGCCAAATGAAGCGGTGCGAGACGAGAGGCGGCACGTGAGAAGACAGGTTGCGGCGTTCGCCATCCTCGCGGCGTTCATCGTCTGTGGCGCGGCCACGGCGGTACCCCTGCGGTATGGCGTCGCCGACGACTGGCCGAAATTCCATCCGTGTGGCGACGCGTGGTGGAACGCGGCCGCCGACATCGGCTACCGCGAGTTGCGCTTGACGATTCAGTGGGACGCCACAGCCCCCACGGACATCCCGATGCAGGTTGAGCTGCAGGCAGCGGTCGATTGCGCGCAGCTAAACGGGATCCGCCCGATCCTCTCGATCTATCCCGCGAAGCCGGCGGCGATCGGCTCGCGCGTCGATGAGCAGGCAGCGTTTGCCGCGTTCGTCGGCCTCGTCGGCCAGGCGTTTCCCGGCGTGCAGGACTTCATCATCGGCAACGAGCCGAATCTCAACCGGTTCTGGCAACCGCAGTTCGTCGACGGGCATGATGCCGCGGCCACCGATTACGAGCACACGCTCGCGCAGTCGTACGACGCGCTGAAGCTCGTACGGCCCGATGCGAGTGTGTGGGGCCCCGCGATCTCCTCCCGCGGGAACGACAACCCTGCGGCGCTCTCGAACCCCAGTCACTCACCCGTCTGGTTCATCAAGGACCTCGGCGACGCCTATCGCGCCTCCGGACGGACGACGCCGATCTTCGATCAGTTCGACATGCACCCGTATCCGCCGGTCCAGGACACCGATCCGTTCTCGGCGCCCTTCCAGTGGCCCCAGGCAGGCGCTGCGAATCTCGACCGCGTCAAGCAGGCACTCTGGGACGCCTTCCACCGAACCGGCCAGCCGACCGTGGCCGAGGGACTGCGGGTGCGGTCGGGCGGCGAGACGCCGATACCGGGGCTGCCGATCAACCTGGACGAGGCGGGGGAGCAGACACTCGTGCCGACGCCCGAGATGCCCGCCTATGACGGCACCGCGGAGAACGTGATCGCGATCCCCGAGGCCGAGCAGGCGCTGAACCACGTCGAGCTCGCGGAGATTGCGGCCTGTGACCCGACGGTCTCGTCGCTGCTCTACTTCCCGCTGATCGACGACACCAGCCGTTCGACCGGATTCCAGTCGGGCAACCTGTTCGCCGACTTCGCCGCGAAGGAGTCCTACGTGGCGATGAAGACCAAGATCGCCTCCGCCCGCGGGCTCTGCCAGGGCGGGATGCCGGGGATCCCGGTGACCTGGTCGCACTCGGCGCACGTCGTCGGCTCGCTCGGCACCTTCGGCGCGCCCGGCACGAGCCCGGGGTCGCAGCCTGCTCGACGGCCTGCCTCGGCGCGCGTCTGGTCGTTCAGCGTCACGGCCGCCGAGGACGCCACCTATCGCGCAGCCCTCTCTCGGGTCACCGCCACGGGGGGCTCGCCGCGTCGGGTGCTTGCCTCGAGCGGACGCCTTCGCGCCTATGCGAAGCCGATCGTGAAGTTCAACCCGCGGCGGCTGCCGCCCGGCTTCTACCAGTTCAGCATCACCCTGACCGCGGCCACGAACCCGGAGCGGACGACCAAGCTGCGGTCGAAGCCCTTCAGGGTCGTCGTCGCGCCTCCCGCCGTCGCGAAGGCCACCGCACCAGGGCGGATCCGCCCGGATTAACGAGTTTTCGGACAGGCTTGACAGAGCGAACACCTGTTCGCTATGGTGGGCGAACACATGTTCGTCCGCATCCTCATCATCGCTGGAATCGCCGTTCTCGCCTGGAGCGCGGTTGCGCGTTCCTCGCAGGCGCACGGCGCGAAGCAGGTGGTCACCGTCCATCCGTACGACACGCTCTGGTCGATCGCGCAGAGGCACTACGGCGGCGACGTCCGGGACGCGATCTGGCGGATCGAGCGGGCCAATCACCTCGCGAGCGCCGACGTCCGTGCCGGCCAGCGGCTCGTTCTTCCGTAAGGCAGACCGGCCTCGATTCCGCCGTCTTGCGACACTGGGCGGCGCATGGACCTCGATCTCGTCTTCCTCGGAACCTCGGCGAGCGCTCCGACCGCCAACCGGGCGCCGATCGCACTCCTCCTGCGACGCGGCGGCGAGCGGCTGCTCTTCGACTGCGCCGAGGGGACGCAGCGTCAGCTGATGCGCTCCGCGGTCGGGTTGCCCGATCTCGAGGAGATCTTCATCACGCACTTTCACGCGGACCATTACCTGGGGCTGCCCGGCATGCTCAAGACCTTTGCCCTCCGGCAGCGCGACGTGCCGCTGACGGTGTACGGGCCGCCTGGGCTGCGCGACCTCTTTTCGAGCCTCGGTCGCGTCTTCGGCAAGCTCTCGTACCCACTCGAACTGGTCGAGGTGCGCGCGGGGGATGCGCTCGAGCGTGACGGGTACCGGATCCTCGTCTTCCCCGTCCATCACGGCGTCT
>JBAQHS010000045.1:0-3085 GCA_049288455.1 Gaiellaceae bacterium | reverse complement strand
CGTCGCGGCGACGAACAAGCTCCGCCAGCGCGAGCAGCTCGCCGCGGCGGGCATCGCGCAGCCCCGTTCGTGGGTCGTGGGCGGCGAGGACCCGCTGCCCTCCATCTCCGGGCCGGTGGTCGTGAAGGCGCCCGACCGTCAGGGCCAGAAGGGGCTGACCCTCGTCGAGGACCCGGCGCAGCTCGCTGCCGCCGTCGCGACCGCGCGCAGCGTCGCCCGCAACGGGCTTGCGCTCGTCGAGGAGCTCGTCGACGGGCCGGAGGTGACCGTCGTCGGCTTCACGATCGACGGTGTCTTCACGGCGCTTGCCGTCACCGACCGGATCACGGCTGACCCGCCGGCGTTCGGGGTCGCGCTCGCGCACGTCTTCGAATCGGAGCATGCCAAGGCCGCTGCGATCGTCGCTGCCGGCGCAGCGCGCGCGCTCGGGATCGAGAACGGTCCGTCCTACACGCAGCTCCGCGTCGGCGCAGACGGCCCGCAGGTGATCGAGGTCGCCGCGCGGCTCGGCGGCGGCCACGATGCCGAGCTGGTGCAGGCGGCGACCGGCGTCGACCTGAACGGCCTCGCGATCGCGGCCGCACTCGACGAGCCGATCGACCTGCCCCGCCCGGCGCACGCGGCCGGCGGTGCGGTCACCCGGTTCCTGATCGCTCCGCCCGGAGCGCTCGACCGCGTCGAGGTCCCGGCAGGCCTCGAAGGCGTGGAATCGGTGCGGATCTACCGCGAGCCGGGCTACGTGTTCGCGCCCCTGCGGCGTGGCGCCGACCGGGCCGGTGCTGTTCTCGTGCTCGGCGATTCCCGGGCCGAGGCCGTGGCGCGGGCGGAGGCCGCGGCCGAGCGCATACGCTTCGTCACCGCGGATGCCGGAGCTCTCCTCCAAGCGAACTGAGTTCCTGTCGTTCCAGCCTCCGGCGATCACCGATGAGGAGATCGCCGCCGTGTCGGAAACCCTTCGGTCGGGCTGGCTGACGACAGGCCCACGCACGGCCGAGCTCGAGGCGCGGATGCGCGACTACCTCGAAGCGAAGCACGTGCTCGCTGTCTCGTCGTGCACCGCGGCGCTCCATCTTTCGCTCGTCGCACTCGGCGTCGGGCCCGGCGACGAAGTGATCACCACGTCGCTCACGTGGCCCGCGACGGCAAACGTGATCGTGCACTGCGGCGCGACACCGGTCTTCGCCGACGTCCTCGACGACACGCTCAACATCGACCCTGAGCAGGTTGCGGCGCTCGTCAACGAGCGGTCGAAAGCGATCGTGCCGGTCGACCTGTACGGCCAGCCGGCCGACCTCGATGCGCTGGCGGCGATCGGGTTGCCGATCGTCGAGGACGCAGCGCACGCGGCCGAGTCGCGCTACCGCGGCCGCAAGATCGGCTCGATCGCCGACCTGACGTGCTTCTCGCTCTATGCGACGAAGAACATCGCAGCAGGCGAAGGGGGTCTGATCACGACGAACCGCGACGATCTCGCGGAAGCCCTCGACGACCTGCGCGTGATGCGGCGCGGCCACGGGTCGCTCTATGACATCGCCGTTCCCGGGTACAAGGCGAACCTCAGCGATGTCCTCTCCTCGATCGCGCTCGTGCAACTCGACAAGGTCGAGCGGCACGGCGAGATCCGCCGCCGACAGGTCGCGATCTACGACGACGCGGTGGCCGAGCTCGCAGGGATCGAACCGGTCGCACGCGACCCACGAGACACGCACGCGAATCATCTCTACGTCGTGCGGATCGATGCGGAGCGCGCGGGCGCGACGCGCGACGACTACCAGGCTGCGCTGACCGACGAGAACATCGGCACGTCGATCCACTTCCTGCCGGTGCACAGGCTGACCGCGTATCGCGACCGCCTCGCCGCGCACCAGCCACCGCTGCCGGTCTCTGAGCGAGCGGGCGACGAGGTGCTTTCGCTGCCGCTTTCTCCTGCGCACTCCGACGACGACATCCACGACGCCGTCGCGGCATTGCGGCGCGTCCACGAGCGATTCGGCGCATGAAGCGTTTCATCCGGCCGGTTGCCACGGTCGTCGTTACGGCGGCGGCCGCCGGCTACATCCTCACGCAGATCGATCTCGGGAAGACGGCCCACATCATCGGGTCGGCGAGCATCCCGTGGCTCCTGCTCTCCGCGGCGCTGACGCTCGTCACGGTGCCGCCGATGGCCTGGCGGTGGCAGCAGCTCCTGCGCGCTCGGGGAATCCGCGAGAGCGTCGGCTGGCTGACACGTACCTACTTCGTCTCCTACGCAGTCGGGCAGGTTTTGCCCACCTCGGTCGGCGGTGACGCCTCGCGGATCTTCGAGACAGCCCGTCGCCACCCGGGGCAGATCACGCCGGTCACAGGATCCGTGCTGCTCGAGCGTTCGCTCGGTGGCGCTGTCACGCTCGTGCTCGCCGGCGTCGGGCTGCTGCTCTCGATCGGCCGCTACCCGATCGGCGCCTACCTCTGGATCGAGGTCGTCTTCGTGATCGCGACGCTCGGAGCGGGCGTCGTCTTCTTCTCGCGATCGGTTCGGCGGCGGCTTGCGTTCGGCGTGCCGCTCGCACGCAAGTTTCGCGTCGAGGGCCTGTTGCGGGCGGTGTACGACGGCATCCACGGTTACCGCGACCACGTCGGCACGCTGGTGCTCGTCTCGTGGGTGACGCTCGCGATGCAGCTGACGCGCGTCTTCGCCATCTACGCATCGGCACGCGCCGTCGGCATCCCGCTCTCACCGTTGCCCTACGTCGTCCTCGGGCCGCTGCTCTTCCTCGTGATGCTCGTGCCGTTCACCGTCAACGGGCTCGGCGTGCGCGAGGCGTTCTTCGTCAGCTTCCTCGGCAAGCTCGGAATCGACGCGGACGCGGCGTTCGCCTGTGGCTTCCTGTTCTTCATCATGACGATCCTGCTCGCGTTGCCCGGGCTCGGCGTGCTGCTGTGGGAGGGCCTGCGCCGGGATCGCGCACCGGTTCCCGATGGCACAGCCTGACGCCGCCCAGCCCGACGTCACTGTCGTCGTGGTGACGTGGAACGCGCTGCCGTGGCTCGCACAGTGCCTCGAGTCGGTGCAGGGACGTGACGTGATCGTCGTCGACCACGGCTC
>JBAQHS010000044.1:0-2262 GCA_049288455.1 Gaiellaceae bacterium | reverse complement strand
GGTCTTTTGATGGGCCGGGCAGGGCTCGAACCTGCGACCTTGGGATTAAAAGTCCCCTGCTCTACCAACTGAGCTACCGGCCCTGGTGTTGAAAAGCGTCGGTGTTGACGTGACGCCGGAGAGTACGCTTCTCCGATGGGCAAAGGGTACGCAGAAGGGAGCGCGGTCGAGGAGCGTCTGGCGGCGCTCGAGCGTGGCGATGACCTCGACGCACGGCTCGACTCCGGGCGGCGGGCGGTCTACGGCTCGACCGAGGACGACCCCGAGACGCACTTCATCGGGTGGCTCGACGACGTTGACCCGGACGCGCTTTTCGATTCGGGCGCGGCCTGGGGGATCCAGATCGTCCGCACGAAGCGCTGAGCCGCGCCGCGGTCTAGCCGACGGGTAGCGGCGGGCTTTCGAGCTTCGTGACCGCGCCCGGGTTCACCTGCGCGACGAGCTGCACCGAGAAGGTGTACGCCCCGCTGCCGAGCTTTGCTTTCGGCAACGTGATCTGTGCCGGCGCCGCGCCGCCGCGAAGCGCGCCTCTGCGCGCCGCGACCGGCCGGCCGGCCGAGTCGTCGAGCGTCACGAGGTACAGGCAGTCGCGATCGCACCCGAGGGTCAGGCGTGCCGGGCTCGCGACCGACGTCGGGTACTCGATTGTCGATGCAGAGACCTGAGTCGCGAGACCCGGGCAGACAGTCGTGCCGTGCTGCGAAGCGGCGATTGCCCCGGCGGTCGCAGGCGGCGAGGCGTCGGCGAGATGATCGAGCAGCACGCCGACGAGGCCAGGCGTGCACGCGGCAGCGGCGATCGCCGGCGCGAATGGTGCCGCGAGCCCATCCACGAGCACCGGCGGCACGACACCGAAGTCCGTTTCGAACGCTGTCGAAAGCTGCGGCAGGTTCGCGAACGTCCAGAGGCCCTTGCCGGGCACTGGCGCGGGCCGGAACGCGACGACGTCGGCGGTTGCGCCCGCGAGCGCCGCGATTGTTGCCTTCGCGTTCGCACTTCCGTCGACGGCGAGCCCGACGAGAGCAGTCGGCACGGCCGCCTGCACGGACTGTCGCAGCACGGTGAGTGCTGCCGTGTATGACGTCGCCGTCGCGGTGGTGGCGGCAGGCCCGAGGATGAGATAGCGCAGGCCCGGCACTTGCTGGGCAAGCGACGTTGCGTACTGGGCGAGCGCTGCACGTCCCGCGTCGTCGACGGGAAGCGGCGTGGCGTTCAACTCCATCACGACGCCGAGCCCTTGCGGCAGTTGCTGGAGCGCGGCGATCAGACCCGGATCGGGCGCCGCGGCACCGGCCGGCCACAGCACGCCGATGCGCGCCAGGCGTAAGCCGGCGTTCTGCGCCGCGAGCCCCTGCGACGGGTCGTCGAGCCCGGCGCCGACGGCGAACGACGGCATGGTGCCGCTCGTCGCAGCAGTCGAACGCTTCTTCGCCGGGGGCTTCTGGGTCGAGATCACGCGCACGATGGGGAGCGCGTCGAACGACGCCTTGTTGCCGACCGAGTCGACCGCAGTGACGTGCACGGGATAGACCCCCGGACGCTTCGGCTCGCCCCAGCCGAACGTGTGCCAGCCGGCATCGAGCGTGATTCGCTTTGTCGGGCCTGCGCCGGTGTTCGCCTGAACGGTCGCGGGCTTCGAGAGCCAGAACCGAAGCGCGCCGAGGCTGCCGGTCTCGAGCTTGAAGGCGGGCGGTTGCTTCTCGTACTGCGCGATGCGAGTGGCCGCGTCGGCGAAGCGCGGGTCGGTCGACGCGAGCTTGCGCAACAGCTGCACGACGTATTGCTGGTAGTCGAGCGGCGACGGGTCGTACGGCAGTGCGTAATACGTCCAGTAGCCGGTATCGAAGCTCGAGAGCATCGACGCGGCGGCGTTCTGCATCCGCGCGGCAAGTGAGCCGGCCTCATTGTCCTCGGCCGAAACGGCGTACGACTGCAGCGAGATGACCGCTTGCAGTTGGGCGTTGAGCACGCGGAGTGAGCTGAATGAATAGAGGCGGACCCACGGCCCGGCCGGGACGGACGTGAGGAGGTGCGCCGGGATGGCCCGATAGGCCGCCCTGGCTTCGCGCATGTAGGCGACCTGGCGCTCGGGCACGACGCCGGCCGCACCTGCGAACGCCTGGGCCGCAACGGCTTGCGCCATCCCGGAGAGCCATGGCGCGCGACCGCCCGAGAACGGGAACGGGTACTCCCACGCGATCCCGCCGCCCGGCTGGTACACGCCGCGGGCGATCAGCGCGTCGGCGAGTTGCTGCGTCGCTG
>JBAQHS010000043.1:0-8357 GCA_049288455.1 Gaiellaceae bacterium | reverse complement strand
GCTCGCGACGGAGCGTGCCGGCCGGATCGTGCTGTTGCGCGTGATCGTCGTGCCGCTCGAATTGCCGCTCGACGCCGACCTCTCCGAGCAGCTCGACGAGGCGCACGACCTGCTCGACAAGGCGCGGCTGATCGCCGAGCCATACGGTGTGCGGGTAGTCGAGCGCGTCGTGCGCGAGCGCAAGGCGGGGCGGGCGATCGTCGACGAGGCCGACCGGCGGGCCGCCGAGATCGTCGTCCTCGGCGCGCCGCGCGGCGCGCATCGCGCGATCTTCGGCCACACCGTCGACTATGTCCTCAAGAACGCACCGTGCCGCGTGATGGTCGCGGCGGGAAAGAAGGCCGCATGACGATGTACAAGAACCTTGTTTCGGGGATGGCAGTCGTGATGATCCTGCTCGGCCTCGGGATGCTCTCGTTCACGCTCCGGCACGGGTTCGGCGTCGGCGTCATCCTCGGGGTGCTCTTCATCGCCGCCGGTGTCGGGCGCCTGCTGATGTTGCGGAGACGGCCATAGCCAGGAAGCTCCCCGGCCTGAAGCGCGAGCTTGACACGCGCGCGCTCTTCTCGGTCGTCTACGGCGAGGTCGCCTCGTCGATCTACTTCGCGCTCGGCGTGCTCGCTGCGCACGCACTCGGGTTCACACCGATCGTCCTGCTCATCGTCGGCGTGCTCTTTCTGATCGTCTCGCTCTCGTACGCGGAGGGGACGGCGGCGCTGCCCGAGACGGGCGGCGCTGCGACGTTCGTGCGTCGCGCGCTGAACGACCTTGCCGGGTTCATGACCGGCTGGGCGCTCTTTCTCGACTACCTGATCGTGATCGCGCTGTCGGCGCTCTTCCTGCCGCACTACCTCGCCGGAGCGTTCCAGGTTCCGGCGCTCGACCACAACCCGGGCGACGTGATCGTCGCGGTCTGCGTGATCGCGCTCGTCGCGGGCGTGCGGCTGGTGCGCCGGCCGTCGCTCTACGGCTTCGGGATCCTCGTCCCGGCGCTCGACCTCCTGACGCAGCTCTTGCTCGTCGTGCTCGGGTTCGTGCTCGTCTTCTCGCCGCACGCGTTGACCCGCGGGATGTCGCTCGGCACGCACCCGAGCTGGCACGCGATTGCCTTCTCGCTGCCGCTTGCGATGCTTGCCTTCACCGGGCTCGAGACGGTCGCGAACTACGCCGCCGAGACACGGCGGCCCGGCATCGACCTGCCGCGCTCGCTATTCGGGGGGATCGCGACCGTCGTGACGGTGTACGTCGCGATCGCCGTCGTCGCGATTTCGGCGTTCCCCGGCGCGAACACCGAGCTCGGCGGGCGCTGGGTGAGGTCACCGCTCGTCGGCGTCGCGCAACGGATCGGCGCCGATCTGCCGTGGCACCTCGGCGGCGCCCTGCGCTTCTACGTCGGTGCGACCGGCGCGCTCATCCTGTTCGCGGCGGTCACGACCTCGATCTCCGGCTTCTCGCGCCTCGCCTACTCGCTGGGCGAGCACGGCCAGTTGCCCCGTAGCTTCGGTCGGCTCAGCCGGCATGCGAACGTCTCGCCGCAGGCGATCGTCTCGGCGGCGGTGATCTCGTCGGCGATCGTGATCGCGACGTCGTTCATCAAGCACGACGTCACGTTCCTCGCAAGCCTGTTCTCGTTCGGTGTGCTGCTCGCCTTCACCGCCGCGCAGCTCGCGGTGATCAAGCTGCGCATCGACGAGCCCGACCTGGCGCGCCCCTACCGCGCACCGTTCAACGTGCGCATCGGGCGCGCCGACATTCCGCTGCCGGCGATCGTCGGCTCGATCGCGACGTTCTCCATCTGGGTGATCGCGCTCGCCACGCATCCGGCCGCGCGCTACGCGGGACCCGCGTGGCTCGCGGTGGGGCTCGTCGTCTTTGTCGCGGTTCGCCTCCGGCACGGCGAGGGGCTGATGGAGCGCGTCGAGTCGCCCGACGAGCATCCCGTCGAGGAGCCGGTCGACTTCCACCGCATCCTCGTGCCGATGAAGATCGGGCTGATCGGCGAGGAGATGCTCGCCACCGCCGTGAAGCTCGCGAGCGAGCATGGCTCCGAGGTGCAGGCGCTGCATGTCATCCGCGTGCCGCTCGAGCAACCGCTCGACGCGCCGATGTTCGACGAAGACGAGCGCGCCGAGGCGTCGATCGCCGAGGCAAAGCTCCTCGGAGCCGACCACGGCGTCGTCGTCGAGGGGACGACGGTGCGCGCCCGGGCGATCGGCAACGCGATCGTCGAGCGGGCGATCGAGGTGGACGCCGACCTGATCGTCCTCGGGTCGGCCCCCCGCTGGCGGCGCCAGTCGCGGTTCTTCTCGCCGACGGTCGACTACGTGCTCCGCAAGGCGCCCTGCGAGGTGCTGATCGTCGCCTTCCCGCAGACCGTCCTCGACGAGGAACTCGCGGCAACCTAGCGGCAACCTGGTGCCGCGGAGTACGCTGCGCCGCTGTGAAAGCAATCGTGATCGGATGTGGCCGGGTCGGCTCGGCGGTCGCGCTCCAGCTGCAAGGCTCGGGCTGGGACGTGACGGTGATGGACGAGAACGAGGACGCCCTCGGGCGACTCGGCGAGCACTGGACCGGCGGCTTTCTCGTGGGGCACGGCATGGACCTGCACCAGTTGCGTGAGGCCGGCGTCGAGGAGGCGGACGCCGTCGTCGTCACGACCGACGGCGACAATACGAACCTCGTGATCGCGCAGGTCGCTCAGAAGCAGTTCGAGGTGCCGACCGTGGTCGTACGGGTCCTCGACCCGGCGCGCGCACAGTTCTACGCGGCGCGCGGCATGCGGATCGTCTGCCCGACCTCGGCGGCGATCGAGACGCTCGTCGAAGCAGTGCGGGCCTCGGAAGAGCGGATCGAGGTCTGATGTACGTCCTCATTGCAGGCGGGGGCAAGGTCGGCGCGAATCTCACGCGCTCCTTGCTGCGCAGCGGCAACGAGGTGACGCTGATCGAGCAGCGCCCGTACCGCTACGAGAAGCTCGAGGCGGAGTTCGAGCACCAGGTGATTCGCGGCGATGCGACCGAGCTGTTCGTCCTCGAGCGCGCAGGCATCAAGCGGCCGCCGGATCTGCTCGTCGCGGCGACGGGCGACGACGAGGACAACATCGTCATCTGCCAGCTCGCGCGCGAGAAGTACGGCATCGGCAACGTGATCGCGCGCATCAACGACCCGCGCAACCAGGTGTACTTCGACCTGCTCGGGATCTCGCCGACGGTCTCGGCGACGGGCGCGATCATGGGCCTGATCGAGCACGAGGTGCCCGAGCACGGACTGATCCACCTGCTCGAGCTGCGCAAGGAGAACCTCGAGATCGTCGAGGTGACGGTCGACAAGTCGGCGAACTGCCAGGGCAAGCGCGTGCGTGCGCTGAAGCTGCCCGAGGGCGCGCGCCTGATCTCGATCGTCCGCGACGGCAAGGCCGAGATCCCGGACGACGAGACCCAGCTCGCCGCAGGCGACCAGGTGCTCGCGATCCTGGAGCCGGGCAAAGAGGACGAGCTGCGCCGCATCCTCCTGCACGACTAGACCGGCTTCGCGGCGGGCATACTCGTGCGGTGGCGAAGCTGATCTATTCGTCGATCGGCTCACTCGACGGCTACACCGCCGATGAGGAAGGGAACTTCGACTGGGCGGCGCCGGACGAGGAGTTGCACTGGTTTGTGAACGACCTCGAGCGGCCGATTGGCACCTATCTTTACGGCCGGCGGATGTACGAGGTGATGGTCGCGTGGGAGCATGCGGAGACGTTTGCCAAGGAGCGGCCGTTCCTGCAGGAGTTTGCGAGCAGGTGGCAGGCGGCCGACAAGGTCGTGTACTCGACGACGCTCGACGCAACGTCGAGTGCGCGGACGCGGATCGAACGCGACTTCGACCCGGCGGCTGTGCGCGCGCTGAAGGAGCAGTCGTCCCGCGACCTGAGCATCGGCGGGCCGACCCTCGCGGCGCACGCGATCCGGGCCGGTCTCGTCGATGAGTGGCAGCTGTTCCTGACGCCGATCACGGTGGGCGGCGGCACCCGGTCGTTGCCGGACGGCGCTCGCGTGGAGCTCGAGCTCCTGGGCGAGCGCCGCTTCGGAAGCGGCGTCGTCTACCTCCACTACCGCACCCGGGCCTAAGCCCCGCTCACTCCGGGCCGCTCTGTAGTCCTCGCCGTAACACTCCAGGCACACCGCTGCGCGCGTTTCGAGGCTGTGTCTTTCGAGGCTGTGTCTGACACCGGACGTGTCCCCGCCGCCGGCAGGTCCCGAATCGGCTCGATACGCCAAATGCAACGCGCCCCGGGGCGCAAACCGCCTCGGCTGTGGATAGTTTGGCGTACTTCCGTGCGTGTGTCTGACACCGGCCGTGGCCGCCGGGGACAAGGCCACCGCAGGGGGAGGCCGTTCGCCGGGCTCCCCGCTACCCTGCAGGGGTGCGCCGCCCCGCGACGCCCATCCTTCTCGCCTGGTTTGCCATCGCTGCCGGCCTCGTCTCGATCGTCTCAGCGCTGACGCCTGAGGCGGCCGATCGCCTCGACCTCGTCCGCGGCGTGCTGCCACCCGGTGTGCCCGACGCCGCGCGCACCTTCGCGCTCGCGCTCGGCTTCGGCCTGATCTGGCTCGCGCGCGGCCTCGCGCGCCGCAAGAAGCGCGCCTGGTACCTCGCGCTCGCCGTGGTCGCCGCCTCCGCCGTCGCTCACCTCGCAAAGGGCCTCGACTTCGAAGAGGCGACAGTGCACCTCGCGTTCCTGATCGCCCTCTTCCGCGGGCGCCGGCGCTTCGTCGCCCCGGGCGACCCGACGACCGTGCTGCCGCTCGTCCAGGTCGGGCTCGCGCTCGCCGTCTGCATCCCACTGCTTGCGATCTACCTGGACGACAACACTGCCTACTCGGAGCGCATCGAAGTCGCGTTGCTGATCGTGATCGGGGGCCTCGCGATCCGCGGTCTCTGGTTGTGGTTCAAGCCGTTCCCAGTCGCTCCGCCGGCGGCCGACGATCGCGAGCGGGCGACCGAGCTCGTGCAGGCCCACGGCAGCGACAGCCTCGCCTACTTCGCGCTTCGGCGCGACAAGAGCTACTTCTTCTCGCCGAGCGGCAAGTCGTTTCTCGCCTACCGGCTCGTCGGCAGCACCGCGCTCGTCGCGGGCGACCCGATCGGCACCGAGGACGAGCGCCACGATCTCGTCGCCGAGTTCGTGCGCGTCGCGCACACGAAGGGCTGGCGCGTCGCCGTCGCCGGTGCGTCGACCGAGGCGCTCGCCGACTACGTCGAGCTCGGGTTCAAGTCGATCTACCTCGGTGACGAGGCGGTGATCCGCCCATCCGAGTTCTCGCTCGAGGGACGCGCGATCCGGAAGATCCGCCAGTCGGTCTCGCGGCTCGAGAAGAGCGGGTACGTCGTGCGCGTGCTCTCGACCGCCGATGCCGACGAGTCGCTGCGCTGCGAGCTGCGCACGGTCTCGGAGGAGTGGCGCGGTAACTGGCCCGAGCGCGGGTTCACGATGGCGATGGACGCGCTCTTCCTCTACCCGGATACGGTGCTCGCCGTCGCGGTCGGCCCCGACGGCTCGGTCGGCGGCTTCCTCCAGCTTGTGCCTTCGCCCGCGAGCGAGGGCTACTCGCTCGCCTCGATGCGCCGCCGCAAGGACACGCCGAACGGCCTGATGGAGTATCTGATCACCGAGACCGTCGGCTGGGCGCGCGAGCACGCCGTCACTGAGCTCTCGCTGAACTTCGCAGTCTTCGCCGACTTCCTGAACGCCGACGAGGACGCGCCGTCGTGGTCGAAGGCGTTCCGCTGGATGTTGCTGAAGGCCGACCGCCTGTTCCAGCTCGAGCGGCTCCACAGCTTCAACCGCAAGTTCTTCCCACACTGGCGCCGCCGCTACTTCTGCTTCGAGCGCTGGGGCGACTTCCCGCTCGCCGGCCTCGCCTACCTGCACGCCGAGTCGCTGCTGACGCCACCGCTTCCCTGGGTGAAGACACGCGATCTGACCGCGCGTTGAGGCTCGCGCTGGCTTTCGCGGGCGCGTGCCTGCTGCTCGCCCTACCCGCCGCGGCGCGGCCGACCGCCGCCGGGATCGACTGGGCGCGCTTCGGCTACGACACTGCCCGCCACGGCAGCGCGCCCGGCAGCGGCATCACCGCGGCGAACGCGTCGAAGCTCGTGCACAAACAGATCCGGATCGACGGAACCGTTGACTCGTCGCTCATCTACCTGCACGACGTGCGCGTGCACGGCGCTCTGCACGACACGTTCTTCTTCACGACGACGTACGGGAAGTCCGAGGCGCTCGACGCCAACACGGGTCGGGTTCTCTGGCGCTTCACGCCGCCGTCGTACTCGCGGGTCGCGGGCACGGCGCAGATCACGAACTCGACGCCCGCCGCGTCCACCGACCGCACCGCGATCTACGTGGCCGCACCCGACGGCCAGATCTGCAAGCTCCGCATCTCCGACGGCAAGGTGCTGTGGGCAACGAGCATCACCCGCGACGCGTCGCACGAGAAGCTGACGTCGTCGCTGAACGTGTCGCGCGGGCTCGTGATCGCGACGACCGGCGGCTACATCGGCGATGCGCCGCCGTACCAGGGCCACGTCGTGACGATGTCGGAGAGCACGGGCAAGATCGCGCACGTCTGGAACTCGCTGTGCTCCGACCGGCACGAGCTGATCACGCCGAGCACCTGCTCGTCGAGCGACTCGGCGATCTGGTCGCGAAACGGCGCGGCGGTCGATCCCGCGAACGGCAATCTCGTCGTCGCGACCGGGAACGCGCCGTGGAATGGCCGCACCGACTGGGGCGACAGTGTCGTCGTCCTCTCACCGAACGCCTCGACGATGCTTCGCCACTACACGCCGGCGAACTACCAGCACCTGAACGACGCCGACGTCGACCTCGGCTCGACGAGCCCGGCGCTTCTGCCCGGCGGCTATGCGGTGCAGGGCGGCAAGGACGGCATCCTGCGCCTGCTGCAGCTGCACAGCCTCCCCGGCGTGAACTCGCGCACCGGCGGCGAGCTGCAGACGCTGCCCGCGCCGGGGCCGACCGACGTCTTTTCGGAGCCCGCAGTCTGGAACGGCAAGTGGGTGTTCGTCTCGACGAGCGGCGGCACCGAGGCGCTGCTCTTTAAGGACGGGCGGCTGCATCCGGCCTGGTCGAACCACACCGGCGGCTCGTCACCTGCGCTCGCGGGCAGCCTGCTCTACGTCGCGGGCGACGGCCAGCTCCACGTCTACGTGGCGACGAGCGGCCGCGAGGTCGCGACGCTCCCGTCAGGCCCGCTGCACTGGCAGAGCCCGATCATCGCGGACGGCCGCGTCGCGCTCGCCGAGGGGAACGCGAACGACCACGCGACGACCGGCGTGCTGAACCTCTACCGCCTACCGTAGTTCACAGGCGGAAGATATTCCCGCCCGAGCGGCCGGGGTCAGGCCACTCGGGCGGGCCATCCAGCAGGTCATCGCGAACCGGCACGTTGCGGAGGTGGCCGGCCCGGTGCACCACGGCTACAGAGACGTCCGGAGCGGACGCCAGGGGAGAGTGGCCATGACGCAGCAGTCGCTGCTGGGTTTCACGCGGGAGCGGGCGCTCAAGGACAGGCGCTGTCAGCCGTTGCTCGACGTTCGCTGAGGCCGTCTCGTACATCTGCCACTCCCATTACAGGCCGACCACGGTCGGCGGAGAACATTCCCTCCGCCCGCACAGGTCTGTGGGAGGACGTGCTGCCCGTCGCGTCAAGTGTGAGCCGGGCAGACTGTCGGCCACTTCGGGTGGCTTCCGAAACAGCGTCCGAGAGACTACCATGAACGGGCACGAACTGCCCTGAAACCTGCAGTTGACAGTGGAGGAACGTGTCGCACCGAGACCTGCCGCAGCGGTTGCGCGTCCTGATCGCCAATGAGCGTCGCGACCGGTTGGAACTTCTTGCCGAGGTCGTGATCGGGCTCGGGCATGAAGTCGTCGCGCGCGAAATCGACGTCGGCGAGGTCGCGGCGGTCACTGCCCGCGAGTACCCGGACGTGGCACTCGTCGGCCTCGGCCTGTCCTCGGAGCATGCGCTCGGGCTGATCGGTGAGATCGTCGCCGAGGCCTCGTGCCCGGTGATCGCGATCCTGCACGCCGCCGATCCCGAGTACGTACGGCAGGCCGCCCGCCGGGGTGTGTTCGCCTACATCATCGAGTCGACGCCGGAGGAGCTCCAGGCGGCGATCGAGATCACGCTGCAGCGCTTCGGAGAGTTCCAGCGCCTGCGCGGCGCGTTCGGCCGCCGTGCGCTCATCGAGCAGGCGAAGGGCATCCTCATGGCGCAGCACGGGATCTCAGCCGACGCGGCCTTCTCGCGGTTGCGGGAGGAGTCGCAGAACTCGGGGCACAAGCT
>JBAQHS010000042.1:0-28388 GCA_049288455.1 Gaiellaceae bacterium | reverse complement strand
TCAAGCAGGTCAGTCAGGTCGGGCGCAGGGCATAGCGGTGCCTACGTTCCAGCCCGACCTGGCTGAGATGCGCAGCATCCAGGGCACCATCCGCGGGTGCTCCAATTGCCGATCAATCATCTAGACGGTGTTCTGAGGCTGCAGTCCGTCGAGCAGCAACGTACGGAGTGCACCGACCGCCGAACGGCCCATCGCCTCGCGGGTCGCTCGCGTCGCGCTGCCGAGATGCGGTGTCAGGACGACGTTCTCGAACGAGAGCAGCTCCGCCGTCACCTTCGGCTCGTGCTCGAAAACGTCGAGCGCAGCGCCGGCAAGCCGCCCGTCCCGAAGCGCCCGGGCGACGGCGCGCTCGTCGACGATCGCCCCGCGCGCCGTGTTCACGAGGACGGCGCTCGGCCGAAGGAGCCCCAGCGCCCGTGCGTCGATCAGGTGCCTCGTCTCCGGCGTGAGGGGGCAGTGGATGCTGACGATGTCGGCGCCGGGGAGTGCCCGGTCGAGCTCGCCGCGCCCGACGAGCACCGGGTCGGCGCCGAACGCCTCTGCGAGGCGCGCCGTTGCGCGGCCGATGCGCCCTGGCCCGACCACGGCAAAGCGCTTCCCGGCGAGCCCTTCGCCGAGCATGAACTCGAGCCCGAAGCCCCACGTGCGGCCCGCGCGCAGAAACCGGTCACCCTCGGTCACGCGTCGCAGCAGCGACAGCGTCAGTGCGATTGCGAGCTCGGCGGTCGTCTCGGTCAGCACGTCCGGCGTGTTCGTGACGACGATCCCGCGCCGCGCCGCGGCCGCGAGGTCGATGTTGTCGACACCCACGCCGTAGTTCGCGACGATCCGCAGCTGCGGGCCTGCACGCTCGAGGTACTCGTCATCGATCCGCGAGGAGATCAGCGCCAGGATCCCGTCGGCGTCGCTCGGCGCGCTGACCGGGTCGAAGCTCTCGGCGATCGCGGCGTCGATCGCCGCGGGGACGTCGCCCGTCACATGCACGCGCGGGCGCGCCATGGTCACACCACGAGCTGCTGCACGCGAGGCCGCAGGAACGCGGCGCCGTCGCGCGCCAGCTGCTCCTCACTCGTGAACGTTCGCCGCCAGACCTTGGTCGCGGCTGCAAGCTCGGGTAACGAGTCACCGAACGCCTCGACGACGACCCAGCCGTCGTAGTCGATCTCCGCGAGGCCAGCGAAGGTGGTGTCCCAGTCGACCTGGCCGCTGCCGGGCGTGCCTCGGTGGTTCTCCGAGGCGTGGAAGTGGACGAGCACGTCCGCGCATGCCCGCAGCGCCGCGCGTGGATCGGCTTCCTCGATGTGCGCGTGGAAGGTGTCGTACATCAGCCGGCAGTTCGGATGGTCGACCTCGCGCACGAGCGCGGCCGCGTCCGCGGCGCAGTTCACGAGGTACATCTCGAAGCGGTTGAGGTACTCGACGACGAGCGTCACGTCGCGGGTTGCGGCGTACTCCGCGGCGGCGCGGAGGCTCTCGACCGACCGCTTGCGCTCGTCAGCGGTCGGTGCGCTGCCGCTGAACTCCCCGAGCGGAGCCTCGATCGGGCCGCACAGCGTGCGTGCGCCGAGGACGGCACACGCGTCGACCGCTGACGATGTCGCCTCGAGCCCACGCGCGCGTACCTCGGGATCGCTGCTGATCGGACTGGTGTCGGCCGTTCGCGCGGTCACGCCGAGCGCGGTCAGCCCGAGCTCGCCGAGGCGCTCCCCGAGGCGTTCGTACTTGTCGACCTCATCGTCGAAGATCGGGATCTCGACCCCGTCATAGCCGGCATCGAGGAGCATCTCGAACGTGCTGTCGTGCTCGGGCCCCGACACGTCGGTCGACCAGAGCAGCATGTTCATGCCGAGCTTCGGTCGCCGATCCGCCATCGCGCGATCCTAACCAGCACTTGGCTACATTCGCGCGATGAGCTTCGCGCCGCTCACCGGGATTCGGGTCGTCGATCTGACGTCGTCGCTCGCCGGCCCCACCTGCACGGAGATCCTCGGTGGTCTCGGCGCCGAGGTCGTGAAGGTCGAGCATCCCGGCCGCGGCGACGAGGCGCGCGCCTGGGGCCCGTCGTTCTTCGACGGGGGCAGCGTGATGTTCTTCGCAGCGAACCGCTCGAAGCGCTCGCTTGCGCTCGACTTCAAGGACGAGCGCGGCCACGAGGCGCTGCTCCGGCTCGTCGACGGAGCCGATGTGTTCGTGCAGTCGCTGCGTGAGGGCACGGCCGAGCGCCTGGGGCTCGGGAGCGACGCATTGCGTGCGAGGAACGAGCGGCTCGTGTACTGCTCGATCCGAGCGTTCGGCAAGCAAGGGCCGCTGGCCGGCGAGCCGGGCTACGACCCGCTGATGCAGGCGTTCGCCGGGCTGATCAGCATCACGGGCGAAGCCGACCGGCCCGGAGTCCGAGTCGGAGCGTCGGTCGTCGACATCGGCACCGGTGTATGGGCCGCGCTCGGCGTGATCGCCGCTCTCCTCGAGCGCGTCACGACCGGCCGCGGCCGCGACGTCGGTGTCGCGCTGTTCGACACGGCACTCTCGCTCGTCGGATACCAGCTGACATCCGTGCTTCGCACGGGTGTCGTGCCAGGCCGGCACGGCACCGCGTTCCCGCTGATCGCTCCGTATGAGGTCTTCGCGACCTCCGACGGCGAGCTGATGATCGCCGCAGCGAACGACCGCCTGTTCCGCCTGCTCTGCGAGCGGATCGGCCGCCCGGAGCTCGCCGACGACCCGCGGTTTCGCACGAACCCCGACCGGCTCGTGAACCGCGAGCGGCTGCTGCCCGAGATCCGCGAGCGGCTCGCGGCGCAGAGCTCGGCTCACTGGTTGGAGGCGCTCGCGGGGATCCCCGTTGCGCCGGTGCAGGATCTGGCCGCGGTCGGCGCGCATCCGCAGACGCGTGCGAACGGGATGGTGCAGGAGGTCGACGGCATCGATGCGGTCGCCTCGCCGCTGCAAGTCGACGGCGACCGCCTCGCGCACGAGCTGCCGCCGCCACTCCTCGGCGAGCACTCCGCCGACGTGTTGCGTGAGCTCGGCTACGCGCAGGACGACATCGACGCGCTGCTACGCGACGGGATAGTAGGCTCGCCGAAGTGATCGAGCTCCCTCAGAAGATCGTCTGCGTCGGCCTCAACTACCGCGACCATGCGGAAGAGCAAGGTGTCGCGCTCCCGGAACGGCCGCTGCTCTTTGCGAAGTGGCCGAACACACTGATCGGGAACGGTGACGCGATCCGCATTCCTGCGATCTCCAAGCAGGTCGACTACGAGGCCGAGCTCGGCGTTGTCATCGGCAGGCGCGCAAGCGGTGTCTCGGTCGATGACGCACTCGACTTCGTGCAGGGCTACGTCGTCGCGAACGACGTCTCGGGTCGTGATCTCCAGTTCGCCGACGGCCAGTGGGTGCGCGGCAAGTCGCTCGACACGTTCCTGCCGGTCGGCGACCTGGTCCCGGCGAGCGAAGTGCCCGACCCGCAGGCGCTGCCGATTCGCGCGATCCTGAACGGCGAGGTGATGCAGGACTCGAACACCTCGAACCAGATCTTCGGCGTCGCCGACGTCGTCTCGTTCATCTCGCAGGCGATCACGCTCGAGGCCGGGGACCTGATCATCACCGGGACCCCGGCTGGGGTCGGCGCATTTCGCGACCCGCCCGTCTGGCTGCAGCCGGGCGACGAGATCACGATCGAGATCGACGGCGTCGGCTCGATCTCGAACCCGGTTTCCTAGCAACCACCACTCAGATCGCGAAAGGAAGACGAGATGTCGTTCGTTCTGGTCGTGCGGATGAAGGCGAAGGAAGGCGAGGACGAGCGCGCCGCGGAGATCGCGGGCGAGCTCGCAGCTGCGACGCGTGAGGAGCCCGGTTGCGAGGCCTACGTGCCATGCCGCGATCCGGAGGATCCGCGCTCGTTCCTCTTCTACGAGCAGTACCGCGACAAGACGGCATTCGAGGAGCACGGCGCGAGCGAGCACTTCCAGCGGCTTGCCGTGGGCGGGCTCTTCGAACTGATGGAGTCGCGCGAGCGCACGTTCTACGAGACCGTGTAACGACGGCGGCGAGTCCGAGATGAGACGCGCGCCGCTCCTCGTCGCGCTCTTTCTTGCTGCGATCGCGCTTCGGCCGCAGCTCGTCGGCATCGGCCCGCTGCTGCCGCTCGTCCAGGATGACCTCGACGTCACGCATGCGGTCGCCGGGCTGCTCGGCACGATCCCGGTGCTCTGCATGGGCCTCTTTGCGCCGCCGGCCTCGTTCCTCTCCGGCCGAATCGGCTCACGCCGGGCGGTCGCAGTCGCGCTCGCGCTGATCGGGGTGTTCGGGGTGGCGCGCGCGATTGCGCCGGGGGCGATCGCAGTGATTCTCCTCACGTTTCCGGTGGGCGTCGGGATGGGCCTCGCCGGCGCGATGCTGCCGGTGGCGGTGAAGGAGCGCTTCGCCGACCGGCCAGGCTTCGCAACCGGCGTCTACACCTCGGGGATCACGATCGGCTCCGCGATCGCTGCGGCTGTCGCGGTGCCGCTCGCCCACGCCGCCGGCGGCTGGCGGACGCCGCTCCTCGTCTTCGGGGCGGTCTCGACCGGGCTCGCGATGCTCTGGCTCTGGCTCACGCGAACCGAGCCGACCCATGTCCGCGTCGATATTCGACCCTTGCGTTTGCCCATTCGCAGTCTGCTTGCGTGGCGGCTCGTCGCTGCATTCTTCTTTATGTCGTCCGTCTTCTACGGCCTGAACGCCTGGTTGCCGGATTCCTACGTCGAGCGCGGCTGGAGCCAGTCGTCGGCGGGCGGGTTGCTTGCCGTGCTGAACACCGTCACGATCCCGGTCGGCTTCGCCGTCGCGTGGGCCGCCGACCACTGGGGCTCGCGGCGGGGCTGGCTCACCGGGGCGGCGACGTTGCAGCTGGTTGCGTTGCTCGGCATCGTTCTCTGGCCGACGGGCGGGTGGGGCTGGGCGGTGCTGCTCGGAATGGCGATCGGCCCGCTCTTCCCGCTGACGATGACGCTGCCGCTCGACGCGGCCGAGCGCCCGGCGGAGGTCGCGGCGCTCGCCGGGATGATGCTCGGAGTCGGCTACACGCTCTCGGCGAGTTCTCCGCTGCTGCTCGGCGCGCTACGCGACCTGACCGGCGGCTTCGACGTGGTGCTCTGGGCGCTCGTCGGCGCGGCCGCGATCCTGATCGTCGTCGATGCCTCGTTCAGCCCTGCGAAACTGAACGCTTCGTCTTCGGAGGTCGGAAGTGATTGAGATGCCCTACGTTCGTCAGGCGATCGAGTTTCCCGTCAGCTACGCGTATGGACCCGATTCGTGGCCGCAGCCAGGCGTTCCAGCCGGTGTGATTCATGAGGACGCGTGGAACGAGAGCGGCATTTTCCCTGCGACGACCCGCCGGTTCTGGGTTTATGTCCCCGCGTCGTACACGTCGTCGGAACCAGCGCCGCTCATGGTGTTCCAGGACGGTTGGTTGTACCTCGATCCTGACGGGGCCTACCGCGTCGGGGTCGTCATGGACAATCTGATCCATCGAGGCGAGATGCCGGCGACGATCGGTGTATTCGTCGATCCGGGCGAGCCCGATCGCCGCAATGCGGAGTACGACCCGTTCGATGACGTCTACGCGACGTTCCTGTTGACCGAGATCCTGCCGCCTGTCCTCGACAGCCTCAGCATCACCGGCGATCCCGATGACTGGGCAATTGGCGGGGGCAGCGCCGGTGGGTACTGCGCCTTCTCGGCCGCGTGGCATCGTCCTGATCGGTTCCGCCGAGTTCTGAGCCTCGTCGGCGGAGGCCCCGACCCTGCGCTGATCGCGCAGACGCCAGCCAAGCCGTTGCGGGTCTTCATGCAAGCAGCGAGCCGCGACACGAACTGGAACGCGCCGAAGGACAACATGTTCGCCGAGGATCTACGCGTTGCCGCGGCGTTGGCGGAAGGCGGCTACGACTTCCGCCTCGTTCTCGGCGATGGACATCACAGCCCGGCGCCCGGAAACCACGGTGCGACGATCCTGCCCGATGCGCTCCGCTGGCTCTGGAGGGATCATGAGTGAGCGGCGACGAGGTGTTGCGCGATGACGCCCGAGCTTCCGATCCTGGTTTGCTCTTCAACCAGGATCGCGAGTTTGCTCGGAAGCGCCATGAGCGTCGAAACTCGGCAACCTGGTTCAAAGAGCGAAACCAGGTTAAACGTCGCGCAAGCGGTCGATCGTCTCGCGAACCCCTTCCGCGAGCGGCGTCCAGCTGATCGGTCCGATGACATCCTCGAGGTCACCGTTGTCGAAGGCGTCCGGGAACGGCAGCCGTGTGTCCTCGTCGACCGAGCAGGTGACGTTGGCGGTCTCTGCGATCAGCTGAGCGCAGTCGGCGAGCGTGTCCGCCGGCCCGCCCAGGCTGAAGACGCGCGCGCCTTCGGTCGCGGCGCGCGCCGCCGCGACGAACACGCGCGCAGCGTCGGGTGCGTACTGCAGCTGCGTCCGTCCGCCGAAGGCGATCTGCGAGTCCTCGCCTGAGGCCGCAGCGGCCATCGCGAGGCTGGGCGAGGCGGTGAGGCCGGCATCGCGCCCCGGCCCGTAGACGATGAACGGCCGGATCCCGATCGACGGCACCTGCTCCTCCTGCCAGAAGATGCGCGCCATTCCCTCGCAGGCCTGCTTGTGCACGCCGTAGAAGGTCGTCGGATGGCCGACCGCGTCGTTCGGCACGGGGCCGCCCGTGTCATCGACTTGCGAGTAGACGGCTGCCGAGCTCGCGTAGGCGACGCGAATGCCCCGGGTCTTCGCGGCGTCGAGCACGTTGACCGTGCCGCCGACGTTGATCGCGGTCCCGAGTGGGGGGTTCGCCTTGATCTGCGGAATCAGCAGCGCGGCCAGGTGGATGATGTGCGTGATCGCGTGCTCGTCGAGCACGCGATCGAGTGCCGTGCGGTCGGTGATGTCGCCGCGGACGACCGGCACGCTCTCCGCGCCGACGAGCCGCATCCGCCGGGCGTCGGCGCCGAGGTCGTACCCGACCACCGACGCCCCCGACTCTGCGAGCACAGCACAGGTCCACGCGCCGATGCACCCAAGTGCACCGGTAACCAGGAACCGCTCGCTCATGGATCGACGTAGACGGTGACCGTCTCGGTGTAGAACTCGAGCGCGGCGCGACCCTGTTCGTGCGGGCCGAAGCCGCTCGCCTTGATGCCGCCGAACGGCACGTGCACTTCGGCGCCGGCGGTCTGCGAGTTGACATGGATCAGTCCCGCCTGCGCCTCGTCGGTGAACCGGGTTGCGCTCGCGAGGTTCGACGTGAAGATCGCTGTCGAGAGGCCGAACTCGACGGCGTTCGCGCGCTCGAGCGCCTCGTCGAGGTCGGCAAAGCGGTAGAGCGACGCGACCGGGCCGAACACTTCTTCACACGACAGGAAGGCGTTGTCGCTGACGCCCTCGAACACGGTCGGCGGGATCAGGTAGCCGTGCTCGTCGGTCCGCTCACCGCCCGCGATCACGGTGCCGCCGTCGGCACGGCCGCGCGCGATCGCGGCGACGATCTCGTCGAACTGGGCCTCGTTCACGATCGGCCCGACCTCGACCTCCGCGTCGAGCGGGTCGCCGACCTTGCCCCGGTCGATGCGCGCGAGGAACTGCTCGCGAAAGGCGTCGTAGACAGCGTCCTGTACATAGATGCGGCGCGTCGCCGTGCACTTCTGCCCGGCCGACCAGAACGCTCCCGCGTAGGCGGCCTCGACCGCGCGCCCGAGGTCGGCGTCGTCCATCACGATCATCGGGTTGTGACCGCCGAGCTCGAGCTGCACACGCTTACCGGCCCTGGTCGCGCTGTCGCGCACGCTGTGGCCCGTCGCCACGGAGCCGGTGAATGAGATCGCACGCACGCGCGGGTCCTCGACGAGCGCAGCGCCGACGGTCGAGCCGCGGCCGGTGAGCACGTTCAGCACACCCGCCGGCAACTCGGCTTCCGCAAACGCCTCGGCGATGTGCAGCCCGGTCACGGGCGCCTCATACGCGAGCTTCAAGACGACGGTGTTGCCGTAGATGAGTGCCGGCGCGAGCTTCCAGATTGGGATCGCGATCGGGAAGTTCCAAGGGGTGATCAGGCCAACGACGCCGACGGGGCGGCGACGTGTGGAAACCTGGGCGCCTGTCATCGACTGCTCGAATTGCTCGCCGACCGGCCGGAACGCCTCGCTTGCAGCGAAGCGGAGGATCTGCGACGCCCGTGCTGTCTCGCCGCGCGCCTCGCGCAGCGGCTTGCCCATCTCGGTCGACATGTCGTGCGCGATCTCCTCGGCGCGCGCCTCGAGGGCGGCCGCCGCGGCGACGAGGTAGGCGCCGCGCTTGGCGGCGGGCAGTTTCGACCAGCTCGCGTAAGCGTCGGCGGCTGCCGCAACGGCGGCCTCGGCGTCGGCCTCGGTCGAGGCGGAGAACTCGCCGACATGCTCGTCGGGTCGCATCGGGTTGACGCGCGTGTAGGTGGCGCCGGAGGCCGACGGCACCCAGGCACCATCGACGTAGTTCAGCCGTGCGGCGTGGGAGGGTGCGTCGAGGACGTCGCTCACCGTGTCACCTTTCGTCGTTTTGCCGAATGCGTCTCACGGTAGCGACGCTCATGCGGCCACCGTGTTCGTGAGCACGCCGATGCCCTCGATCTCGATCTCGACAACGTGCCCGGGCTCGAGCGTGTAGTCGTCCCCCGGGACGAGCCCGGTTCCGGTCAGCAGCACCGAGCCCGGCGGGACGGGGTTGTCGCGTACGAGCCACTCAGCGACCTCGCGTGGGCGGCGCTTCATCTTGCCGGTCGACGTCTCGCCGGCATAGAGCTCCGTGCCGTCCGGAGCGGTGATGCGGAGGTTGATCGCAAGCGGCGCGTCCCAGTCGTCGGGCACAGCGAGGGCCGGGCCGATCGCGCACGCGCCGGCGAAGATCTTCGCCTGTGGGATGTAGAGCGGGTTCGCGCCCTCGATGTCGCGGCTCGAGACGTCGTTGCCGATCGTCACGGCAACGGGAGCGCCGCCCTCGCCGAGAACGAGGCCGAGCTCTGGCTCGGGGACATTCCAGTGCGCATCGGCCCGGACTCGGATGAGACCCCCAGGGCCAACAGTGCGGCGCATCGCGGCGTCCTTCAGGAAGAGCTCCGGCCGGTCGGCGTCGTAGACGAGCGCGTAGACGTCGCTTGCATCGGTCCGTGCCTCCTCGACGCGCGCGTCACGGCTGCGCTCGTACGTGACGCCGGCGCACCAGATCTCGGGCGCCTCGATCGGCGGCAGCAACACGCCCGAGGCGAGGTCGATGCTGTGCTCCACCGTGCCTGAGCCTTGGATCGCCGCGAGCGGGTCGTCGTGGTCGAGCACGTGCACCTGATCGCCCTCCAGACGTCCGACGCGCGCCTCGCCGCTCGCCGTGCGCACGCGGACAAAGCGGATCAATACGTCGCCCGTCCGCCGGAGATATCGAAGCAGGCGGCGGTCGAGAACGACATCTCTTCGCTCGCGAGCCATGCGATGAGCGTGGCCACCTCAGCGGGCTCGCCGACGCGGCCGAGGGGAATGCGCGCCGTCATGTAGGCGATGTGCTCGGCCGAGATCTGGCCGAGCATCGGTGTGTCGATCACTGCGGGCGCGATGCAGTTGACCAGGATCCCCGAACCGGCGACGTCTTTGCCGATCGCCTTCGTGATCGCGATCACCGCGCCCTTCGACGACGAGTAGGCGCCGGCCATCGGGTTGCCTTCCTTGCCGGCGATCGACGCGATGTTGACTATGCGGCCGTAGCCGCCGGCTTTCATCGTCGGGATCGCCGCGCGGTTTGCGTAGAAGACGCCGTTCAGGTTGATCGCGTGCACGCGTTCCCACTCCTCGTCGCTCACGTCCTCGGTGTGCAGCGAGTCACCGCCGACACCGGCCGCGCAGACCAGGATGTCGAGCCGGGCCAGGCGGTCGACCGCGGCGCGCAGTTGCGCTGAGTCCCGCACGTCGTCGCCGTTCGCGAGGTCGAAGATGTGCACCTCGGCACCGCCTGCTCGTAGCCGCTCGACGGTCGCAGCGCCGATGCCGCTCGCACCGCCCGTGACGAGCGCGACGCGGCCTTCGAAGTCGTAATGGTTGCTCATGGGGCATTTGTATACCGTTTTCGTTCGTGGCCTTCGACCCGCGCCGGGACTACCCACTCGGGTCCGAGCGTCCCGATCTTGTCTCGACACCCAGCGGTCTCGCCCTTGACGAGCTGAAGTTCGACGACGCGCTCGACGCGGCGGAGCTGCGCGCCACGCCGGCAACCCTCCGGCTGCAAGCCGAGATCGCCGCTGCGGCCGGCCGCTCGCAGCTCGCCGACAACCTCCGGCGCGGCGCCGAGCTCGCGCCGCTCCCCGACGAGACGATCCTCGAGATCTATACAGCGCTGCGCCCCGGCCGCTCGTCGGCGGCCGACCTCGAGTCATGGGCCGCCCGGCTCGAAACGCTCGACGCACCGTTGACGGCTGCGTTCGTTCGCGACGCCGCCCGTGCCTACGGATTGCGGGCCCTCCTTGCCGGCTGACGAGCGCTCGGCCAGGTACGTCGCACGCGAGGAGCGTCCTCTTCGCCGGGAGGTGCTGATCGAGCCGTATGCAGAGCTTGGTCTGATCGCGATGGACGGGCCGAACGATCCTGAGCCGTCGCTCGTGATCTCGGGCGACGCTGTCATCGAGCTCGACGGGCGCAGCCGCGACAGCTGGGACGCGCTCGACCACTTCGTCGCGAGCTACGGGATCGACCTCGAAGCAGCCGCTCTCGCGTCCGAGCTGGCCGACGAGGAGATCGCGCGCATGCTCGTCGACGTCGACGTCGGTCGTCCCGAGCTCGTTCGCCTGTCGCGCGGGTTGACCCCGGCTCGCCTCGCGCGCGTGATCGGGATGCTCGACCCGGTCGAGCTGATGTTCGCGTTGAAGAAGCTGCGCGCTCGCCGCGCGCCTGCGAATCAGGCGCACGTGACGAACCTGAAGGAGAACCCTGCGCTTCTCGCCGCCGATGCAGCCGAGGCGGCAGCGCGCGGGTTCGCCGAGCTCGAGACCACGGTGGGTGTCTCGCGTTACGCCCCGCTGAACGCGATCGCGCTGCTCGTCGGCTCGCAGACCGGGCGGCCCGGAGTGATGACGCAATGCGCGGTTGAAGAGCGCCTGAACCTGCGGCTCGCGATCCAGGGTCTCGTCACGTACGCCGAGACGCTGTC
The DNA here is from genome assembly GCA_049288455.1 of Gaiellaceae bacterium. Classification (GTDB taxonomy): domain Bacteria; phylum Actinomycetota; class Thermoleophilia; order Gaiellales; family Gaiellaceae; genus PALSA-600. The sequence goes on along the minus strand of JBAQHS010000042.1, from coordinate 17,194 downwards.
CGTGTACGGGACGGAACCGGTGTTCGTCGACGGTGACGACACGCCGTGGTCGAAGGCATTCCTCGCCTCTGCCTATGCCTCGCGCGGAGTGAAGGTGCGCTTCACCTCCGGCGGCGGCTCCGAGGCGCTGATGGGCGAGTCGGAAGGCAAGTCGATGCTCTATCTCGAGGCCCGCTGCCTCTCACTGATCCGTGCCGCGGGCTCGCAGGGAGTGCAGAACGGCTCGATCTCCTGCATCGCGCTTGCCCTGTCGGTCCCCGGAGGCACGCGCGAGGTGCTGGCCGAGAACGTGCTCGCGGCGTGGCTCGACCTCGAGGTCGCCTCAGGCAACGACGCGATCGCAAGCCACTCCGAGATCCGCAAGACCGCGAAGCTGATGGGGCAGTTCCTGCCCGGCACCGACTTCATCACATCGGGTTACTCGTCGATGCCGCGGTACGACAACATGTTCGGCGGCGGCAACTACGACTCGCACGACTACGACGAGTGGCTGACGTTGCAGCGCGACTGGCAGGTCGACGCCGGGCTCGAGCCGCTTGCCGAGGCAGATGCGCTCGCGGTGCGGGAACGCGCGGCCCGCGCCGTCCAGGCAGTGTTCGCCGAGCTCGGCTTCCCGGCGATCAGCGACGACGAGGTCAGGCTCGCCACGACGTGCCTCGACTCGCGCGACCTGCCGGATCGCGACCGGGCCGCCGACGTGCTTGCCGGCGACCGCGTGCTCGACGAGGGAATCAGTGGGCTCGACATCGCCCGGGCGCTCGAGCGGCGCGGTTTCCCCGAGGTCGCGACCGCGGTCTTCGACATGCAGCGTCAGCGCGTCTCGGCGGATTACCTCCAGACCTCGGCGATCATCGAGCCCGGGGGCGGAGTCGTCTCGGCGGTCAACGATCCGAACCGCTACACCGGGCCGGGTACGGGCTATCACCTCGAGGGCGACCGATGGGAGCGCTTGCGCAGGCTGCCGTATGCGGTCGACGCGCGCCTGCTCGGTGGTGTGCCTGCCGCGCAGGCGATCGTCGCCGAAGCCGGCCCTGCGCACCGCGGCCAGTTGTCGGAGGAGGTGGTCGTCGCACTCGGGCCGGCGTTCGGCGGCGCCCTGGGCGCGACGATCAACGGCCTCGGGCATGCCGATGTGCTCGACGCGATCATCGACGGTGTGCGGAGCGCCGGCGGCGCGCCGCGGCTCGTGCGCATCTGGCGGTCGGCCGACGTCGCGTTCATCGGCCACGACGGTGCGCTGCTCTCGGGCTCCGGCATCGCGATCGGCCTGCAGTCGAAGGGAACCGCGTTGATCCACCGTGCCGACCTGCAGCCGCTCGACAACCTGGAGCTGTTCGGAATGGCGCCCTCACTGACGCTCGACTCGTACCGCCAGATCGGCGCGAACGCGGCCGGCTACGCGCTCGGCCATCCTGTCGCGCCCGTGCCGACGGTGCTCGACAACTACGCGCGTGCGAAGCTCATCGTGCGCACGACGCTGCTGCACGCACGCGAAGCCGCCGAGGTCGTCCCCGGCGCACCGCCGGTCGAGCTCGCGCTCGTGACCGCCCCTGCCTCGGTCTAGCGCGAAGAGCGCGCGGCGGTTCGAAACTCGGCAACCTGGTTAAACCCGAACCAGGTTACGGGGGCCTTCAACCTGGTTTCGCTCTTTGAACCAGGTTGACGAGTTTCGCCTCGCCGCGCGCTTCCGGGTTACGTCGCGTCGCGCGCGGCTTCGTCCCACGGCTTGCCGCCGCGACCCCAGCGATGTGCGTCGTGGCCCTCGACGATCACCCAGGTGTGGTCGCGCAGCTCCGGCGCCTCGAGCGTCGCAAGCAGCGTTTCGGTGAGGCTGTCGATCAACTTCGACTCGAGCTCTGGCGTCAGCCGCCGTTCGAACAGCTCAACACGAACGAGTGGCATTCGCCACCTCCTATTTCTCCACGTGCGTCGCGCCCTCGTCGGGGCCGAGCACGAGGTCGAGTGCCCGGTCGGGCACGTGGTCGAGCGGCACCGGCGCGAGCGCCTCCATGAACGTGACGCCGTTCTCGGAGAAGAGCTTGTGCTGGAGGCCGCGGTTGACGACGACGACGTCGCCCGAGCGCAGTGTGGTCGTCTCGTCCTCGATCGTCATCTCGACCTCGCCGTCGAGCACGAACATCACCTGCTCGGTGTCGGGATGCGAGTGCCAGGGCACCTGCTTGCCCGGCGCGTACTGAACGCGGCAGAGCAGCACTTGCTCGCCGCCGATCGCGTGCAGCCGCACGCCGTCGACGAACTCCCAGGAGTCGCGGCCGTTCCAGGTGCGAAACGGCCCCGACTCCGAGCTTCCCTCAGGCATCGGTGCCGAAGTACGAAGCGCCGCCGTCGGAGGACACCGTCTTGATCGAGATGTGCTCGTCGAAGACGATGCGCTTCCCGTCGCGCCGGGGCTCACGCTTGTCGGCAAGCGCCGCGAGGATCCGGTCCGGCGTCGCAGGCATCTCGGTCACCCACACGCCGATCGCATCGTGGATCGCATTGGCGATCGCCGGCGGCTGGGCGTTGTTCGCCATCTCGCCGATCGCCTTCGCCCCGAACGGGCCGTCGACGGACGGGTTCTCGAGAATCACGTTGTCGAGCTCCGGCAGGTCGCGCAGCGCCGGGCCGAGATAGGCGCCGAACTGGCCGCCCCGGTGCTCGACCGAGGGGTAGTACGGGTAACTGTTCTCGAGTAGCGCCAGGCCGAGGCCCATGATCGCCCCTCCTTCGATCTGCCCCTCGACGAGCGTCGGGTTGATCGCGCGGCCGACGTCGTAGACCTGCACCATCTTCTGCACGACGACTTCGCCCGTCTCGTCGTCCACCTCGACCTCGGCGACGCATGCCGCATACGAGATCGCCGAATGCGGCTCGATCTCGACCTGGCCGGTCGCATCGTCGACCTCGGCGAACGGCTTCAGCGCCGTCGAGGAACCGCTGATCAACTCGCCGTAGTTGTAGGTGGCGGCGCCGGCGACATCCGCGACGTTGATCTTCTTCTGCGGCGCGCCGCGCGCGATCACCTCACCGTCGGTGATGTCGAGGTCGGCCGGGTCGATCTCGAGCTCCTTCGACGCGATGTCGAGAATGCGCTCGCGCACCTTCTCCGCTGCCAGACGCACGGCGTTGCCGCCGATGAACGTCCCGCGCGAGGCGAACGTCCCGGTGCAGACCGCCGACGAGTCGGTGTTCGTGTTGTCCATCGTCACCCAGTCGTACGGCACGCCGAGCGCATCCGCCACGATCTGCGTGTGCACCGTCTTCGAGCCCTGGCCGATGTCGACCGTGCCGGAGAAGACGTCGACGCGGCCGTCTGGCTTCAGCTTGATCCACGCCTGGCTCGGGTCGCCGTTCTGGTTCATGCCGGTCGGGTACTCGATCGTCGCGAATCCGCGACCCTTGTGCTTGGCCATCAGGCTTCGCCTCCATCCAGGTTCTGCTGGGCGACGAGGTGCTCGGGCAGGAGCTCGCCCGTTCGCGGCTCCGGGGTCATCGCGCGATAGCTCGCCGGCAGTTCGATGCCGACCCGTTCCGCCGCCGCGAGCGTGACCGGCACCGTCGACGGATCCTGCAGGACGACGCCGTTGCCGCTCGTGTCGCCGATGCGGTTCGCATTCTTCAGCCGCAGCTCCCATGGATCCATGCCGAGCGCATCTGCGATCCGGTTCAGGTGTGTCTCGGTCGCGAACGACACGGAGGTGACGCCGAAGCCGCGCATCGCCGTCGTCGGCACCCGGTTCGAGAAGGCGACGAAGCCGTCGAACCGCAGGTTCGGGATTGTGTAGGCGCCCGAGTGGTGGAACGCATGCTTCGTCAGGCCGTACGGCGAGAAGCGCGCGTACGCGCCTGCGTCGTGCAGCGTCAGCGTGCGACGGCCGAGGATCCAGCCGTCCTTCGACACGGCATCGGTGATCTCGATATGCCACGGCGCGCGCGTCGACGAGGCGAGGAACTCCTCCTCACGCGTCCACCGCCACTTGACCGGACGCTTCGACTTCAGTGCCAAAAGCGCGCAGATCGTCTCGGTTGCGGTGTCGACCTTGCCGCCGAAGCCGCCGCCCACGGTGCCGCCGACGAACTTCAGCTTGTTCAGCGGCACCTGCAGGTGCGCCGCGACGACACCCATCGAGAAGTACATCGCCTGGGTGCACGAGTAGACCGTCAGCCGCCCGTTCGCCTCCGGCACGACGAGCGCCACCTGGGTCTCGAGCGGCATCTGCTCGATCGCCTGCGGGCGGTAGACGCCCTCGACGATCAGGTCGGCGTCGTCGAACGCACGGTCGATGTCGCCCTTGCGCACACGGCGGTGGTTGTACGGGCCGTAGTGGGGATAGACGTTGCCCCACTGGTGGATCTGGGGCGCGTCCGGGTCGAGCGCCTGCCGGATGTCGAAGAGCGCCGGCCGTTCTTCATACGTGATCTCGATCGCCTCGACCGCCGCCATTGCTGCGGCCTCCGACTCGGCCGCGACCGCCGCGATCGGCTGGCCCTTGTAGCGAACCTCGCCGTCGGCGAGCAGCGGCTCGTCGGCGGGAACGCCGAGCCCTTCGAGGTGCCCGTAGACGTTCTTCGGAACGTCGGCGTGGGTCACGATCGCCCGCACACCCGCCATCGACTCGGCCTTGCTCGCGTCGAACGACGTGATCGCCGCGTGATGGTGCGGTGAGCGGAGCGCCTTCACCCAGAGCGTCTTGCCGACGCGAACGTCATCGACGTACTGGGTGCGGCCGGTGACGTGAGCCACGCCGTCGTAGCGCGGGAGGCGTGCGCCGACGGCTTTCACGCCGGGCTCCCCGCGGCAACGGCCTCGACCTCGCCACGCGACGCGGCGATCACCGCATCGACGATCTTCACGTAACCCGTGCACCGGCAGTAGTGGCCGCCGAGTGCCTCGAGCACGTCTTCGCGATCGACCGCGCCGCCCTTGCGCTCGATCAGCGCCGTCGCGGCGATCACCATCCCCGGAGTGCAGAAGCCGCACTGCGCGGCGTAGTGGTTGTAGAAGGCCGCCTGCACCGTGGACAGCGCCCCGGCGTCGCCCAGACCCTCGACGGTGGTGATCGACGAGCCGTCGACCGACGCGACCGCAGTGAGGCACGAGCGACGCGGCTCCCCGTCGACGAGGACGGTGCAGGTACCGCAGCCGCCCTGCTGGCAGCCGGCCTTCGGGCTCGTGATGTCGAGCTCATCGCGCAGAACATGGAGGAGTGGTGTCAGCGGCGGACTGACGATCGCCTCCTCGACACCGTTGACGATCAGCTTCATGTCAGCTCCAGTTGGTCGAGGGCTTCGCGAACGAGCTTCGGCAGCACAGCCCGCCGATACGCGGCCGACGCGACCGCGTCGTCCACGGGCGCGACATCGCTCAAGATGTCTGCCGCGTCACGGCTTGCCTCGACCGCGCTGCAGCGCACGGCCGTCGGTCCGACGCCGCCGACGGCGATGCGCAGGTCGCTGCCGTCCGGGCGCGCACACGCAACGACGGCGGCGATCGCATACGAGTGAGCGTGACGGCGGCGGAGGCCGGTCACACCGGTGCGACGCTCGAACCGGTCGTACTCGATCTCGAGAACGAGCCGCCGGGTACGGTCGCCCACGAGGAAGTCCTCGACGGAGTCGAGGCGCTCCCCGCCCGAGCCCGTCGACCGAACGCGGGCGCCGAGTGCAATCAGGGGCGCGCCAAGGTCGCCGCGCTGAGCGTCGGCCGCGCCGGCGGCGGACAGATTGCCGCCCACCGTTGCGCTCTGACGCACCTCGCGGTCGGCCAGGTGAGGAGCGACCCTCGCGAGCGCTGCATCGGGCGCGTCGACCAGGGCGGCGATCGGCACCATCGCGCCGATCACGACGCGATCGCCGTCGACTCGAAGCGTGTCGAGGCCCGTCCGGTTGAGCATGAGCGCGCGAGTCGGGGTCACCCGGCCTGCGGCGATCTCGGGCAGCAGGATCGTCCCACCGCCGACGACGGTGATGTCCGCTCCGTCGCCGTAGAACGTCGCCGCCTCGGCGGCGGATGTCGGAAAGAGAACGTCGGCTGTCATGCGGCGATTCTAAGCAGGCCGCGAACATCGCTGCAGAAAAGAAACCGGAGTCCACTACTGTGTGGGTCAATGGCGTTCGCGTCGATCGACGAGCTCGACTCCGCCCTCGCAGGAGCGTCGTATCTCGCCGACCGCGGCCTGGCCACTGCCCTCTACCTCGCGCTCACCCTGGAGAAGCCTCTCCTCCTCGAAGGCGAGGCAGGCGTGGGCAAGACGGAGGCGGCGAAGGCGATCGCGAGCGCGCTCGGTACCCCGTTGATCCGCCTGCAGTGCTACGAGGGTCTCGACATCGCCCACGCCGTCTACGAGTGGAACTACGCGCGGCAGCTGCTCCACATTCGCGCTGCGCAAGCGGGGACGGTGGACGAGGCCGAGCTGTTCGGCCGCGAGTTCCTGATTCGCCGGCCGGTGCTCGAGGCGATCGAGTCCGAGCAGCGGGTGCTCCTCCTGATCGATGAGATCGACCGCGCCGACGAGGAGTTCGAGGCCTTCCTGCTCGAGGTCCTCTCCGACTTCCAGGTGACCGTGCCCGAGCTCGGCACGATCGAGGCGAAGCAGCGGCCCTACGTGATCCTTACGTCGAACCGCACGCGCGAGTTGCACGACGCGTTGAAGCGGCGATGCCTCTACCACTGGATCGACCATCCGACCGTGGCGCGCGAGATCCAGATCGTCGAGCTGCGCGTGCCCGGCGTTCCCGAGCGGCTCGCCGAGGAGGCCGCGCGGTTCGCGGCCGAGCTGCGCTCGCTCGACCTGCAGAAGCCGCCCGGGCTCGCCGAGACGATCGACTGGGTTCGCGCGCTGACGGCGCTCGGCCAGCGGGAGCTCGACGTCGAGAACGTGCAGGCGACGCTCGGGTCGCTGCTCAAGTACCACGACGACCTGCTCTCGATTCGCGACGAGGCGCTCGCGGGCCTCGTCGTCACAGCGCGTGGCTGAGCTCCTCGCAGAGCGGCCACGCGAGCACGCGGTCGTTCGCCACGTCGTCGTCTTCGGCCGGGTGCTCCGCGAAGGTGGGCTCGAGATCGGGCCGCGCCGCATTGCCGACGCCCTGCGCGGCCTCGACTCGATCGACCTCGCCCGCCAGGAGGACGTCTACTGGACGCTTCGCCAGACGCTCGTGGCGCGGCGTGAGGATCTCGAGACGTTCGACCGTGCGTTTCGCGCCTGGTTCCTGCGCGCGCCGGTCCCGCGCTCGCGCCGGAACGAGCCTCCGTCTCGCGCGGCGAAGCGGCGCAAGGGCGGTGCCCCAGGCGCCGGCCCGGAGCTCGACGGTGGCGAGATCGAAGTGGGAGCGTGGAGCTACGACGAGCTTCTGCGCACGCGCGACTTCGCCGCGATGACGGCCGACGAGTTCGCGCGCGCCCGCGCTCTGATCCGCGAGATCGCGGTCGGACGTCCCCGCAGGCGCACCTACCGTCTTCGCGCCGACCGCCGTGGGAGCGTGCTCGATGTGCGAGCCCTGGTGCGCGCCTCGCTTGCGACCGGCGGTGACCCGGTGACGCGCGCGTACCGGAGCCGCGCGCACGGCCCGCGCAAGCTCGTCCTGCTCCTTGACATCTCCGGATCGATGGACGCGTATGCGCGTGCCCTGTTGCTCTACCTGCACGCCGCACGTGGATCGGGACGCGGCGTCGAGACCTTCGCGTTCGGCACTCGCCTCTCGCGCCTCACGCCCGAGCTCGGCGCACGCGACCCAGAAGCCGCCCTCGCCGCGGCGGCCAAGCGCGTCGTCGACTGGTCAGGTGGCACACGGATCGGTGAGTCGCTGAAGGCGTACAACGACGAATGGGGGCGCCGCGCGCTGACGCGGGGCGCGGTCGTCGTCGTTCTCTCCGACGGTTGCGAGCGTGGCGATCCAGCACTTGTCGCAGCACAGATGGAGCGTCTCGCGCGTCAGGCGTTCGCCGTCGTCTGGGTGAACCCGCTGAAGGGCCATCCGGATTACGAGCCGCTCACCGGCGGCATGCGGGCCGCGTACGCGCACGTCGATCGGCTCGTCTCGGGGCATGACGTCGCGAGCCTCGAAGCCCTGGGTACTGTCCTCGCGGGCATCGAACGGAGGCATGCAGCATGAGGGAGGCAGCGTGAAGGAGATCCGCGAGGAGGTCGAGCGCTGGCGTGAGCGCGGCGAGAAGGTCGCGATCGCGACCGTCGTCGCGACCCGCCGCTCTGCGCCCAGGCCGGTCGGCGCGAAGTTCGCCGTCTCCGAGACCGGGGCGATGTGCGGCTCAGTCTCAGGCGGTTGCGTCGAGAACGACGTCGCCGTGCAGGCGCGCGAAGTGATGGCGTCCGGCGAGCCGCGGTTGCTCTCGTACGGCATCACGGATGACCAGGCGCTCGGCGTCGGTCTGCCATGCGGCGGCGAGATCGACGTTTTCCTCGAGCGGCTGGATTGACGCTCACAGACCACCTGCTCGCCCTCGCAGGCGGTGACGAGCGCGGCGTGCTCTTCACGGTCGTCGACGGCGATCGCGAGGTGGGGCGCAAGGTGCTCGTGTTTCTCGACCGCGGCGAGGTGATCGGTGACGACCCGCTCGGTCTGGCTCTGCTCGCCCCGGATCAGCGCCGCAACGGCCTGCTCGAGCACGCAGGCTTGAAGGTGTTCGCCGAGGTGTTCGGCCCGCCGCCGCGACTCGTCGTCGTGGGCGCGGTCGACACCGGCGAAGCGCTCTGTGCTGCCGCGAAGCGTGTCGGCTGGCGTACGATCTGCGTCGACGCGCGCCCCCAGTACGCCACTGCGGACCGCATCCCGAGCGCGGATGAGATCGTCGTCGAGTGGCCCGAGGCGGCGTTCGCACAGATCGACGTCGACCGCGACACTGCGGTCGTCGTCCTGACCCACGACGACAAGTTCGACATCCCCGCACTCGCGGTGGCCCTGCGTTCAGAGGCGTTCTACGTGGGTGCGCTTGGCAGCCGGCGCGCCCAGGCGATGCGCCGCGAGCGGTTGCTCGAGGCGGGCGTCACCCCGCAGCAACTCTCCCGGTTGCGTGGCCCGGCAGGCCTCGACATCGGCGCGGAGAGCCCGGCCGAAACGGCCATCTCGATTCTCGGCGAGGCGCTCGCACTCCGCGCCGGCCGCCTCGGCGGACCGCTGCGCGAGGCGCCGGGCCCCATCCACGTCGAGCGCTGAGCGACCCCGCGGCGACGTCCCGACAGGGCCGATTCGGCCATGTCTTGGGGACTGTCCCCGAGCCATGCCTCGTTCGGCCATGTCTTGGGGACTGTCCCCAAGCCATGCCTCGTCGGGCCATGTCTTGGGGACTGTCCCCGAGACGCGGCCGGTTTGGACATCGCGGGATGCGGCTGTTACGTTCGCGCTCGGGTCGCGGGGCGGCCTGCCACGTCGAGGTAAAGGAGCAGGGGTGCCGGTTTCGGTGAAGTCCGACAGGGTGCACGAGCTGGTCGACGAGAACGCGGAACTCGAGCAGATTGCGACGGGATGCACGTTCACAGAAGGGCCGATCTGGATGGCCGACGGGTCGCTGCACTTCAGCGACATGCCGGGCGACAAGCGCCGCCGCTGGCATCCGGTCGACGGCGTCGAAGTGCTGCGCGACCCGAGCAACAAGTGCAACGGGATGACGCGCGACAACGACGGGAACCTGATCGTCTGCGAGCACGTGACGAGCTCGGTGGTGCGCGAATCACCCGACGGGACCCGCGAGACGATTGCGACGCACTGGGGTGACAAGGAGCTCAACAGTCCGAACGACGTGATCGTCTCGGCTGACGGCTCGATCATCTTCACCGATCCGACCTACGGCCGGATGCCGGGGTTCGGTCTCGAGCGCGACCAGGAGCTCGACTTCCAGGGCGTCTACCGGCTCCCCGCGGGCGGGGGCGACCTGCAGCTCCTGATCGACGACTTCGACCAGCCGAACGGTCTTTGCTTCACCGCCGACGAGTCGCTGCTCTACATCAACGACACGGTCCACGCCCACATCCGCGTCTTCGACGTCGGCGCCGACCACGCGCTCTCAAACGGACGCGTCTTTGCGGCTGGGATCGGCACCGGTGATATGGCGTCCGGCGAGCTCGTCGACGGCATGAAGCTCGACGAGCGCGGCAACGTCTATGTCACCGGCCCGAAGGGCGTCTGGATCTTCGCGCCCGACGGCGAGCATCTCGGCGTGATCGAGGTGCCGGAGAATGTCGGCAACGTGAACTGGGGCGACGACGACTGGAGCACGCTCTACATCCCCGCCTCGACCTCGGTCTACCGCGTGCGGATGAAGGTCGCCGGCAACACACTCGGCTACATGCGCTAGCCCCAATCCACTCAAACCTCGAGGAGACCACCGTGGACAAGATCGACCCGAAGGCGACGGCCCTGGTCATCCAGGACCTGCAGAACGACGTGATCATCGAGGGCGGCGCCTTCGCCGACTCCGGCGCCCCCGCGCACGCGACGAGCCAGAACGTCGTCGAGAACGTGAAGGGGCTTGCGGCGGCCTGCCGTGCCGCCGGTGTGCCCGTGATCCACGTCTGGTACATCGTCGAGGAGGGCGCGCCCGGTCTGAAGCAGAACGCGCCGCTCTTCGAAGGCGTGAAGGGGGCGAACGCACTCGTCCGCGGTAGTTGGGGCGCCGCCCCTGTCGACGGGCTCGAGCCGCAGCCGGGCGACCACGTGGTCGAGAAGATGCGCATGAACGGCTTCTACGAGACGCGCCTCGACATCCTGTTGCGCGGCCTCGGCGTCGAGAACCTGATCATCTCCGGGGCGTGGACGAACATGTCGATCGAGCACACCGCACGCCACGCGGCCGATGCCGGCTACCGCGCGATCGTCGCGTCCGACGGCACCTCGACGGTCGACGACGAGTGGCAGAACGCCGCGCTCAGCTACGCGATGCAGAACGTCGCCGTCGTCGAGACGTGCGCCGGGATCGCGTCTGCGCTGGGCCTATGATCTGAGGGTGACCTCGGTCGTCGATCTTCCCCTGCTCGAGCTTTCCGCCGACTCGGGCGAGACGTTCGCGGTCGAGAATCCCGCGACGGGCGAGGTGGTGCACGAGGTGCCGCGTATGGGCGCCGCCGAGACCGAGCGTGCGCTACGCGAAGCGGAGTCAGCGCTGCCCGCCTGGCGCGGCTCGCTCGCCAAGGAGCGCGCGCGGATCCTGCGCCGGTGGTCGGACCTGATGCTCGAGAACGTCGAGCCGCTCGCGCGCCTGATGACAATCGAGCAGGGCAAGCCGCTTGCCGAGGCACGGGTCGAGATCGAATACGCAGCGTCGTTCCTCGAGTGGTTCGGCGAGGAGGCGAAGCGTGTCTACGGCGACACGATTCCCACGTACATGCGCGACCGCCGGATCGTCGTCACGAAGCAGCCGGTCGGTGTCACGGCCGGCATCACCCCGTGGAACTTCCCGGCGGCGATGGTCACCCGCAAGGCGGCGCCCGCGCTCGCCGCCGGCTGCACGATGGTGCTGAAGCCGGCCGAGCAGACCCCGCTCTCCGCGCTTGCGGTTGCGCAACTCGGCCTCGAAGCAGGGTTGCCGCCAGGTGTGCTCGGCGTCGTCACGGGCAGCGCGGAGGACGCGCCCGAGATCGGCCGCGCAATGACGTCGAGCCCGATCGTGCGCAAGCTCGGGTTCACCGGCTCGACCGAGGTCGGCAAGCTCTTGATGGCGCAGTGCGCGGGGCAGGTGAAGAAGGTCTCGCTCGAGCTTGGCGGTAACGCGCCGTTCATCGTCTTCGACGATGCGGACCTCGACGAAGCGGTTGCAGGAGCGCTCCTGTGCAAGTTCCGCAACTCCGGCCAGACCTGCATCTCGGCGAACCGGATCTACGTCCAGGCGCCCGTGTATGACGAGTTCGTGCAGCGGCTCACCGCTCGGGTCTCGGCGCTCACCGTCGGCTCGGGCCTCGAGCCCGACACGCACGTCGGGCCGCTGATCGAGCAGCAAGCGATCGACAAGGTGACGCGTCACGTCGCCGACGCCGTCGAGCGCGGCGGGGAGGTGCTCGCCGGTGGCGAGCATCTGGGCGGGCTCTTCTACACCCCGACCGTGATCGCCGGCGTGCCGCCCGAGGCCGCGATGGCGTCGGAAGAGACGTTCGGCCCGGTCGCGGGTATCGCACGGTTCACGACCGAGGACGAGGCGATCCGCCAGGCGAACGACACGCCGTACGGGCTCGCGTCGTACTTCTACAGCCGCGACATCGGCCGGATCTGGCGTGTGTCGGAAGGGCTCGAGTACGGCATCGTCGGCATCAACACCGGCGTCATCTCCACCGAGGTCGCGCCCTTCGGCGGCGTCAAGGAATCGGGCATCGGCCGCGAGGGCTCGAAGTACGGGATCGAGGAATGGCTCGAGTTGAAGTACCTCTGCATGGGAGGCATCGAAGAGTGATCGTCGAGCAGCGTGACTACCACGTCTTTACCGGCAAGCTGAACGAGGTCGTACGCATGTACGAGACCGAGGGCATCGAGTTGCAGCAGCGGCATCTCGGCAACCTGATCGGCGTCTTCACGACCGACATCGGCGCGCTCTCCACCTATACAGCGATCTGGGGCTACGAGAGCTATGCGGACCGGGAGGAGCGGCGCGCGAACCTGCAAGCCGACGAGGCGTGGCGCGACTTCCTCGCACGCCTGCAGCCGCTCCTGCATACGCAGCAGAATCGCATCCTGATCCCGACGGCGTTCTCGCCGATTCGCTGATGCAGGGGAAGGTCGCGATCGTCACGGGCGCCGCCCAGGGCATCGGCCGCGCGATCGCCGAGGGCCTCGCCGCCGCGGGTGCGCGGATCGTCGTCGCCGACCTGCGCGGTGCCGAGGAGGCTGCGGCGTCGTTCGAAGGCGGCGTCGGCATCACAGCGGACGTCGCCGACGAGGGCGACGTGCAGCGCGTTGTCGACGAGGTCGTCGAGCGCTGCGGAACCGTCGACATCCTCGTCAACAACGCCGGTCTCTACGCCTCACTCGAAATGCGCCCGTTCGAGCAGATCCCGCTCGACGAGTGGCGGAGGGTGATGGACGTCAACGTCGCCTCGATGTTCCTGACCTGCCGTGCGGTCGTGCCCGTGATGCGCGCGAACGGCGGCGGCAAGATCGTCAACATCTCTTCGGGCACGCCGTTCCGCGGCGTTCCCTTCCTGCTCCACTACGTCACGTCGAAGGGCGCGATCGTCGCCCTCACGCGCGCGCTTGCGAAGGAACTCGGCAAGGACAACGTCCTCGTCAACTGCGTCGCGCCGGGCTTCACGATGTCGGCCGGCGTGACGGCCCATCCCGAGGTGGTCGAGAAGCTGCGTGACGTCTCGGTCTCGGCCCGAACACTGCAGCGCGACCAGGTGCCCGACGACGTCGTGGGGGCTGTCGTCTTCCTCTGCGGCCCCGGCTCGGACTTCATCACCGGACAGTCGATCGTGATCGACGGAGGCCAGACCTTCCATTGATCCTGCGGGTTGCGGACCATCCCGACGGCGTCGAGACCGGTCCCGGGGACCACGTCGTCTATGACGTTACCGCCGACAGCGCGACCTTCGGCGCCGCACGGGTCGACGGGCACGCGCTCGTGTGGGAGCTGACGGAGCGCCCACCAGGAGAGTGGCTCGTCCGCTGCGACCGTGTCGACTTTCCACCGGGGAGCGTCGCGCACCTGCATACCCACCCCGGCCCCGGGTTGCGCGTGCTGCTGAAGGGGCGGATCCGGATCGACACCGAGGGCTCGTCGCGCGAGTACGGGCCGTTCGAGTGGTGGTACGAGACCGGCCCCGATCCCGTCTTCGCCGCAGCATCCGAGAGTGATGAGACGGCATTCGTCCGCGTCCTTGTGCTGCCGCGGGAATGGGAAGGGAAGCGCACCATTCGCTACGTCGATCCGGCCGACGACGCGAAGCCGAAGCTGCAGCGCGCCCACGTCTACTTCGAGCACGCGCTGTGAGCCGCTCCGGCGGCAAGCTCCTTGCCGACCAGCTCGCGGTCCACGGGACTGAGCTCGCGTTCTGCGTACCGGGCGAGAGCTACCTCGAGCTGCTCGACGGTCTCTACGAATCACCGATCCGCCTGGTCACCTGCCGCCACGAGGCAAGCGCTGCGAACATGGCGGAGGCCTACGGCAAGCTGACGGGACGCCCCGGTGTGTGCATGGTCACGCGCGGCCCCGGGGCGACCCACGCAGCGGTCGGCGTGCACACAGCGTTCCAGGACTCGACGCCGCTGATCCTGCTCGTCGGCCAGGTGTCGTCGGCGCAGGAGGAGCGCGAGGCGTTCCAGGAGGTCGACTACCGCCGCATGTTCGGGCCGCTCGCCAAATGGGTGGCGCAGATCGACCGTGTCGACCGCATCCCTGAGCTGATTGCCCGCGCCTATGCGACCGCGTGCTCGGGCCGGCCGGGCCCGGTCGTGCTGGCGCTGCCGGAGGACATGCTCGCGGCAGCGAGCGATGCGGCAGACGCGCCACGGTTCCGGCGGGTGCAGCCGAGTCCGGCGCCGGCCGACATCGACGCGCTGCGCGACCTGCTCGCCGGCGCGACGCGGCCGTTCGCAATCGTCGGGGGCGGCGGGTGGACGCCCGCGGCGTCGGCAGACATGCAGGCGTTTCTCGAGGCGAACGAGCTGCCGGCGGGAGCGGCCTTCCGGCGCCAGGACGCAATCGACAACGACTCGCCGAGCTACGTCGGTGACGTCGGCATCGGCATCAACCCGGCGCTTGCCGGGCGCGTCCGTGACGCGGATCTCCTGCTCGTCGTCGGGCCGCGCCTCGGCGAGATGACGACCTCCGGCTACACGCTGCTCGACGTGCCGAAGCCGAGGCAGACGCTCGTGCACGTGCATCCGGGGGCCGAGGAGCTCGGGCGTGTCTACCAGGCAGACCTGCCGATTCTCGCGGGGATGGAGCAGTTCGCCGCGGCGGTTCGCGACCTCCGTGTGTCGCCCACTTGGGGCGGCGCGACTGCCGAGGCGCGCAGCGAGTACGAGGCCTGGCAGCGGCACGAACCGATGCCGGGGCCTGTAGATCTCGGCGAGGTCGTGGCGGCGTTGCGTGCGCGTGTGCCCGCCGCGATCGTGTGCAACGGCGCCGGCAACCACACCGTCTGGGTGCACCGGTTCTGGCGCTTCCACGACTATCCGAGCCAGCTTGCCCCGACAAGCGGTGCGATGGGTTACGGCGTCCCGGCGGCTGTCGCGGCGAAGGCGCTGCACCCGGAGCGTGACGTCATCTGCTTCTCCGGCGACGGCGACTTCCTCATGTCGGGGCAGGAGCTCGCGACGGCGGTCCAGTACGACCTGCCCATCGTGATCATCGTCGTCGACAACGGGATGTACGGCACGATCCGCATGCACCAGGAGCGGCACTTCCCCGGGCGGGTCGTCGGCACCGACCTCGTCAACCCCGACTTCGCCGCCTACGCGCGTGCGTTCGGAGCACACGGCGAGACCGTCGAGCGCACCGAGGACTTCGC
The DNA here is from genome assembly GCA_049288455.1 of Gaiellaceae bacterium. Taxonomy (GTDB): domain Bacteria; phylum Actinomycetota; class Thermoleophilia; order Gaiellales; family Gaiellaceae; genus PALSA-600. The sequence goes on along the minus strand of JBAQHS010000042.1, from coordinate 1,739 downwards.
GCCGGCCCTCGAGCGTGCGCTCGCTGCGGCCGTCCCGGCCGTGATCGCGGTGCGCATCGACCCCGAGGCGATCACGCCGCGCACGACGCTGAGCGCCATTCGCGCGGGCGGAAGATGAGCAACCGCCGCGAGCTACGCGTCGACGGACTCGCCGAGCCGATCAGCCACTACACCGACGCGGTGCGGGCCGGCGACCTGCTCTTCGTCTCGGGCTGTGTCCCAGTCGACGGGGACGGCAACCTCGTGCCCGGTGACATCGTGGTCCCGTGACAGACGCCTACAACGCGGTGATCACGGAGGTCGAGCCGGCGCCCGCGCTCCCGGGCCCGCTGCACGGCCGGCGCTTGCTCGTGAAGGACCTGTTCGACACCGCGGGCATCCGCACGACCTACGGCTCGAAGATCTACGCCGAGCACGTGCCGGCGCACACGGCGAGCGCCGTCGAGCGGCTGGTCGCCGCGGGCGCGGTCGTGGTCGGAAAGGCGAACCTGCATGAGTTCGCCTGGGGCGTCACCTCCCAGAACCCGTGGTACGGGACGGTGCAGAACCCGCGCCATCCCGGCCGCACGACGGGCGGCTCCTCGGGCGGCAACGCCGCCGCCCTCGCGGCGGGCCTCTGCGACATCGGCATCGGCACCGACACGGGGTGCTCGATCCGCCTGCCCGCGTCGTGCTGCCGCGTTGTCGGGCTGAAGCCGAGCTGGGGACGGATTCCCGTCGACGGCGTGTTCCCGCTCTGTCCCTCCTTCGACACGGTCGGTCCGATGGGGACGACCGTCGCCGAGGTCGCGACGATGTGGTCGGTGCTTGCTCGGGCGCCGGTCCCGCAGCCTCGGCTCGACGGAGTAGTCGTGGGCCTGCTCACGCGGCCACCGTCGGTCGGCGGGCCGCCGCTGCCCGAGAACCGCGCCGCGGAGGTCTACGTCGAGCAGCTCGAAGCGCTCGGCGCGCGCGTCGTCGAGGCATCGATCCCGGAGCCGCACGGCGACACCTGGCCACTCTTCTTCCACGAGGCCGCACACGCTCATCGCGACACGTTCCCCGCACGCGCCGACGAGTACGGCGCGAACGTCCGTGCGAAGCTCGAGCTCGCGCAGGACCTCGACCCGGCGGAAGTCGAGCGCGCCCGCGAGTCGGTTCGCTCCTGGCGCATGTTGAGGCCCGATGTCGATCTCTACGTCGCGCCGGTGCTCGGCGTCGAGCTCCCGCCGGTCGACTGCGAGGAGCTCGACATTCGCATTCCGGCGACTGCGTTTCTCAGGCCCTTCAACGTCCTCGGCTGGGCGGCGATCGCGATCGGCGACCTGCAGTTCATCGCGCCGACCGACGAGGTCGTGCTCGCCGCGGCGCTCGCCTGGGAACAAGCCTCTACGACGGCGTGATGTCGGCGATGTCGCCGGCGGCCGGGAGCCGTACGTCGATCCTGGTGCCGAAGCTCGAGTACGACGTGTCGACCGTGATCTGTGAGCCCTGCGCGGTCGTGTACGCCACCCGTACGCGGCGAACGCGCCCGCGAGCGTCGAGCCAGAAGGTCGCCGGGAACGGCGTCGTCGCGTAGTCGTTCCGCACCGCCGTGACGATCGATTCGCGAACGGCCGCGGGGACGCGCCGTGCGAGCCGGGCCGGGTCGACCACGCCGGTGAACCGCGTCGTCCCGTTGGGGCCGGCTCCTTTGCGCTGTGCCGTTGCGACACCGTCCGACAGGTACGCCGGCGCGACGACATGCGTGAATTCGTCGG
>JBAQHS010000041.1:0-29041 GCA_049288455.1 Gaiellaceae bacterium | reverse complement strand
CTCTTCGTCAGGAAGGTCCTGCGGTCACCACGAAATCCGTCGGCCATGTTCCCTACCCCTTTCGCTCTCGAACCGTGCGCGGGACTTTCTCACGCACGGAGCTGATCTGCCGATCCGACCGCACGTCAGACACGGGCCGCGTAGTCGACCCGGCGGAACGGCCAGTCGCGTTCGAGCCACGCGCTCACGGTGCGCCAGAGCGGCGCGTCGAGGTCAGCGCTCGTGACCCGAACCCACGAATGCACCGCGGCGTCGAAGCCCGCTTTGTCGGCGCGCGGCGGGTAGATGTAGACGCACCCGATCACCGTGCGCTCGACCGGGTCGAGGACCGTGTAGGTGAACCCGGTACGAGCCGCGAAGTCGGCGGCGTGCCGCTCGAGATCGCCGCGGTTCTCGGCGCTTGTCATCTCGTGCGGCCAGCTTCCCTCGGCGAAGCCCGGTGTCGCGCGGATGTGGTCGATCGACGATGTCCACGCCGTGTAATCCGAGTCGTTGTGTTCCGGCCCGAGCGGCTCGAGGACGAAGTCGTCGGTCACGAGTCCGCGTGGAACATCGAACTCGGCGGGAACGAAGGGCTCGTCGCTCACCGGTCTAATCCAGCAGTTGGTCGAGCCCGCGGACGAGGCCGACGCGCGTCGGGACGGCCCTGATCGCGAGCAGTGTCCCAGCGACATACGGCGCCGCGGTCTCGCCCGCGTCGTGTCGAATCGAGAGCCGTTCACCTTCGGCGGCGAAGACGATCTCCGTCGAGACGATGAAGCTCGGCAATCGCAGCGAGTGCACCTGCGTACCGGCGACGGTTGCCCCGCGCGCCTCAGGTGCTCCCAGGATCTCGTCGATCGGAACGCCGAGCGCCGGTGGCCGCACGGCGTCGAGTCGCTCCGCGAGCTCGCGCGCGGTGCCACTCGGGGCATCAGGCTTCGTTCCCTTGGCGTAGTCGATCACCTCCCACGCCTCGAGGTACCTCGCGGCGTCGACTGCGGCACGAAGCAGCAGCGCGGCGGTGAGCGAGAAGTTGCCGGCGGCGATCACACCGACCGCGCGCTCGCGCGCTCGCGTGTCGATCTCGTCGTACTCGGCTGCGGAGAGGCCGCTCGAGCCGATCACGACGTGGACGCCGCGCTCGACCGCCGCAAGGACGTTTTCCCGAACGGCGGCGGCGTGCGTGTAATCGACAAGGACGTCGGCTTCCACGGCGTCGAGCGCCTCAGCGACCGACGAGTAGCTCGCGGGATCGGAGCGCGAGATGCCGGCAACGAGCTCGAGGTCGCTCGCTGCCTCGACCGCGGCCGCGACGGGACGACCCGTCCAGCCGGTGACGCCCGCGATGCAGACGCGAATCACAGAGACCGTGCGCGAGGTCGGAACCCCGAGCAGAGAAGGTCGGCCCGGGTGATGCGATCGCCCTCGACCAGGCAGTAGAGCGACTGCTCGACGATGAACGGCTCACCCTCCTCGACTCCCTGGAAGCGGTAGGAGAGATGGAGCTTGTCGCCGATCTCGTCGCTCGCTGAGTGGACGAGCTCGAGCTCGGTGGAGTAGGCGAACCACGCAGCGACCAGCGAGGCCGTCTCTTCCGCGCCGGAGCGCTCCCTCAGCCCGCGCGGTGTGAGGCCGCGAAACTCCACATCGGCGGCAAAGCACCGAGCGATCGCCGTTGCGTCCTGCGCCGCGATCGCGGCACTCAGCTGAGGGCCCAGGGACGTCGCCACGCACTGAAGCCTATGCCAGACGGTCGCTCCTAGAGCGTTGTGTGGCGTTCGTGCGGTCGGCTAGAAGTGCGCCAAGACGCGGTCGAGCGGCCGCGGGACGCGATCGAGGTCGAGCGCCTCGACCAAGAGCACGGCGTACTTCTGCTTGCGATTCCACATGAAGCCGTGCAGCTGTTCCTCGAGCGGCCGGTCGCGGTGCGCGGGCTGCTTCTGGTACGTCCGGAAAGCGCGCAGCTCGCCGTGCTCTCCGAGCACGCGCTCCATCCCATCTGGGCCGACCGCTCGCGTCAGCTCGTCCTCGAGGTCGCGCGTGCAGGCGTAGAACCCGGCGCGCTCGAGCTCGTCACGGTCGTCGCACTGGAGCGCGCGCAGGAAGTGCCGCTCCTCGCCGACGTCGTAGAGCCCCGCGAGTTGGACGTCGCTGTACCGCGCGAGGAGGCGCGGCAGGTTCCCGTAGCCGCCCATCGGCACGACGGCGACGCCCTCGGCCTCGAGGTCGCGACCGCGGCGACGCGCAAGCGTCTCGACGGCGAGGCAGTCACTCGTGCCCTCGACGAGCACCACTCCGCGCGGCTCCATGACTGCATCAGATCAGGTCGACGACGGCGATCTCGTCGCCTCGCTCGATCACACCACCCTGGAGAATGTCGGCTCTGAGCCCGGCACGGTGAACCAGTGGACGAAGGAGTCCGGGGCGGGCGAGCTTTTCAAGATGCGAGCAGGGCTCGGCGAGGCGTCGGCCGACACATTTCACCGAGCCGACCGTGAAGCAATGGCCGACAAGCGCGTTCAGCGCGATCCCGCGGGTGACGATGTTGCGGCGCGCCTGCTCCCACGGAAGGTCGAGCGAGTCCAGAACCTCGGCCTCGACAAGCGTCACCTGGTACCCATGCCCCGGCCCGCTGAACGTGCCGCGACCCTCGAAGTATCGGTCGCCTTCAAGCCCGCGTCCCTCGACCGCCTCCACTCGCACCCTTCGTGCCAAGGGACTCTCGGCGTCCGCCGCGGTGAGGATCGCCTCGACCCGGCCGGCGCGCCGCGCCTGGCCGTACGGCTCTTCAATCGGAAGAAACACATCGAGCCGGGCAAGAAGCCAGCCCTCCTCGATCTGGCCTCCGGCGGCCAACGCACCACTCGGGTCGTGGAGCGGCCCCGAAGGCGAGCCGAACATCACCACCGCGTGATCGCCGTCCGCCGAGCGAACCCGCGCAAGCCACTGGCCGGGCCAGTCAAATTCCCCGGCGTTCGCCACCGGCACCAGACCGAGATTGCGCTCCGCAAGCCACTGCTTGATGAACAGGAACGGCTGGTATTCGGGTGAAGGCAGCGGCGCCCCGTAGAGCACGGCTAGGCACGCGTGCAGTTCGTCCTCGTAGCGCGTCACGTTCTCACGCTAGCGAGACGGAAGCAGCGTTACGAGGCTTCGGGCTCGGGAGGCTGCATTGCGGCGCCGCCCGGGAGCGGGAACGGGCGCGGCTTCGGCAGCGGGCGACGCTCGGGCGCCGGCTCGGGCTCGGGCTCGACGACCTCGGGCGGCGGGAACACCGCATCCTCCTGCTCGCCGGCGAGGAGGCGCTCGAACTGCTCCTTGTCGATCGTCTCGCGCTCGATCAGGATCTGCGAGATCCGGTGCAGGTCGTCGAGGTGGTCGCGGAGCACCTTCGTCGCGAGCGAATGCCCCTCTTCGATGATGCGGCGGATCTCGTCGTCGATCTCGCGTGCGACTTCCTCGGAATAGTCGGGCTCGTGGCCCATGTCGCGCCCGAGGAACGGCATGCCGGCGTCGCGGCCGAGGACACGCGGGCCGAGCTTCTCGCTCATCCCGAAGCGCATGACCATCGCCTTCGCGGTCGCCGTGACCTTCTCGATGTCGTTCGCAGCGCCGGTCGTGATCTCGTTGAAGATGATCTCCTCCGCGGCACGGCCGCCCATCGTCATCGCGATCTGCTCCAGCAGTGCGGTGCGTGTCGTGAGGTAGCGATCCTCGCCTGGGAGCGAGATCGTCAGGCCGAGCGCCTGACCGCGGGAGACGATCGTGATCTTGTGGATCGGATCGGTGTGCTCGAGGAAATGCCCGACGAGCGCGTGGCCCATCTCGTGGTACGCAGTGATCCGCTGCTCCTTCTCGGAGAGCAGGCGCGCCTTCTTCTCGGGCCCCGCGATCACGCGCATGATCCCCTCTTCCAACTCGTCCTGCTCGATCACCTTCTTGCCTCGGCGCGCCGCAAGGAGCGCTGCCTCGTTGATCAGGTTGCGCAGGTCGGCGCCGGTGAAGCCGGGCGTGCCCGCGGCGAGCGAATCGAGGTCGATCACCGAAGCAAGCGGCTTGCCCTTCGAGTGCACCTCGAGGATCTTCCGCCGTCCGTTCCGGTCGGGGCGGTCGACGCTGATCTGGCGGTCGAACCGGCCCGGGCGAAGCAGCGCCGGGTCGAGGATGTCGGGGCGGTTCGTCGCGGCGATCAAGATGATGTTGTCCTTCATCTCGAAGCCGTCCATCTCGACGAGCAACTGGTTGAGCGTCTGCTCACGCTCGTCGTGCCCACCGCCGAGGCCGGCGCCGCGATGACGGCCGACGGCGTCGATCTCGTCCATGAAGATGATGCAGGGAGACGCTTGCTTCGCCTGCTCGAACAGGTCGCGCACGCGCGAGGCGCCGACGCCGACGAACATCTCGACGAAGTCGGAGCCGGAGATCGAGAAGAAGGGAACGCCCGCCTCACCTGCGACAGCGCGCGCGAGCAGCGTCTTACCGGTGCCGGGAGGCCCGTAGAGCAAGACGCCCTTGGGGATCGATGCGCCGAGCGCCTGGAACTTCTTCGGGTTCTCGAGAAACTCCTTGATCTCCTGCAGCTCTTCGACTGCCTCGTCGACGCCCGCGACATCCTTGAAGCCCATCTTCGGAGTGTCGGGCGCCATGCGCTTCGCACGCGACTTGCCGAAGCTCATCACCTTCGACCCGCCGCCCTGCACCTGGTTCATCAGGAAGATCCAGAACCCGATCAGAAGCAGGAAGGGCAGGAACGATCCGATCAGCGCCGTCCACGAGAACCCGCCGGTCCCCTTCGAGTCCCACGTGACGTGGTTGGCCTGCAGCAGGTCCTGGAACTTCAGCTGCGCCTGATCCGACGCGTAGTGAACGGTCGCCTTCTTCTTGTCCTGCTTCAGCTCCAGGGTGATCGCGCGCTTCGACGGGTTGAACACCGCCGAGGACACCTCGCCCGCCTGGACCTTGGCAATCGCGTCCGACGTCGTCAGCTTGTCGGTGCTCTTGCCCTTCGGAATCAGGGTCTGGCTCGCGAGCCAGACCAGCAGGACGATCACGATGAGCGGGAAGAACGCGCTGCGGAAGAAGCGATTCACAATTGTTCTTCGTCCAGGGTAGCCAAGTGGATGTCCTCCGGGGTAGGGCGCTAACCCTTTCGTAACCGGGCTGCCTAGGCCTCCTCGGGCATGAAATCAGGGTGCAACACACCGACATAGGGCAAATTCCGGTAGCGCTCGGCGTAATCGAGCCCGTAACCGATCACGAACTTGTTGGGGATCTCGAAGCCGACGTACCTGACCGGCACGTCGATCTCCCGCCGGGAGGGCTTCGTCAGGAGGGCACAGATCTCCAGGCTGGCCGGCTCGCGCGACTCCAGGTTGCGGAGGAGGTACGAAAGCGTGAGGCCGGAGTCGATGATGTCCTCGACGACGAGGACGTGGCGACCCTCGATGTTGATGTCCAGGTCCTTGAGGATCCGGACGACTCCCGACGAGTCGGTCGAGGCTCCGTAGCTCGAGATCGCCATGAAGTCGATTTCGCAGGGAACCGTGAGCGAGCGCATCAGGTCGGCCATGAAGAACACGGCGCCCTTCAGCACGCCCACGAGCAACAACTCGCGACCGGTGTAGTCGATCGAGAGCTGCGCACCGAGCTCGCGGATGCGCGACTGCAGGCGCGCCTCCTCGATCAGGACCTCGCCGACTCCGGTCTCGAGCTCAGTCGCCGACACGGCTCGCACTCACCCCCTCGGCCTCGACAATGCCGGGAACCGCGACGACGGCGTCCCCGCGCACGACGAGCGGCCAGCCTTCACGGTCGGAGCGCGGGATCTTGGCGTCCACGAAGACATCCTGCACCTTACGGTTGCGACCCGCGAGCCGGTCGCCCGGCTTCCAGCCACGGACCTTCAGCCCCGGCAGGGCAGACTCGATCCGCCAGGCGCCCCACTCCACCGCCCCGCGGAGCTCGACCGGCCCGCGCTCGAGCCAGAGGCGATCGTGCTCGCGCACTGCCTGGACGCCGCCGCCGAGATCGACACGCTTTGTCCCGATCTGCGAGTCGATGAGCTCTGCGAGCGCCGGCGGCATCGTCCGCCGCTCGTCGAGCACCCGCAGCACGTTCTCCTTCGCGGCCGGATGGAGCTCGACGAGGCGCGGGACGATCTCGCGCCGGATCAGGCCGCGCAGCGTGCCCGGGTTCGAGGAATCGGTCCGCCAGTCGAGCCCTCGCTCACGGCAGAACGCCTCGGTCTCATCACGCCAGACGCAGAGCAGAGGGCGCACGACGCCGTCCTCGCGACGTACCTTGATCCCCTTCGTCGAGCCGCTCGTCGCGAGCCGGTAGAGGATCGTCTCGACCTGGTCGGAGAGGGTATGCCCGGTCGCGCGGAGTGCCCCGGCGTGGAACGAGTAACGAACCTCGCGGAGCTCCGCCTCGGCCTCGCACCGTGCCGCCGCCTGGACGACCGTCGCGTCGAATTGCTCGGCGCACCACGCGGCATCGGCGTCCGATTCCGCGCCGCGCAGGCCGTGATCGACATGCAACGCAGAGACCGCGTAGCCGAGCTCGCGCAGCGAATGGAACAGGCAGGTCGAGTCGGCGCCGCCGGAAACGAGGCAGAGAACCTCACCGCCAGGCTCGATCAACTGCTGCCGGCGAACGTGGGACTCGATGCGCGCGAGGAGATCCAGGCTCACAGGGTAGACGGCGGCGAGTCAGCCGGTGGCGGCCCCGGCGCGCGCCAGTGGCGAGCGGCATAGGCGGCGAGCTCGCCGGCCGCCCAGCGCACGAGCAGGAACGCGAGCGCGATGCGGAGCAGCCGCCTCACAGGAGGACCGTCCGGTACTCGAGCGCCTTCGTCATGCCGATCGAGTCGTAGAGGGCGATCGCGGGCGCATTGTCGGTGCGCACGAACAACGTGACCGCCGGCGTCGTCGCGAGGAGCAGTCGGCAGAGATCCCGCAGCCCGCGGCTCGCGTAGCCGTGCCCCCGCGCCTCCGGATCGACCCAGACCTGCTGAATCTGCACGGCGTGCGGCGTCCACGCCGACGCCTCGGCCTTGAAGAGCACGACCCCGTTCTCGAGCCAGAGCCACGAACGTCCTTCCTCGATCTGCGACTCGGTTCGCCAGCGGAACGTCTCGAGGTCGCGGCCGGCCGGGTCGATGCCGAGCTCGAGCTCGTGCGCCGCAGCGCATGCGGGAACGAGCGTGTCGAGGTCGGAGCGGGTCGCCGCGCGCAGCCCCGAGTCTCCGGCTGCAGGCGGCTCGGTGATCACATAGACCGGTTGGCCCGGGCGATCCTGCCGTGGCTCCGGCAGCCGCGGTTTCACCACGGCCCACAGATCGGAAACCGCGCGGCTCTCGCCGATCAGCATGCGCGCGTTTCCCTGCGCCGCGACCTCCGCGAACACCCCGCAGTTCTCGCCGGACGGCACGACGTTCGCCCCCACGTGACAGAGCGCGGCCAGGCCGCCGCCGGCCGCCTCGAGCGCGGTGAACTGCCCGAGGCCGCGGCGCGCGACATCCTCGAGGAACACCCGCTCGATGGGAGCGCGCGCGCAGAAATCAAGCACCTGGCGATGGCTCGGCTCGACCAGAGTCATGCCGTAAGTCTTCTATAGAGTGCGCGCCCGATGCCGATTCATATTCGCGCCGAGCCCGGCGAATACGCCGAGGCCGTCCTCCTTCCCGGCGATCCACTGCGCGCCAAGTACATCGCCGAGACCTATCTCGACGACGTCGTGCAGCGAAACGCCGAGCGCGGCCTGCTCGGGTACACCGGCACGTTCAAGGGCAAGCCGGTCTCCGTGCAGGGCACGGGCATGGGGTGCCCCGGCGCGACGATCGTGTTCGAGGAACTGGTGCAGCTCGGCTGCAAGAAGCTGATCCGCGTCGGCACGTGCGGAGGCCTGCAGCCGCATCACGCACTCGGTGACCTGATCGTCGCGCTAACGGCCGTGCCGGCCGACTCGACCGCAATGCATCTGGTCGGCAACGAGCCCCATTGCCCGACCGCATCCTGGTCGATCATCCACGGCGCCGTGCACACGGCGAAGGAGATGGGCCAGGAACTGCACGTCGGCCCGATCGTCTCGAGCGACGTCTTCTACAACTCGGACGCGGGGCAGTACGAGCGCTGGTCGAAGCGAGGTGTGCTGGCCGTCGAGATGGAGGCCTCGGCGCTCTTCACCGTCGGGGCGCTCCGCGGCATCGAGTCCGGGTGCCTGCTGACGGTCAGCGACATCGTCGTCGAGGGCGAGTTCACGCGGATCAGCGACGACGACCTGCGCGCAGCCGTCGACCGCATGACGAAGATCGCGCTCGAAGTCGCGACAAACGCTTAGCGCGTTTGTCCAGAAGGACGCCCGCGTGAGCGACACCGTGTTCCTCGTCAACCCGGCGTCCGGGAACGGCGCGACGGGGAAGCGCTGGCCCGAGCTCGCCCACCGCGCGAACATGCTCGGCCTCACCGGCGAGACGTTCTTCTCCGAACGGCCCGGACACCTGATCGAGCTCGCCCGCGACGCGGTCGACGGCGGGGCGACGCTCGTCATCGCAGTGGGCGGCGACGGCACGCTGAACGAGGTCGTGAACGGCATCGCCGGGCGGGACATCGAGCTCGCCACGATCCCACTCGGCACCGGCATGGATTTCGGCCGCACCTACGGGATCCCGAAGAAGTTCGACGCTGCGGTGCGTGTCGCGCTGGACGGTGCGACGCGGACGATCGACGCGGGGCGCGTTCGCTACCGCACGTGGGACGGCGAGGACGCCGAACGGTGGTTCGCGAACGTCGGCTCGGTCGGGATGAGCGGCGCCGTCGCACAACGCGCGAATGGGATGTCGAAGGCACTCGGCGGCAAGGCGACCTTTTTCTACGCGCTCACACGGGTGTTTCTCGAGTGGGAGAACACCGAAGTGACGGTGAAGCTCGACGACGGCGAGCGTCGCGGCCGCATGCACGACGTGGTCGTCGCGAACGGCGTGTGGCACGGCGGCGGCATGAAGCTTGCGCCCGACGCGTCACCCGACGACGGGCTCTTCGACGTCGTGCTGATCGGCGACGTCGGCAAGCTCGACTTCCTGACGACCGCGCCGAAGATCTACAAGGGGCGACACGTCATGCACGCCAAGGTCGACGTCGTACGGTCGAAGCGCGTCGAGGTGGACGCGGCCGAGCGCCTTCCGATCGAGCTCGAGGGCGAGCAGGTGGGGACGACACCCGCCGTCTTCGAAGTTGTTCCCGGCGCGTTGCGCCTACGCGTCCCGCGCTAGCCGGCCTACTTCTTCGGCGACGCGCTCTTCCGCGGCACGGCAGGCTTGCGGGCCGACGGCGACGGCTTCTTCTTCGCGTCGTACTCGAGCTTCCCGAGCCGTTTCTCGAGCTTTGCGAGGCGCTTCTCCATCGCTTCGAGCCCGCGGACGCGCTTCGACAGATCATCGACGCGGTCTTTCAGCTGCATCGCGCTCTGGAGCACACGCGCGGCAGTGGGGTTCTGGGATGCCTTGCCGAGCACTTCCTCGCCGAGCGAGGCAAGACGATCGAGTGGGTTGCGTGTCATGGCCCTCCTCTTCCCGGTCAGCGCACTCGGCTAACCGTGTACGTGAGCTGATAGCACCCGTGCACGTTCGACGGCGGACAGCTCGAGCCTGCGGTCGAGGCATTCGCGACATGGCGGCCGAGGCTCGCTGCCGGCGAGCGGAACGCCACGACGATCGCTCCCGGGTAGTCATCGCCACTCGAATTACCGACCTCGTTCGTGCGGGGGCACGGCAGCATCGGGTGCCCTGGCCCATCCCAGCCGGGCAACGCGCCGAAGTCGCACTCGCGGGCGAGCGTCACGAGCGTCCACGGCTTTGCGCGGGGAACGTAGAAGTCGACCGTCTGGTTTCCGGCGAACGTCGACCCGTCGCGCGCGGCGAGCGTCCCGGGCCAGCGCCCCCAGATCCCGTCGACGCTCCACATCACCTGCCACTCACCCGGCCCGGTTGTGATCTGCCCGAGCAGCGTCGACTCATTCGCGGCCGGGCATGTCGGCTTGTCCGGCGGGCAGCTCGGGTCCATCGCGCGCCGCACGAGCAGCTTGTCGAAGTGCAGGCGCAGGTGCTCGACCGCGGAGCCCGTCGACCAGCCGAAGAACACCTGCTTCGCGACGACGACGCGCTTGCCCGCGGCCGCGTTGACGGCGAAGCGAATCGATGCGCAGCCCTCGTTGCCTGGGTACAGGGGCACCTTCGGCGCATTCACGCTCCCGCGGTCGACGATGCGCCACACCACGTGCGCGCCGGCTGGACGCGGCTGCGGCGCACAGACGCTGAACTCGTACGAGCCGTTGATGCTGAGCCAGTTGGCCGCGGCGTGAGCGCACGTCTTGAACTGGTCCGAGCCTTTCGTCTTGTGCGCGCACTCCGCTTCCTGGCCGGCCGGCGTCGCGTCGGTCGACATGTAGAGGTCGCCCTCCGCGTCGCCGCGGGCGCTCGTCGGCGAAGGCGCACCGGGATGCCGCTGCACCCAGGCGACACGGAACGGGTGAAACTCGGTCTTCTCGCCGCGGCCCTGATAGTGGTCGCAGTCCCAGACCCAGGAGCCGGTTGCCTGCAGGCGATCGCCCGCTTGCGGCCGAGCCCATTCCGGGTAGGCCGACGTCTCGCGCTCGAGGTGGATCGTGCCTTGCTCCGGAGTCGCGTCTCGTGACGTGCCGGTCAGGAACTGTCCCTGGGAGTCGACGGTGACATCGACGTTCACGTCGTAGGAGTGATGGGTGATCGGGTCGTCGGAGCTCGCGACCCGCGAGGCGAGGAGCCCCTGCGGCCCGCGCACGATCCCGGTCACCTGCTGAGGTGCCGGCGGGGCGCCGCCGGCCGGGAAGTCGCGGTCGTTCACGTACACCCAGTTCGGCGCGAGCCCCGTATAGATCTTCGTCGTGTCGCGCTGGCAGCCGTCGGCGCTCGCCTGCACGTTTGGGTCGGGCTTCACGTCGGCGAGCCGCCACGCCGTCGCGGCTAGGGCGAGCGCAAGCAGGACGAGCACCGTTACCGCGCGGCTCACGGGACGATTATCGCCCTCGCCGGTCACGGCCGTACCCTTCACCTCGATGATCGTCGCGCATCTCGACCTGGACGCCTTCTTCGCCGCGGTCGAGGAGCTGGAGGATCCGAGCCTGCGCACGAAACCGTTGATCGTGGGCGGCGACCCCCACGGCCGCGGCGTCGTCGCAACCTCGAACTATGTCGCGCGCGGGTTCGGCATCCATTCGGCGATGGCCTGCGCGGAGGCGCTGCGACGCTGCCCCCACGCGGTCTTCGTGCGTCCGCGGCACACGCTCTACCGGGACTACTCGCGGGAGGTCTGGTCGACGGTCCGCGAGATCGTCCCCACCGTCGAGCAAGCCGGGATCGACGAGGGTTACCTCGACCTCGGTGAGGTCGCGCCCGCGTTTGACGACGCGCGTGCGCTCGCCGAAGCGGTGCAGGCGGTCGTCCGGGCGCGCACCAGGCTGACCTGCTCGCTCGGGGTGGCGACGTCGAAGGTCGTTGCAAAGGTCGCCTCAGACCGTCGTAAGCCCGCCGGGCTGACCGCGGTTCGCCCGGGCCGTGAGGCGGCGTTCCTCGCTCCGTTCCCGATCCGGCTCCTGCCGGGCGTCGGCCCCCGGGCCGAGGAGCGCCTCGTCGCGCTCGGCATCAAGACGATCGGGGATATCGCCGCCCTGACGGACGACGATCTGCGGCTCGCTCTGCGGGGGAAGGTCGGACGCGAGCTGCGCGACCGTGCCCGCGGGATCGATCCTCGGGGCCTCGCCATGTCGGTCGAGCGGATCTCGATCTCGCAGGAGGAGACGTTCGAGCGGGATATCGGCGATCCCGAGCGGCTCCACGACGAGCTGCGGCGGATGTCGGCCAAGCTCGCCGAATACCTTCACGGCCGCAGCCAGGTCGCCCGGACGGTGACGACGAAGGTGCGGTATCCCGACTTCTCGATCCGCACCCGCTCGACCTCGCTCCAGGTGGGAACCGACGACGGCGAGCGGATCGGCGAGCTCGCCTGTTCACTCCTTGATCGGGCGCTCCGGGACCGGCCAGGCCCGCTCCGCCTGGTGGGGGTGGGCGTGTCCGGCCTCGAGGAGCATGTGCAACTTTCGCTCGCCTCGGTCGTCTAACGGTTCACAGACGTTTTGCAGGATATTCACCCTTTCGGTCGTTTCGCCGGCCGGAGGGCTGATTACTCTCAATACAGATGAGCGCACAGCATCCGACCAAGATCCACGAGCACGTCGCCAAGCGTGTTCACGTGCTTCTGCAGCGTGCCGGCATCCCGTACGAGATCGAGCAGCAGATCTGTGCAGACTGCAGCCGAGTCCTCGACGAGAAGCCGGTCAAGCGGGCCGCAGCCTAACCCGCAGCGCTGCAGGTGCCCCGACCGGCAGGGCCGGTCGTCTCGGCGTTAGCCGCTCGCCCGTCTCACACCACCGCACCGCACCGCACCGCGCCGTACCGCACGGGGCAGCGCCGAAACGAGCGTCCGGGGCGCGGACGTTAGGTCCGCCCTCGATCCGGCCGGACGCGGCGCGGACGTGTCTCGATCAGACATGTCACGGGGACAGTCCCCAAGCCGTGTCCCGACAAGCCATGTCGTGGGGACAGTCCCCAAGCCGTGTCCCGACAAGCCATGTTCCGGGGACAGTCCCCGGGACACGTCGTTTGCGGACGTGGGTCGTGGGCGGGCGGCCGCTAGGGCAGGAGGGCGACGGCGGTGTTTGCGAGCACGTCTCCTGCAGACGCGTGGATGACGAGCGTTGCGAGGGCGTCGTAGGCCATCGCATCGCGATTGACGATCGCAAGCTTTCCGCCGCCGTCGAGCGTGGCCTGCGGCAAGCCGGCGACCGGCCAGACTTCGAGCGATGAGCCGACCACGAGCAGAAGCGCCGCTGACTCCGCGAGCTGCGTTACCCGGTCGATGGCGGCCGTGGGCAACTGCTCGCCGAACATGACGACGTCGGGCTTCAACGCTTCCCCGCACTCGAGGCAGCGGGGGACGGGAAGCCGCTCGGCGACATCGTCCATCGGCTCGCGGCGCCCGCAGGCGAGACAGCTCGCGGTGCGCAGCGAGCCGTGCACCTCAACGGTGTCCCGGGAGCCAGCCTGCTCGTGGAGCCGATCGACGTTCTGCGTGATCAACCCGCTGATCCAGCCGGCGTGCTCAAGCTCGGCGAGCGCACGGTGCGCCGCGTTCGGCTCGACGTCGCGCAGCAGCCCGAGCCGGCGCCCGTAGAACTCCCACACCCGCGCCGGGTCACGGCGGAAGCCGTCGATCGAGGCGACCTCGTGCGGGTCATACCGCGCCCAGATCCCCGTTGCGCTCCGAAAATCCGGGATGCCGCTCTCGGTGCTCACCCCGGCACCGGTCAACACGACGCACGGCTGATTGGCGCGGATCATTTCTGCGAGCATCTCGGCCTCGTGCACGGATTCAGTTTCTCAACCGAGGTTCGTGTCCGCTTTGCGGAGACAGATGCGCAGGGCATCGCACATAACTCCAACTACCTCGTGTGGTTCGAAGTGGCACGCGTGGAGTATCTCGAGCGGTTCGCAGGCGGCTACCAGAGGCTCCGCGACCTCGGGGTCGAAGCGCTCGTGCTCGAATCGCACGTGCGCTACATCCAACCTGCCGCGTTCGACGACCGGCTGCTCGTGCACACCCGCTGCGTCGACGTGAAGGGCGCACGGTTTCGCTACGAGTACGCGATCGAACGCGACGGCAGCGTCATCGCCGACGGATGGACGGGTCACGCGACCGTCGACGCCACCACGCTGCAACCGACGCGCATCCCCGCCTGGCTCGCCGAGGACATCGCCCGGGCAGAGCAGGAGACAGGCGCAGAGCGAGAGATCAGTGCGGCGGGCTCGGAACCGTCGTCGTTGTCGTCGTCGTCGTGACCGGCGTCTTCTTCTTCGGCGCCTTCGGCCCGACGCGAATGATCTTCGGCTCGGCCCGGTAGCTCGAGTACCACGTTGCGTCCGACAGGAGCTTCCCGCTCGGGGCGTAGACCTTGCGCTCGACCGACGTGCTCTGGGCGGGAGCGCCGTAGTCGTCGACCACCGTCTCGCCCGGGTCGAGCGTCGCATCCACGGTCTTTCGGACCGGAGGCGGCGCGCGGACGGTAAGCGGGGCTGCGATCGACTCGACACGGCGGTGCTGTGGCGTCCCGTAGAGCGTGACTGTCAGCGACGACGATCCGACAAATGTCCGGAGCAGCAGCCAGTGCCCCGTGTCGTTCACGAACTTCAGATCGATGTCGGGATAGTTGACCGTCGCGTCGCGGCCGAGCGGATAGTGCGAGATGTAGAGGGCGTGGTTGGTGCGCGCCGTGATCGGCAGTCCGGCCTCGAAAGCCGCGTTGAAGACAGTGGTCGACACCTGGCAGATACCCCCGCCGAGCCCGGTCTGCAGCTCACCGTTGATGATCACCGGAGCCACGAGGAACCCCTTCTCGGCGGTGCGCTCGCCCGTGGCGCCGTTGAACGAGAACGTCGAGCCAGGCGCGATCAGCTTGCCGTCGACAAGGTGCGCCACGAGCTGCACGTTGTGGATCCGGTTCGGATCACCGCCATAGATCGTCTCGTAGGTTCCGACAGTGCCGTTGATGCCCATGGCTTGCGCCGCCGCAGTCGAACGCTTCGGCTGCTGCACCGAGAGAGCCAGCGTCGCCGTGCGGTTCTCCCTGCTCTTCGCCGCCGCGAGAATGCGGGCGGCCGACGCGGGCACATCGAGACGGATCCCGGTTGCAGCGGGAACCACCTTGATGGCGCCGCGCGAATCGACCGCGAAGCCCGCGTCCCTCGGCGCCCGGTCGACCGTCCGTTCGAGCCGCCCGAAATATGCGTTGGCGGGGGCTGCGCTCAGGCGCAGACTCTCGAGGTCGAGCAGCTTGGCGAGCCGCCAGCGCGGCAACCGCAGCCGCGTCGGGCCCGCAACGAGAGTGACCGGTGCCGAGATGATCTGCGAAGCGGTTTGCTGGGCGGCGGTGAGAGACGCCACCGTGACGGCCGGGGCATCGACG
Source organism: Gaiellaceae bacterium (assembly GCA_049288455.1). Classification (GTDB taxonomy): domain Bacteria; phylum Actinomycetota; class Thermoleophilia; order Gaiellales; family Gaiellaceae; genus PALSA-600. The sequence goes on along the minus strand of JBAQHS010000041.1, from coordinate 14,005 downwards.
TGAACGGGAAGACCGACCGGGGCGCGCGAGAAGGACGCGAGTGACCGAATGATCAACTCTTGCGCCGCCTGACGGTCGAGAACGTGCCCGATCGACCCCGCGGCGATCGTGATGTGCAGCCCGCGCCGGACCAGCCGCGCCTCGCGATGGGGCGTGTCGACGGCCTTGCCGAGCAGTCCCACCTCATACGACAGCCCCGCGTCGTAGACGCGGATCGGTGGCACGAGATCCTCCGGGAAGACCTCGAGCTCGAGGCGGCGATACCCACGGACGATCCCGAAGCCGCCACCCTGCTGCTCGGCTGTCTTCACGGCCTGGTGCCAGTCGACCTGGATCCCGAGCGCCCGCGGGGTCACCCGGAACCGGTGCGCCCCGAAAACGAACGTCACCGGGACGTTCGTCAGCCTGTCTGAGCGCCGCTGCAGGAGCTGCTCGGCGTCGGCCGCGCTGAGTCCCCCCACGTCGACGCCTGCGATGCGCGTGCCGTTCGCGAGCCTGTCCGGCGAGCCTGCGAAGACGAGCCCGAGGACGATGACGACTGCGGCGCCGAGTGCTCCGAGCATGGCAAGCCGCGCCCAAAGGCGCGCGCGCGCAGACGAGCGGGTAGCGCGGACTGCCGACGACGCTGCCACGAGCGGATCGTAGCGTCGGTTTCGTGGCTTAGAAAACGAAAAGCTCGACGCCGCCGGACACGTTCAGCTCGATGCCGGTGACGTACGACGCGAGGTCCGAGCACAGCCACGCGATGGCGTTCGCGATGTCCTGAGGCTCGCCCGGGCGCTTGAAGACTGTGCGGGCTGCGATTCGCTCGTTCATCGCTGCGTTCGCCAGGTGGAAGGCCTCGCTGCCGATGATTCCAGGCACGACAGCGTTAGCGGTGATCCCGTGGCGTCCCCCCTCCATCGCGAGGGTCTTCGTCAGGCCCAGGATTCCCGCCTTCGTCGTCGCATACGACGCCTGGCCAAACCCGCCCAAGGTGCCCGCAACCGACGCCATGTTCACGATGCGGCCCCACCCGCGGTCCTTCATATGTGGCCAAACAGCCTGGCCGCAGTTGAAAGCACCGGTCAGGTTCACGCGCAGGTCTCGCTCCCAGAGCTCAGGGCTCTGCGCCGGGAACTGCCCGACGTGGTCCAGCGTGCCCGCGTTGTTGACGAGGATGTCGACCGATCCGAGTTGCTCGACTGTCTGAGCGACGGCGGCGGCGACCTGATCGCGATCGGTGACGTCACAGCGGATGGCAAATGAGCGCCGGCCCATCGCACGAATCTCCTCCGCGGCTGACTCGCTTCCGACGAGGCCCTGCGTGCGGGCGACCATGGCGAGCGGCCCGTACGCGTCGGTCTCCTCGGTCAGCTCCGATTCGACGAGCAAATCGGCGATCACCACATCGGCGCCCGCCCGGGCGAGTGTCAGCGCGTCCGCGCGACCAAGGCCACGGGAGCCGCCGGTGATAAAGGCAACACGCCCCGAGAGATCGATCTCGAGCGACATGGCTACGCGTCGCGAGGCATGAAGATTTCCTTGGCGATCACGAGCCGTTGGATCTGCGAGGTTCCCTCGTAGATCTGGAAGAGCTTGGCGTCGCGCATCAACTTCTCGACCGGATACTCCTTCATGTAGCCGTACCCGCCGAAGACCTGCACAGCGTCGGTCGTGACCTTCATGGCTGTGTCGGCCGAAAAGCGTTTCGCAAACGACGAGTAGAGCGTTGCCCGCTCGCCGCGATCGAGCATCCAGGCCGCCTGCCACGTCAGGAGGCGCGCGGCCTCGATCTCGGTTGCCATGTCGGCGATCATGAAGTTCACGCCCTGGTGCATCGCGATCGGCACATCGAACGTGACGCGCTCCTTCGCGTAGGCGACGGCCAGCTCATACGCAGCCTGCGCCACGCCGACCGCGCCGATCGCCGTGCCGGGCCGGGTGAAGTCGAGTGTCTGCATCGCGAGCTTGAACCCTTGACCTTCTTCGCCGAGGAGGTTGGCCGCCGGCACGACGACGTCCTGGAGCGCGAACGCCGAGGTGTCAGTCGCACGCTGCCCCATCTTGTCGAGGTGCTGCTCGATCGTGACGCCCGGCGTGTCCATCGGAACGATGAAGGCGGAGATGCCGCGGTGGCCCTTCGACACATCGGTCTTCGCGAACACGACCGTCCAGTCCGCGTACCCCGCGTTCGTGATGAAGGTCTTCGAGCCGTTGAGGACGTATTCGTCACCGCGACGCTCCGCGGTCGTCTTCAGTCGCGCGACGTCGGAGCCGGCCTCCGGCTCGGAGAGTCCGAAGGAGCAGAGGATCGGCTGCTCGACGAGCGGCGTGAGCCAGGTCGTCTTCTGCTCGTCGGTCCCGGCGATGATCACCGGGCCGGCGCCGAGCCCGTTCGCGCCGATCGACGTGCCGATGCCGGTACAGCCCCAGTTGATCTCTTCGCCGACGAGCATTCCGTCGAAGGCGCCAAGGCCGAGGCCGCCGTACTCGGCGGGGACATGCACGTTCATCAGCCCAACGTCGTGCGCCTTCGCGATCACGTCCACGGGGTGCGTCATGTGCACGTCGTAGTCGGCAGCGTTCGGCCGGATCTCCTTCGTCGCGAACTCGCGTGCCAGGGCGCGAAGCTCCTTCTGCTCATCGGTCAGTGCGAACGAGACCCCGCCCGACACGGCCTGTTCGATCACTCCCATGCTCAGCTCCCTCCGGCATCGATGCAAACGGTGTTGACTGACTCGTCAGTCAACAAGCGTAGCGCCGGCCGGCTGGGCGGGCAAGCCCTCCACCGGGCGAGCCAGGGGAAGGCGGATCGTGAACATGGTTCCCTCTCCCGGCGCGCTCTCGACCTCGATCGTGCCTCCGGTCTGGCCAACGATCCCATGCACGGTCGACAGCCCGAGCCCGGAGCCGTCGACGATCGACTTCGTCGTGAAGAACGGCTCGTAGATCCGGGCGAGAGTCGCGGCGTCCATGCCGCAGCCGTCATCGAGCACCGAGAGGACGGCGCGCTCTCCGTCGATCAGGGCCGCGATCGTCAAGGTGCCCCCGTCGGGCATCGCGTCTCGCGCGTTGACGGCGAGATTCATCACGACCTGTTCGAGTTGCGACTCGTCAGCACGAACGATGATTTCGGCCGAGCCGAAGACCGTCTCGAGACGGATGTTCTCGCCGATCAGTCGCTGCAGCAGCGTGTCCATTCGCTCGACCACCCCCCGCAAATCGACTTCAGCGACCTGCAGGACCTGCCGACGGCCGAAGGCCAGAAGTTGCCGAGTCAGCTCGCCCGCGCGCACCGCCGACTCTCGGATCGCATCGACTCGCGCCGTGCGCGGATCCCCGCGCTCCAGCTCCAGCAGCAGGAGGTCGCTGTACCCGATCACCGCAGTCATCAGATTGTTGAAGTCGTGCGCGACTCCGCCGGCCAACTTCCCCACTGCCTCCATCTTCTGCGCCTGCCGGAGCTGCTCTTCGAGCTCGAGCCGCTCAGTCACGTCCTCGACCAGGCTGATGCCGAGGCCATCCTCGAGATCGAGCGCGACATGAACATGCGAGCTGACGACCTCGCCGTCTTTGCGGACGTAGCGCTTGTCGATCGCGTATCGGTCGCGCGACCCCTGATCCAGCTCCTGCTGCATCGCCAACCACGGCTCGTCCGCCTCGGTCACCTCGGTGTAATGCATCCGCGCGAGCTCATCACCCGTGTAACCGAGCATTCGCTGAAATGTCGGATTCGTCTCCGTCATGATCCCGTCGCGCCCGACGGAGATCCCGATCGGCGCGCGTTCGAAGACGAGCCGGAAGCGGCGCTCGGATTCTTCCGCGGCTGCAATCGCACGTTCGAGCTCCCTGATCAGACACACGACGCGCACGACGACGAAGCCCGCAGCGAGGACACCGAAGCCGGCGAGCGGATAGACGGCCACGCTGCCGGTGAGGGCTTGCTCGATCATGGCCGAGACAGCGATCGACCCCACGGCGACGCCGAGGAGCGCCACACGGCGCGCACGCAAGAGCTGCGGTCGCGGTCTGACGAAGCTTCTCATCGACGGCTGCAGGCCTGCCGCCCCGGCGAGCACATACGAGCCGAGCCAGCCGCAGTCGCGCCACGTTCCTTGCACGTAGTTCGAGGTCAGCGCAGGAACCATGTACCACATGTCCGAGAGGAGCAGAAGCATCACTGAGCCTGCAAGCGCGTAGAACGCAACGGTTCGCTCCCCGCGCACGAAGAACGCGTGCAGGAGCGCCGCAAGGAGCACGAGGTCGATGAGTGGATAGGCGACCGAGACGACGCGAGCGAGAGGATGATCGCCGCTACCGAACGAGCCCTCGAACAGGGCGGACCAGATCAGCAGACCGATCGCGAGCGCGATCACGAAAGCATCGACATAGGAGAGAAGGTCGCGGCCGTAGGTCGATCGCGATGCCAGCAGCAGGAGCGCGACCGCGAAAACGACGACAGCGACGAGATACAGGCCGTCCGCCCCCGATGGGTACGGCGGCGAGGAGCCGTAGGCGTTGAAGTAGACGATGTCGCCGAGGCCGAACAGCGCCTGCGACGCGGCGAGGAGCAACCAGGCGAGACGTGCCTGAGGCTTGTGACGGACGACGCCGAAGACGATCGCCGCGGCGGCGAGGAGGCCGAGCGACTCGTAGATCACTTCGGAGCCGCCGACACCAAGGTAGGCGGCCGTGGCCAGCAGACCCAGCGCGAGATAGACACGAGCCGCAGTCGAAGTCATGGAACAAGTATCGACAGGGCGTTGCACCGGGTTGTTCACCGCTCCGGGTGAACCCACGGCCCGAAAGGGGGACGCGAGCCGGCGACACCCTGTCCACCGGCTGGCGTCGTACAGACCGGTACCCTGCTCCGCGTGGATTTCGAACTGACCGATGAGCAGCGCCTCATCCAGGACACCGTCCGGGCGTTCGTGGACGAGCGCGTCCTCCCCGTCGCGATCCAGAACGACATCGACCACAAGCTCGACATGGAGCTGATCGAGGGGATGGCGGAGCTGGGGATCCTCGGGATCGTCGTGCCGGAGGAGTACGGCGGCGCCGGGCTCGACTATGTCGCGGAGGCGCTTGCGTGCGAGGAGATCGAGCGCGGCGAGGCGGCATTTCGCACGCTGATCTCCGTCCACGTCGGGCTGAACTCGCTTTCGATCCTCAAGTACGGCAGCGAGGAGCAGAAGCAGCGGTGGCTGACGCCCCAGGCAAAGGGCGAGAAGCTCGCGTGCTTCGGCCTGACCGAGCCCGACGCGGGCTCGGACGTCGCTTCGATGCGCTCGACAGCGCGCCGTGAGGGCGATGTGTTCGTCCTAAACGGACAGAAGAACTGGATCTCGTATGCGTCGGTCGCGGACCACGCCCTCGTCTTCGCGAAAACCGATCCCGCGGCGGGCCACAAGGGGATCAGCGCGTTCGTCCTCGAGAAGGGGATGAAAGGCTTCACGACGCGCGACACCGAGAACAAGCTCGGCATCTGGGCCGGCTCGACCGGAGAGCTCTTCTTCGAGAACGTCGAGGTGCCCGCCGAGAATCTGATCGGCGAGGAGGGGCAGGGCTTCGAGATCGCGATGCATTCGCTCGACCAGGGGCGGTTCACGGTCGCCGCCGGCGGCGTCGGCGTCGTGCGCGCCTGCCTCGAGCGCTCGGTCGAGTACGCGCGGGAGCGGCAGACGTTCGGGCAGCCGATCGGCAAGTATCAGTTCGTCCAGGACATGATCGCGAAGATGGTGCTCGGCTATGAGACGTCCAAGCTGCTCGTCATGCAGGCGGCGTGGATGAAGAACGAGGGGAAGCGAAATACGCGCGAGACCTCGCTGGCGAAGTGGCATGCAACCGAGTCGGCGTTCGAGGCTGCGCATCTCGCGATTCAGGTGTTCGGCTCGTACGGCTACTCCGGCGAGTACGGGATCGAGCGGTACTTCCGGAATGCACGCGCGCCGATCATCTACGAGGGGACGACGCAGATCCACAAGATGATGCAGGCCGAGCACGCCCTCGGATACCGGCGGTTGAACGGACGTGGCGGGGAATCCTCCCCCCTCTGCTCGTGGGCGCCCGCGCTCTCGCCCGTGCACGCTTCGGCCTAGATCGTCGACAACCTCGCCGCCGAGCCACGGCCAATCGTCCCGCGAGGCGCAGAGTCCGGCGCGGACGGCGTTGTCGAGGACGTACTCGCACGCGTTGACGAGGTGCTCGTCGTCTCGCACGACTTGGGCGTGGAAGCGGTCCTGGAAGAGGTGACCGCGACGGTCATAACGCTCGTTGAACCGCTGCGCGTAGCGAAAGTTCAGGAGGTGCATCCCGCGTGAGAGGTGCTCGAGCTCGGCGAGGACGATCAGGTGGAAGTGGTTCGTCATCTGGCACGACGCAAGGAGATGCCACTCCCAGCGCTTCGCCGCGAGCCGCTGGAGCGAGGCGAATCGCGTGCGATCCGCGTCGTCCCGGAAGATGTCCATCCCCGCGACACCCCGCGCCGTGACGTGGAACACACCGACCTCGGGAAGGACGTAGCGCGGCTGTCGTGCCATCAGCCGAACGTATCGGCGTGCTCGACACTCCGCAATCCGCACGTTCAGCCGCGCCCGAAAGGCGCATGTCCGGGGGACAGTCCCCGAGACATGGCTCGTATGGCCGCCCGCCGGCGGGCTGACCCGTCACTCGCCGACGGCGGAAATAGACGTGGCCGGGGGACTGTCCCCGCGACATGAGCGGAGCGGACATGACTTGAGCGGACATTGCTTGGGACTGTCCCCGCGACATGTGCGGAGCGGACATGGCTTCGGGACTGTCCCCGCGACATGTCTTAAAGCGGCCTGGCGGTTAGAGCTCGCCGTCCCAGTAGTCGACCGCGTCGGCCAGGCGGAAGAGCTTGCCGGGTGGCCAGGCGCCGACCTTGGCCGAGTCGGGGTACACCGACGTACTCGGATTGACGCGGTTCGACCAGATCGCGACGCGGACGGTCTCGCCCGTCCGATTCGTCACCTTGTGTGCGCCCTCCTCGCCCCGCGGGAAGAACACCGTGTCCCAGGGCCGGAGCTGCTGTTCGCCGTCGGGGGTGCGCACCGTCGGCGCGCCGACGAGCACGACGAGCCACTCCTCCTCCCCCGTCTCGTAGTGATACGGGCAGATGCTCTGCCCCGGCGGCAGCTGATACACCGAAAGGCCGAGGGCGCTACCACCGACCAAAGGGCCGACGCGCGCATACGACGTGTTGTAACCGTCCGGATCGTCGTCGTCCGTGGTGACCGCAGCCGTAAAGAGGTTGACCTCGCTCACAGCTACACCTCCGGCTCCCGGTCCCAGTAGCCGAGATCCTCATCGAGCGGCACGATGCGCCGGAAGCCCGGGCCGACGATCAGCGCGGTATTGCTGTCGGGCCGGATCGCGACGTAACCGTCGCCGGCCCACGACGACGGCATCGCGAACCGCGCAGGCGCGTCCGAATCGTTTCGCACCTGATGCGCCCCTGCGGCGCCCGGCGGGAAACACACGACGTCCCCGACGGCGAGCACGCGATCGCCGTCGGGCGTCCGCACCACGACCTCGCCCGCAACGACGATCACCCACTCCTCGCGATTCAACTCGTAGTGATACGCCCACGCGCGCTCCCCCGGCGGCAGCTCGTAAAGGCTGAGCCCCGTCAGCTTCGCCCCGACCTCCTGCCCGATCATCGCCCGCCGGAACCGGTGCCCCTCGCGCACGCGGTCGTCCTCCGAGACCGCAGCGTCGAGCAGGTTGAACACGTCCGTCATGCCGAGAGCCCCGCGTACGTGACGTCCACCACCGTCACGACCGCACGCTCGACATCCTCCTCCTCGCCGGGCAGCTGGCCGAGCACCCAGCCGGTGAGGATCTCCTCGAGCGCGCCGTACACAGCCCACGCAGCGAACTGGGCGTCGCACTCGGCCCGCACCTCGCCACGCGCCTTCGCGGCCTCGATCATCCGCTCCAGGGTGACGAACAGCTCACGGATCTCGTCGACACGGTTTCCGACCTCGGGGCTGCGTGCGACCTCGCGTACGAGCACGCGGATGACCTCGGGCGTGACGAGCCACGAGCCGAGGTAGATGCGCGCGAAGCGGCGAAGCTGCTCGCGAAGCGTCGCACCAGACGCCTCGATGCGCCTTGTCTCGTCGACGAGGCCCGACCACGTCTCGCGGAAGATCGTCTCGAGCACCTCGTCCTTCGAGCGGAAGTAGTGGTAGAGGAGGCCGTGAGCGACACCCGCCTCCTCGGCGATCTCACCGACGCGTGATGCGTGGAACCCGTTGCGCGCGAACACGCGCACGGCTGCGTCCACGAGCTCTCTCCGCCTGTCGATCGTTCGCGCCACCAACGTCGCACCAGCATAATCGCCACGGATGCAACCGCTCGCGGGCGTCACCGTCGCCGATCTCACCCGCTACCTGCCTGGGCCGTTCGCGAGCCGTGAGCTGCTCCGCCTCGGTGCACGCGTCGTGAAGATCGAGCCGCCGGACGGCGACCCGGTGCGCGACGCATCGCCACCCTGGTACTCCGCGTTGAACGAGGGCAAGGAAGTGATGACCTGGGACGCGCGCGCCGAGCCACCTCCGGCGGTGCTGCACGAAGCAGACGTCGTCCTCGAAGGGTTCCGCCCAGGGGTCTGGGAGCGCCTCGGCGTCGAACTGCGCGACACGGCAATCCTCTGCTCGATCACCGGGTTTGGCCTGGACGGCCCACACGCGGGACAGGCGGGCCACGATCTGAACTACCTCGGGTACGCCGGTGCGCTCGCCGACACGGCGCCCGCCCTACCGCCGGTGCAAGTCGCCGACCTCGCGGCGGGCGGCCAGGGTGCGGTGATCGAGGTGCTCGCCGCGCTGCTCGAACGCACCCGCACCGGGCGCGGCGCGCGCATCGTGATCTCGATGACGCACGGCTCGCACCGGTTCGTCGCGCATCGTGTCGGCGGCGACACGGTGCCGCGCCTGCTCACCGGCGGCGTCGCGTGCTACCGCATCTACGAAACAGCGGACAGCCGGTACCTGACCGTGGCCGCGCTCGAGCCGAAATTCTGGAGGCGGTTGTGCGAACTGCTCGAGCTGCCCGATCTCGTCGACGGCGCCTTCGAGCCCGAGTTGCCCGAGCTCACCTCGCTGCTCCGCACCCGCACGATGCGCGAGTGGCTCGACCTGCTCGAAGGTGAGGACACCTGCGTCGGGCCGGTCCTGACGATCGAGGAAGCGGCGACTATCGACTGAGCGAGGGCAGGAAACGCCCCTGCGCGTGCCACGCTGCGAGCGCAAGGACGCACGCTGCGCCAGCTGCGATCACGAGCGCCTGTGCGGCGATCCCGAACGCGACCGCCTGCTCGGCGTGCATACCGGACGCGACGAGGATCGCGGCGCCGGCGCCGGCCTGCATCGCAGCTCCTGCCGGTGCAACGGGCAACACGGCCGCCGCTGACGCGGCACAGACGAAGGCGAGCGCCAGTGCAAAGTCGGTGCCGAGGCCAAGCGCGGCGAGGAGCACGAAGGTCGCCAGGGACCGCAGCACCCACGACGTTGCGACCGCGACCCACGCCCAGGCAGCCTCGCGCGGCGGGGTGGCGTTGTCGGCGATCCACCGGGCGAGCCGGAACCGCTGGAAGCGCTCGACGCGCGAGAGCCGCGGCAGCGAGACCACGAGCGCCGCAGACGCGACCCCGGCGACCGCGACGACGACGAGACCGGCCTGCATCCAGCCGCCGACGTGCGCGACTGCGAGGGCGACCGAAGCGAGCGGCGTCAGGGCCGCGCTGTCGAGGAGCCCGAGCAGGAAGAGCGAGAGCGCGACGGCGCCGAGACTGGCGCGCTTGCGCCGGCAACGGCGGACGACGGCGAAGCGGATCACCTCGTCGCAGCGGCCGGGAAGCGCGATGCCGCCGACCGAGGCTGCGCCGCCGGCGGCGGCGAGCGTCAGGACCGCGGGACGCTCACCGCGGCGGAAGAGGTGCTGCCACCCCCACGCCTTCGCGGCGTACGCGGCGAGGAAGATCAACGCTGCGAGCGCGACGAGCCAGAAGTTCGCGCGGTGAAGCGGCCACCCGGAGCGCGCAAAATGGCGCGCCACGAGAAACCCCACCACCAGTGCGGCGAGGACGAATCCGGTGTTGAGAATGCGCTTCGGCGAGAGCAACTGCAGCTGTCATCGGCAGAAACCCTGCCGGGCTGCATCCCTCACGTTGTATCGGACTTTCCCTCAGATGGGGGAAGTACGCGCTCGGAGATGCGCCCGAGCGCCTGGGTGAGCTCGCTCGGGATCACCCAGAGCTTGTTCGCGTCCCCCTGCGCGATCTGGGGCAGCACCTGGAGATACTGGTAGGCGAGGAGCTGCGGGTCGGGATTGCCGGCGTGGATGGCGGCAAACACGGTCTCGATCGCCTTCGACTGCCCTTCGGACGCGAGAATCGCCGCCTGCTTCTGGCCCTCGGCCTTCAGGATCGCGGACTGCTTCTCGCCCTCCGCGGTCAGGATCTGCGCCTGCTTGATGCCTTCGGCCTGGAGAATGGCGGCGCGCTTCTCACGGTCGGCGCGCATCTGCTTCTCCATCGTGTCCTTGATCGACGGCGGCGGGTCGACCGACTTCAGCTCGACGCGGTGCACGCGAATGCCCCACTTCCCGGTCGCGTCGTCGAGGATCCCGCGCAGCTGGTCGTTGATCGTCTCGCGTGAGGTCAACGTCTGCTCGAGCGTCATGCCGCCGATCACGTTGCGCAGCGTCGTGACGGTGAGCAGGTCGATCGCGTTCACGGGATTCGCGATCTCGTAGGTCGCCGACTTCGGATCGGTGACCTGGAAGTAGATGACCGTGTCGATGTTGACGACGAGGTTGTCCTCGGTGATCACGGGCTGCGGCTCGAACGACACCGCTTGCTCCCGCAGGTCGAGCAGCGGGCGCACGCGGTCGATGAACGGGATGACGATCGTCAGGCCGGGCGTCAGCGTGCGGGAGTAGCGGCCGAAACGCTCGACGACGCCGGCGCGAGCCTGCGGGATCACGCGCACGGTCTTGGCGAGCAGGACGAGCACGAACAACGCGATCACGCCGAGCACGATCAGGGCAGCCATGTAGTGACCTTCCTATTCGGCGACGAGGGCTGTCGCCCCGTCGATCTGGATGATGTCGACAGTTTGCCCTTCGACGAGCACCTGGTCGTCGACGTAGGACCGTGCACTCCACTCCTCGCCGCCGATCCGTACGCGCCCTCCGTGCACGTCGACGCGCTGCGTGACGAGCCCTTTCCGGCCGACGAGCGCGTCGGTGCCGGTCCGTGAGAGCGCCGGGAGCCGGACATGCCTGCGGGCGATGGGGCGAAGGATCGCGAGCGACGCGAGCGAGCCGCCGATGAAGACGAGCAACGCTCCGATCGTCCCCGCTCCGAGTGCGGCCGCAACGCCGGCCGCGGTGGCGGCGAGCGCGACGGGGCCGAGGAAGAAGAGTCCGGGGGTCAGCAGCTCACCGACAGCCAGTGCCACCGCCAGCAGCGCCCAGATGAGCCAGCTCACGAGGAGAACACTAGAGCAGCCCCAGCACGGCGGAGAGCGCGCTCAGGTCAGCGAGGCGGTCGGCCGCATCCGGATAGAGGCCGTGCCGGTCGACGAGGATCGCGCGCATGCCGACGGCGCGAGCACCCTCGACATCGTCGGCGAGCGTGTCGCCGACCATCACCGCGGCGGCGGCTTCGACCTCGAGCAGCTCGAGCATGCGACGAAAGATCGTCTCGTGCGGCTTCGTCTTCCCATGCAGGCGCGACGTGAGCACGGCGTCGACGGCCAGGTCGTGGTGCGCGACGAAGAGCTCGAGGTCGCGTTCGGTGTTCGAGAGCAGGCCGATCTTGATCCCCCGCGCGCGCAACTCGGCAAGAGCCGGCCGCGCATCGTCGTAGAGCTCGAAGTGATGGGCGTGCTCCCAGTTCGCAGTCATCTCGACGGCGGCCGCATACGTGTCGCCGGCACCGCCCATTCCCTCGATGATCCGCTCGGTGAAGAGGATCCAGATCTCCTGGTCGTGATCGAGCTCGGGATGGCTCGTCAGCGTCTGGAACGCCGCGTGGCGCGCGTCGTCGTAGCGGGCCGCATCGAGGGTGAGCCCGTGCCGCGCTCCGAGGCGGACGTAGCCCTCGGGCCCGAGGTCTGGCCCGGGCCGCGCGATCGTGAAGTCGACGTCGAAGATCACTGCCTGGGGCACGACGCCCGGACGATAGCCTCACGCCCGGAATGAGCGACACGCGGCCCGGGAGCCTCGCGGCGTTCCGCAGCCGCGATTTCCGCCTGCTCTGGGGCGGGCAGACGATCTCGTTCGTCGGCGATGCCGCGTTCATCGTCGCACTCGGTTGGCGTGTCACCGCACTGACGGGCGACGCTCGCTCGCTGGCGTTCGTGCTGGCGCTCGACTCGCTCGCCATGCTGGCGACGCTCCTCTGGGGCGGCGTGCTTGCCGACCGGCATTCGCGCAGGCTGCTGATGATCTCGTCCGATCTCGCGCGCGCGGTCGTGGCCGGCATCTTCTTCGCACTCGACGCGAGCGGTCATCTCGGCCTGACGTCGATCCTCGTGCTCGCGGCATGCTTCGGCGCCGCCGACGGCTTCTTCCAGCCGGCGTTCGGCGGGATCGTGCCGCTCGTCGTCGAGTCGCCGCTCCTTGCCTCGGCGAGCTCCTGGATCGGGATCGCCCGGCAGGGCAGCGCGGTCGTCGGCCCGGCGATCGCCGCAGGCCTGTACGCGACGACCGGCCCGAACGTCGTGTGGGCGGTCGAAGCGCTTTCGTTCCTCGTCTCGGCCGGCGCGCTCTGGCTCGCGAGGCCGCGCGCGATCCAGCCGGAGCCGCGGCTCGGCATGCGTCGGGAGCTCGCTGCTGGCTTTCGGTACGTGATGAGCGTCCCGTGGATCTGGACGGGCATCGGCGCGGCGATGGTGATCCTGATGGTCGCGATGGCCCCGTACACCGCGCTGCTTCCGCGGATCGTGCGCACGCACTATCACCGCGGCGTCGGTTCGTACGGGCTGCTCTTCAGCGTCATGGCGGCGGGGATGGTCGCGGGCTCGCTCGTCTGGGCGCGCTGGCATCCGAGGCGCAACCGCATCGTCGTCTGCTTCGCGGCGTTCGGCATCAACGACATCGGCATCGTCGTGCTCGCGCTCTCACCGTGGTTTCCGCTGGCCGTCGCCGCCGCGACCTGGCGCGGCTTCTGGGTCGGGATCGGCATCTCGGCGTGGATGACCCTGATCAGCGAGCTCGTGCCGGAGCACCTCCTCTCGCGCGTTCTCAGCTTCGACTATTTCGGCTCGCTCGGCCTGACGCCGGTCGGCTTCGTGCTGGCGGGCGCGATCGCGGGGATCGTCACGCCCACCGCGATCCTCGCCGTGGGCGGTGCGATCGGGGCGCTGCTCTGGTTTGTGCCCCTTGCCTCCCGGAAGGTGCGCGTAACCTGATGCCGCACACGCGCTACCCTTACGCGCGTTCGGGGTGTGGCGCAGCCTGGTAGCGCGCTCCGTTCGGGTCGGAGAGGTCCGGAGTTCAAATCTCCGCACCCCGATGAAGTCGAGAGAGGCGCGGGGCGACCCGCGCCTCTCCGTCTTTCAGCCGAGGAAATCGGCGACGGCGCGGGCGCAGGCATCGGGACGCTCGCCGATCAGCAGATGACCGCAGTCGGCAATCACGCGCAGCGGCGCTCCCAGCCGCCGGGCGTACTCGTGGCCGTCGGCGATCGGCACCTGGCGGTCGCGCGCGCCCCAGAGGATGAGGGCCGGAGCCTGGACCCGACCGAGATCGGCGCGCGGGTCATCGGCGCTGAGCGCGACCCCGGCGCCGAGCGCATCGGTGTGCATCGTCGGCCCGCGCAGGAACCCATGCACCGCACGCTCGGACAGGGCGTCGGGATTCGAGACCTCGAACGGCCCGAAGACCGCCCGGCGCAGCCGTCGCGAGCGCGCGATGCGGTCGGCGCGGCGCCCGGCGATGCGGCCCGGCTGGATCAGGCCGACGAGCCGGATCGTCAGCTCGGAGACGC
>JBAQHS010000040.1:0-11092 GCA_049288455.1 Gaiellaceae bacterium | reverse complement strand
CGAGACCGCTTGAACGCATTCGTCCTGGCCCACCCGGATCTGAAAGCGGCTCTTCTGCCGGTCGACGGCGACGCAGCAGTTCGCACCGCCAAGGCCGCGTGGGATGCGACCCCGTGCGCCCCGGCTGCGGCGAACGATGTAGTGCGCAAGATCAACGCCGTCGTCGCCCGCTACCGGGCAGGGGCTCCGAGCGTGGAGAACGTCGTGATCGTCGGCGGCGACGAGCTGATGCCGATGGCGCGCATCTCCGACCTGACGACCGATGCGAACGAGTCGACTGCGGTGAGCGACCTGCTCTTCACGACGAACGGCCTCACGAAGGGGAATGCACTCTTCGCGTCCGAGTTCCTCGGCAACACCCTGACCGACGACGCGTATACCGCCGGCACGACCATTCCGTGGTTTGGACGCGAGCTCTATCTGCCGCAGGTCGCCGGTGGCCGCCTCGTCGAGTCCCCTGCAGAGATCACCCGTCAGCTCGACAGCTACGACACGAGCAACGGCATCCTCGACCCGTCGACCGGTGTCGTCGCGGGCTACGACTTCATGCGCGACGAGGCGACGCAGGTGAAGAGCGACCTCGGCTCCCGGCAAACGATCGGCGGGACGAACCTGGCGCTCGACGCGGCGAACCCGCTGCTCACGGCCGGCGCGCCGTTCATCAGCCCGTTCGACTCGTGGGGGCAGGTTGACGTGCAGCCGTACTTCGCGAGCTCCTCCTTGGCACCCGGAATACTGTCGGTGAACGGGCACTACAACCACTGGGAGCTCGCGCCGGCTACGACGCCGATCACGAGCGCGACGCTCGTCCCGACGAGCGTCTTGCCCGCGTCCGGCAGGCTCATGCACGCCATTCTCTTCACGATGGGGTGTCACGCCGGCCTCAACGTAAGCGACCTGTTCCCGTCCACACCGGACAGTGCGGCCCGGTTGCGCGACTGGGCGCAGGCACTCGCCCAGAACGGCGCGGGTGTCTATGTCGCGAACACCGGCTACGGCTACGGCGACTACGACACGATCGCTCTGTCGGAGCGCCTGATGACCCTGTTCTCGCACAACCTCGCGTCCGACGGCTCAATCGGCCGCAAGCTCGTGTTTGCCAAGCAGCAGTACTTCGCGTCGATCGCGAGCTACGACCCCTACGCTGAGAAGGCACTCGCGGAGGCGACCTTCTACGGCCTGCCCTTCTATCGCATCGGCGCAGGCCCCGAGCCTGCCGCTCCGACGCCGCTGACGCCTATCGGCACCTCGGACCCGAACGTCAATGCGGTGCCTCTCTCGTTCTCGTTCACCGGTGCGAACGCGCTCGTTCCCCATTCCACCGCGCGCGGCAAGTACTGGTCGGCCGCCGACGGCGGTGTCGAGTATCTGAAGGATCGTCCGATCGAACCGCGCGTCAGCCAGGAAGTGACCGCTGTCGGCCCGCAGCGTGCACACGGCGTCATCATCGACGCGCTCCAGACCCATGACGTCGCGGGCAACGTGAACCCGCTGATCGCGACGCCGATGATCGACCTGGCGGCCAACGAGCCTGAGTCGAAGGTCACGAACGCGACCTTCCCCGCCACCTTCGCGAGCCTGAACCACTGGACCGCGTTCGGCCAGAATCATGACCAACTCGTGCTGGTGCCAGGTCAGACGCGCGAAGGCACCACCCAGCGGCTCCTCGACAGCATCGACCTGCAGGTGCTGTACTCGACGAGCACCGACTTCGCGGCCCCGCTCTTCACCCAGGTCGGGTCGGTCGTGAACGGCAGCACCGCGACACTCTTCGCGCGCACGAGTGACGCGTCCGGTGTGAAGGCCGTGAAGGCCTACTTCACCCAGGGGGGAAGCTCGTGGACGTTCGTGACCCTGACGCTCCAGCCCGGCACGACCGACCTCTACGCCGCGACGGTCACGGGGATCAACGTGCCGAAGCTCGAGTCGGCATTCCTCGCGGAAGACGGCGCGGGCAACGTCGGCTACACGACCGACAAGGGCTTCCTCTTCATCTCGAAGACCGATGACAGCCAGGGGCCGCAGATCACGATCGCGGCGCCGATCAACCACGGCGTGTTCTATCTCGGCCAGCCGGTTCCGGCGTCGTATAGCTGCTTCGACGACGGCGGCGTCTTGAGCTGCACGAACCCGGTGGCGAACGGGCAGAACATCGACACCTCGTCACTCGGCCAGAAGACATTCACGGTCACAGCGAGCGACCTCGAGGGGCATCTCGCGAGCGCGACAGCGACATACACGGTCGTCTTCAAGTTCGGCGGGTTCCTGCAGCCCGTCGACAACCTGCCGTCATTGAACACGCTAAGCGCCGGTCAGGCGGTTCCGGTCAAGTTCACGCTCAACGGCAATCAGAGTTTGTCGATCTTCGTGGCCGGCTCGCCGAGTTCGGCCGCGATTTCGTGTGACGCAACCGCACCGCTCGACCCGGTCGAGCAGACGGTGACGAACAGCACGAGTGGGCTCAACTACGACGGTGCGTCGGGGCAGTACACGTATGTCTGGAAGACCGACAAGAGCTGGGCGGGGTCGTGTCGCCAGCTGACTGTTGCCCTGACCGACGGGACCGTGCATCGGGCGAACTTCAAGTTCAAGTAGTCGCCGGTGCTGATCGCCGTCCTGACGCTGGCCGCGACCGCGATTGCGTTCTGGGACCTGCTGCTGCTCGCACTCGCGGCCCGCTGACGCGAAATCGGCCCGGGGCAGCGTGGTACCGTTTCGTACGAGATGGTCGGTGCGACTGCGATCGAGCACGGATCGACGCGCCCTGGGCGCTGGCTGCGCGAGCGCCGTCTTCGTCTCACCCTCTGGATCACCCTCGTCGAGGGACTGCTCTATCTGGTGCACGTCCTCCACTGGTGGGAGGCCGTCGTCCTGGCCGCGATCGGCGTCGGCTTCTGGTGGTATGCCGGCCGCAGCAGCCGTTCGGACCTGATCCGGCAAGCAAGCTGGATCTTCGCGGCGTCGCAGCTGCTCGTCCTCTGCGTGCCGATCGCCCTCGGGATCCTGAAGCTCCTCGCGGTCGGAGTGATCGCGGTACTCGCGATCATCGCACTGTTCTTCCTCTTCAGAGAACGCCGGTAACCGGCGCCTATACTCGCCGCACTGTGGGGCGTAGCCAAGCGGTAAGGCAGCGGGTTTTGGTCCCGCGATCCCAGGTTCGAATCCTGGCGCCCCAGCCATTCTGAAGCCCCGATGACCACCGACCCGTCCATCGCAGCCGTCGTCATGGCCGGAGGGCTCGGCACCCGCATGCGCTCTGCGGTGCCGAAGCACTTCCACGAGCTCCTCGGCCGGCGGATGATCGACTGGGTGCTCGAGGCGGGCCGCGAGACCGGCGCCGCTCCGCTTGTCGTCGTCGCCTCGCCGACCGGAAGTGAGGAGCTCGCCGGCACCGGTGCAACGGTGGTCGTGCAGGACCCGCCGCTCGGGACGGGCGACGCCGTGCGCACAGCGCGTGCGGCGCTGGAGTCACACGCCGGCGATGTGCTCGTGCTTTCGGGCGATACGCCTCTCCTCACCTCGCAGCTCCTGCTCGACCTGATCGCAACCCACCGGCGGGAGGGCGCGGCCGCGACGATTCTCAGCGCACTGCCGCCCGATCCCCGGGTCTACGGTCGGATCGTCCGCGGCGCCGACGGCTCCGTGCTTCGCGTCGCGGAGGGCACCGACGCGACTTCCGAGGAGCAGGCGCTCCGCGAGATCAATTCGTCGATCTACGTGTTCCGGAACGACGTGCTCTGGCCCGCACTCGAGCAACTACAGCCGAAGAACGTGCAGGGTGAGCTGTATCTCACCGATGTGATCGAGATCCTCGTCTCCGGCGGGCAGAAAGTGGCCGCGCATGTCGCACCCGACTCGAACGAGACGCACGGCGTGAACACCCGCGTCGAGCTCGCGGCTGCGGCGGGTGTTCTGCGTGACCGGATCAACGAGGCGCACATGCTCGCGGGCGTCACGATCGTCGATCCGCAGACGACGTGGATCGAGCCGACAGTCGCGATCGAGCCCGATGCGACGATCCAGCCCTTCGTGATCCTTCGCGGTGCGACGCGGGTGGCCGCCGGCGCTGAGATCGGAGCAAACACCGTCGCGGTCGACGCGCACATCGGGGTTCGCGCGACGATCGGCCCCTTCTGTTACCTTCGCCCCGGGACGGTCCTCGGCGAGTCTTCCAAGGCAGGCACCTTCGTGGAGATCAAGAACTCACGGATCGGCGACCGGACAAAGGTTCCGCACCTGTCCTACATCGGCGATGCCGAGATCGGCGAGGACACGAATATCGGCGCAGGAGCAATCACCGCCAACTTCGCCCATAAGCCAGGCCTGCCCAAGGGGCGGACGACGATCGGCCGCAACGTCAGGACCGCGATCCACAATGGCTTCATTGCGCCGGTGGAGATCGGAGACGGGGCTTGGATCGCCGCAGGATCGGTAATAACGAAGAACGTCCCCCCGGACGCACTCGGGATCGCTCGGTCCCGCCAGGAGAACAAGGAGGGGTATGCAGCCCGGCAGCGCGACGACTGAGCTCGTTCTTCCAGGCCTCGAATCGTCGGAGCCCATGACCCAGACCTCGCCGGGGCATTGGCTCGAGCGCGGGCCGCAGAAGCGACTCATGGTTTTCTCGGGCCGTTCCCATCAGGGCCTCGCCCAGAAGATCGTCGAGCCGCTCGGCGTCGAGCTCGGCGAGATCGAGTTGCATACCTTCGGCAACGGCGAGACCTACATCCGCTACTGCGAGTCGATCCGCGGCGCCGACATCTTCCTCGTCCAGACAGGCTGCGAGCCGGTCGACCAGAACCTGATGGAGCTGCTGCTGATGATCCAGGCGGCGAAGCTCGCGTCCGCGAAACGGATCACCGCCGTCATCCCGTGGTTCCCCTACGCGCGGCAGGACCGCAAGGCGAAGCCGCGCGAGCCGATCTCGGCGCGCCTGATCGCAGACATGCTGCAGCTGGCGGGCGCCGACCGAGTGCTGACGATGGATCTGCACGCAGGCCAAATCCAGGGGTTCTTCCAGATTCCCGTCGACCACATGACGAGCCTGCCGCTCTTTGCACGCCATTTCCGCGATCTCGGGCTCACCGGTGAGGGCGTCGTCTCGGTCGCACCGGATGCCGGTCGCGCCAAGCACGCCGTTCGGTTCGCCGAGATGATCGATGCCGACTTCGCGATCATGCACAAGACGCGCCCTGCGCACGACGTCGTCTCGGTCACCGAGGTGACCGGCCGTGTGCGCGGCAAGGTCGCGATCATCGGCGATGACATCACGACGACGGGCGGCACGCTGATTGCGGGCGCCGAGGCACTGAAGGAGCACGGTGCGACCGACGTCTGGGTCTTCGTCACGCATGCGCTGATCTCGAAGGAGGGCCTCGAGAAGTTGAGCGGGGCGGGCTTCGCCGGGATCGTCGTCACGGACACGGTGCCGATCGACCCGATCTCGAAGCCCGACAACATGACCGTGCTGACCGTCGCGCCACTCCTCGCCGAGACGATCATGAACGTGTTCGCCGACGACTCCGTCTCGGCGATCTTCGGCGGCGAGAACCAGCTGTTTTAAGAGGAGAGCCGATTCGTATGGACGAGAACGACACAGTTGTGTTGAAGGTGGTCGCGAGCGGGCCGGAAGCCGACATCGTCTGTGGCCTCCTCCGCTCCGCCGGGCTTGAGTGCAGCTACCGCGACACGGCGGAACTCGACTCGCTGCTCGAGGAGTTCACACCGTCTGGGCCGCGGGAGATCCTGGTGTTGAAGTCGGATCTCGACACGGCTCGCGCAGTTCTTGCTGAAGCCGAGCAGTAGGAGCTGTTCTGACTCTTCGCCCGGCGCTGATTCTGCGCTACGTTCTGAGCATGTACCGGCGCGCGACACCGACTCTGATGACGGCCCCGCTTCCAGGGCCTGTCGGCGTGCGCTAGCAATCCGTCGAACAACCGGCCCCTCGTAGAAACGGGGTCGACGCGCTCATCGGCGGCTGGCCCTGCAGAGGCCAGGAAGGAGAATCCGATGAGCATTCAACGGCGCTTCTACATCACGACGTCCATTCCGTACGTGAATGGCGATCCGCATCTCGGGCACGCGCTCGAGTTCGTTCAGGCCGACGTGCTTGCGCGGCATCGTCGTGCGCGCGGAGACGACGTTCGCCTCCTGAGCGGTACGGACGACAACGCGCTCAAGAACGTCGACGCGGCCGTCGTCGCAGGCGTGCCCGTCGCTGAGTTCGTCGCGCAGAAGGCGCAGCGGTTCGCCGTTCTCGCGGCGTCGCTGCAGATCTCGAACGACGACTACATCCGCACCAGCATCGACCCACGGCATCGCCCCGGCGTGGAGCGGCTGTGGAGGGCGTGCGCAGCCGCGGGCGATCTCTACCAGCGGGAGTACGAGGGCCTCTACTGCGCAGGCTGCGAGACGTTCGTCAGCCCGGAGGAACTGGACGACGGACTGTGCCCCGAGCACCGGGCAGCGCCCGAGGTGATCAGCGAACGGAACTGGTTCTTCCGGCTCTCGCACTACGAGGCCACGCTGACCGGGCTGATCGAGAGCGGGCGCCTGCGGATCGAGCCCGAGCACCGTCGCAACGAGGTGCTGTCCTTCATTCGGAGCGGCCTCACTGACTTCAGCGTGTCTCGGGCCGAGCAGCGCGCTCGAGGTTGGGGCATTCCGGTGCCGGGCGACCCGAGCCAGGTCATCTACGTCTGGTTTGACGCGCTCGGCAACTACATCACCGCACTCGACTATCAAAGCGACGGCGATGTGTACGACGCGTGGTGGCGCAAGAGCGAGGAGCGGTTGCACGTCATCGGCAAAGGCATCGTCCGCTTTCACGCGATCTACTGGCCTGCAATCCTTTGCTCAGCGGGCGAGCCGCTGCCGACGACGATCTTCGTCCACGACTACCTGACGGCCGAAGGGCAGAAGCTCTCGAAGTCGCTCGGCAACGCGATCGACCCGAATGAGCTGATCGAGTCCTACGGCGCCGATGCGCTCCGCTGGTGGTTCGTGCGGGACGTGCCACGCAACGGCGATGCCGACTTCCGCGAGGGTCAACTCGCGGCTCGCGGCAACGAGCTCGCCGACGGCCTCGGCAACCTGATCAACCGAACGATCGCGCTTGTCAGCCGCCACCGACCCAACGGCATCCAGGCGTCCGCGACGCGGCTCGTCCAAGCGGACGTTCTTATCGCGCAGTGTCAATCCCTGCCCGGCTTTGTCGACGCGGCGCTCGCCGCCTTTGATCTTCGAGCCGCCGCATCCGCCATCTGGGAGGTGGTCTCGGAGGCAAACCGCTTCGTCTCGGCGACGCAGCCGTGGGAGCTGGCAAAGGCGGCCGCCGCCGGCGACGCGGCCGCGGCCGGGCGGCTCGACACGGTGCTGCACACGCTCGTCGAAGCGTGCCGGCTCGTCGCACGGGAACTGACCCCGTTCCTTCCAGCTGCCGGCGAGCGGATCGCGTCAGCGCTCGAGAGCCTCGATGCCGCCGAGGGCCGCACGTTGTTCCGGAAGTTCGAGGCGGATCGACTCTGACAATGCTTCGCAACCCGATGACTTCAATGACCGACTAGAGGGGCTGGGGCTTCGCGGGCGAGCCGACGCGGACTTCGTTGCCGTCCGGGTCGAAGATCGAGAAGATGCGCATGCCGAAGTTGCTGTTCCGCGGCCGCTCGATGCGCCCGGGGGCGGTCGCGTTGTCTTTCCATTCGGCGTGCATGCTGTCGGCGTCGTCGACGTAGACGAAGCAAAAACCGGCGGCGCGTTCGCCGAGAGCCGGGCCGGCGACGTGAATCTCGAGACTCTCGCGGACAAGGATGAGATAGTCCCACTCCTCGCCCGGAGCGCCCCGGTTCTCGAATCCAAGCGCCTCATAGAACGCGAGCGTCGCCGCAACGTCGCGACTCGTGAGAACCGGTACGGCACGGTCGGCCATCAGCGCGACTCTATGCATTGCGCGGAAGCGGGTGCGGCCGTAGGCTCGAACCGGTGTCCCGACGGTGAAGACTGCAGCCGTCATCGTCGTCCTCGTGATCGCCTTCTGGGCCTGGACCCGGCACGAGCGGTCGGTGACCGAGCACAAGCTTGTCGTGGTCGCGGACGAGCTTGCCGGACGGCACGTCGGGGTGAAGTGCCAGGGCTTCTGGGGAGCGATGCTCGACATCAACGGCCGCTCCGGCGAGGTGCGGTTCCCGGTCGGCCGACCGCCCGATCACATGTTCCTCACGCGCGGAGTGTGCGGGCGCTTGAAGGCGGTCATGGGCGCACGGCATCACCACCAACTGGATTGCCTGAGCACGATCGACTGGACGCACTGGTCGCTCGACGCCGACTACAACAATCCGTGCGAGCGCGAGGCGCGCTCGGACGCGGAAGCGATCAACACGCTCGCTCATGAGTCGATGCATCTCCGTGGCATCGCCGACGAGGCGCAGGCGCAGTGCTATGCGATCCAGGCCGACGCCTGGACAGTGCAGCGACTCGGCGGCACAGCTGCCGAAGGCGAAGGCGTCGCGAACTTCATCCTTGCCCTGCAGCCGGCGCTGCCGTCGGAGTACCAGTCGGGCGCATGCCGCGCCGGCGGCGGCCTCGACGTCGCGCCGGCGACGCCTGCGTTCCCGACGGAGCAGCCGGCCATCGTTCCGCCGCTCTGAAATCGGGGACGCACGCGGCTCCTAACCGGACTTGCGGTCTACCTCCGCGACGCCGCAACGTCGCTACAATCCCCGGCCGTGGCTGGAGAGCGCGTCAAATTGGTGGTCCAGAACCGTGCCGTCCTCGGCTCGGCCGAGTCGCGCCGCCTGCGTCGCCAGGGCCTGATCCCGGGCGTCCTCTACGGTCGCGAGGAGCCGGTCGCGATCACGATTCCCGAGCGCGACCTGCGCAGCGCGCTGACAACACGGGGTGGCCTGAACGCGGTGCTCGACGTCGTCGTCGACGGCGGCAAGACCCATTCCTCGGTGCTCAAGGAGTACCAGCAGGACAAGATTCGCGGCCACATCACGCATGTCGACCTGCAGGAAGTCCGGCTCGACCAGCCGATCCATGCGACCGTGCCCGTCACGTTGCACGGTGAGTCGGCCGGCGTGAAGGAAGGCGGCGTGATGACGCAGGTGACGAGTGAGGTCAACGTCGAGGCGCTGCCGATGGAAGTGCCGGAGCACCTCGAGGCCGACGTCTCCGAGATGCAGATCGGCGACACGCTGCGCCTCTCGGCGATCAAGCTCCCCGCCGGGGTGACGCTGCTCGACGACCCCGAGGAAGTCGTGCTGGCGTCCGTGACGCAGCCGCGCACCGAGGACGAGCCCGAGACGACGCCGGCTGAGGGCGTCGAAGGCGAGGAGGGCGCTGAGCCCGCCGCCGAGGGTGATGAAGCGGGTGCCGACGAGGCACCGGCCGAGGGCGACGCCGCGGACGGCGACGCCGGCACAACCGAGGGCTAGCTCGTGCGCCTGTGGCCGCGTCGCCACGGCACCTCGCTCGACCTGCTCGTCGCGGGCCTTGGCAATCCCGGCCGCGCGTACGCGCGCAACCGGCACAACGCCGGCTGGCTCGTCGTCGACGAGCTCGCGCGGCGGCACGACGGTGCGTGGCGCGGCAAGTTCCACGGTCAGCTCGCCGAGATCCGGATTGACGGCCACAAGGTGGCTCTCCTGAAGCCCGAGACGTACATGAACGACTCCGGTCGGGCCGTTCGCGACGCGATGCGCTTCTTCAAGCTCGAGCCGGACGCGGTCCTGATCGTCCACGACGAAAGCGATCTGCCACGCGGCCGGCTCCAGGCGCGGGCTGGTGGCGGGCTTGCCGGGCACAACGGCCTGCGCTCGGTCGCGCAACACCTCGGCACGCCAGATTTCTTGCGACTGCGCGTCGGCGTCGGCCGCCCCGAGCGCGGTGACCCACGCCCGCTCGCCGACTACCTGCTCGCGGACTTCGAGCCGCACGAGGACCCAGACGCGCTGGTCGCGGCTGCGGCGGACGCCGTCGAGACGCTCGACGCCGAGGGCCTCGAGGCTGCCCAGCGGGCGATCAACGGCAAGCGCTCGTAACACATCGCACCCGGATCGCGCGGCTCGCCGCGTGTCCGGGAATCGCGCATGAGCAGGTGATTCACGCGCTCCGCCTCAGGTGGAGCGCACCGCAGGACCTACCCCTTTTGGGGGAGGACGGCACCCCGGTCCGAGGGGTGGCTGTGCCCGGCGTTCGCTGCTCCAGTGTGCGGAGCCAACGACAGCGCGGCGCGCTTCCTTGCGTGCCGCCTCTGCCGAAGGGAGCCCTTTCCTTTGACCGACCGCATCCGCCTTGCGCTGCTCACGTTCGTCGTTCTCGCCTTGCTCCTCGCACGGGTGGGCGGCGCACTCGGAGCCTCGCTCCAACGCGCCCGGATCAGCCACGCAACTGCCGTGGCGCACAAGCAGGCACGTGTCGTCCGCTTCGCGCGCCGCTTTCTCGGCGTTCGCTACGTCTACGGCGGCGCATCACCGAGCACCGGCTTCGACTGCTCCGGTTTCACCCGTTTCGTCTACTCGCATTTCGGGATCGTGCTGCCGCACTACTCCGGCGGCCAGTTCTCGATGGGGCGCCGTGTCTCTCGGAGCGGCTTGCGCCCCGGCGACCTCGTGTTCTTCGACGGGGTAGGGCATGTCGGCATGTACATCGGCGGCGGCCGTTTCATCCATGCGCCGCATTCGGGCACACGGGTGTCGGTCGCGTCGCTGAACGGCTGGTACGGCGCCCGCTACGACGGCGCGCGCCGCTTCCTCTAGCACGACGTCCGCCGCTTCCTCGGGCGAGGCGCACCCAGTACCATGGCGACCCGGCCGAACGCGCGCGTTCGGCCCGTCTCCATGGACCGTCCCGTTCTCTACAGCCTGGTCGAGCGGCTTCGTGCCGAGGAGCGCCTGCAGGAATTCGCAGCCGCTCTGCCGACGCGCGCCCGTATCTCCGAGCCGGTGCTGCCGCTCGTGGTCGCCGCGCTCCACGACGAACTGGCGCGTGGCCTCGTCGTGCTCCTCGCTGACGACGCCGACGCGCGCGACGTCGCCGAAGCGGCAGCGTGGTTCCTCGGCGACGAGCAGGTCGCGCTCTTCCCGTCGCGAGG
>JBAQHS010000039.1:0-9303 GCA_049288455.1 Gaiellaceae bacterium | reverse complement strand
CTCGTGCTCGAGCGGGGCGTCGGGATCGAACGGGGCTGCCGCCGATGAGCCTCCTCGCGAAACACGCAGCGGTCGCCCCTGTCGTGCCGGCGCCCACGCAGAACCCCCCGGTCGTCGGTCCGATCGGACGGATCGGCCGTTGGACGGCGGACCATGTGCGGGTGGTCGCCGTTTCTTGGGTGGTCGTCGCGGTTGCGCTCGGCGTCTTCGCGCCGTCGGTCGAGACGGCGCTTTCGGGGGCGGGCTGGCAGGCAAACGGCTCCGAGTCCGTACAGGCCCGGCAGTTGATCCAGCGCAACTTCGCGGGGCTCTCGAGCTCCGCCCTACTCGTCGTCGTCCATTCGAGCAGCGCCACCGTCTCCGACCCTGCGTTTCGCGCGACGGTGTCGCGCGTCGAGCACCTTTTGCGGTCGAACGGCTCGGTGGCGTCGGTCGTGTCTCCACGTGTAGGCGCGTCGATCTCCGCCGATGGTCATACGGCACTCGTCACCGCAGGCGCAAAGGGCGACCCGACCGCGATGGTCGCCGCCGCGGACGCGCTCAAGTCGAAGCTGCACGCCGCCGGCACGAACCGGGTCGACGTCTCGCTGACCGGGGCGTCCGGCATGTGGAGTGACTTCAACACCGCGAACCGCAACGCGATGATGAAGTCAGAGCTCTACTCGTGGCCGGTCACGCTCGTGATTCTCACGCTCGCTTTCGGGGCTCTCGCGGCGGCAGGCCTTCCGCTGATGCTGACGATTCTTGGGCTCGTTGCCTCCGCGGGGTTGCTCTCCGTGCTCACGCACGGATTCGAGATCTCGATTTGGGCGATGAACTTCGCGCTCATGTTCGCGCTCGCGTTGGGCATCGACTACGCCCTCTTCATCGTCAGCCGATTCCGTGCAGCGTTCTTCGGGTCGAAGCTGACGGTGCGAGACGCGGTCGCGGTCACGATGGACACCGCGGGTAAGGCGGTGCTCTTCTCGGGCGCGACGGTGCTGATCTCGCTCTCCGCGGTGATGCTCGTGCCGAGTCCGGCGTTCCGCTCGATGGCGCTCGGGATCATGATCAGCGTCGTCTTCATCCTCGCCGCCACGCTGACGCTTCTCCCTGCCGTGCTCGCGAAACTCGGGCCGCGCGTCGACGCGATGCCGCTTCGCTGGGTGCACTCCGGCGAGCACCGTTCGGCGCGCTTCGCGCGCTGGGGCGAGCGCCTCTGGCGCAAGCCCCATCTCTACGGCCCCGTCGCGACCCTCATCCTGGTGCTGCTTGCGCTCCCGGTCTTCGGACTGAAGACCGGCATGCCCTCGATCAAGGTCGTGCCGACGACCGACGGCTCGCGCATCGGCTACACCCAGGTGCAGCAGGCGTTCGGAACGGGTGCGCCCGGTGCGCTGCAGATCGTCATGCCGCAAAGGGATGCCGCAGCCTCGATCGCGACGGCGCGCCGCGATTCCGGCATCGCCCGCGTCGCCGCCGCGCAGCGCGGCAGCGGCGGTCTCGCACTCGTCCAGGCGATCCCGAAGACAGATCCGTCCAGCACGGCCACGGGACGCACGATCGATCGACTGCGCCGGGCGCTGCCGCCGGCCGCGCTCGTCGGCGGCGCGGCCACCGAGAACCACGACCTCGAGCGGGCGCTATCCGCGAAGACGCCGCTCGTGATCGGTGTCGTCCTCGCGCTCGGCTTCTTGCTCTTGCTCTTCGCGCTTCGCGCGCCGCTGATCGCAGCACTCGGTGTTGCAACGAACCTGCTCGCGACCGGCGCAGCATTCGGGCTCGCTCGCGTGATCTTCCAGGGCGGCCACGGCGCCGGGCTCCTCGGCTTCCAACCGCAGGGCTTCCTCGACGCCTGGGGACCGGTGTTCTTCTTCGCGATGATCTTCGCGATCTCGATGGACTACACGGTCTTCCTGCTCTCCTCGGCGAAGGAGCATTACGACCGGACCGGCGACCCGCGCGACGCAATGGTCGGCGGGCTCGCCCACTCCGGCCGGGTCATCTTCGCGGCTGCGGCAGTGATGGTCGCCGTCTTCTTCACCTTCGCGCTTTCTGGGCCGCTGCCGCCGAAGGAGATGGGCGTCATCCTCGGTGTCGCCGTGCTGCTCGACGCGATGTTCGTCCGGCTCGTCCTCCTTCCCACATTGCTCCGGGTCTTCGGCCATGCGGCGTGGGCGCTCCCTCGCTGGCTCGACCGCATCCTTCCCGACGTCAAGTTCGGGCACGCGTGATGCTCGAGCTGTGGCAGACGGAATAGTGCCCCGCGTCGCATCGCGTGCGCGAGCGACTGACCGAACCTGGCGTCGACTACGTCGTCCGGTAGGTGCCCGTCGCAAAGACGCTTTACCGAACCGTCGAACGCACGTACGCGAGCGTGCGGTCGTGCAGGTGATCTCCGGCCGCGTAGCGATCGAAGCCTCGGGTCAGACGGTCGAATGCGACCTAGGAACTGTTGTGACGTTCGACCCAGGCGAGCGCCATGCGGTTCGGGGCATCGACGACGCGCGGCTGCTCTTGGTGCTCGCGCCGTGGCCGGCAGCGGGTCACAACACGACGGCGGAAGAACCACACGCTCAGCATCTGCCCGCAAACGCAACCAGCGAGCCGATCGTAGGGCCACCTTCCGACGGCGAGACGTCAAGCGGAGACTGAGGAATTCGAGCTGCCCTGAAGCTGTCGAGCACCGCTCCCACTCGGCTTCGCAGCTTCGCTTCGAGGCGGCAGGGCGATGGTTCGCGGCGCTTCAGGCCGTGCGGCGGTGGACGAGCCAGACGGTCGCGCTGATGAGCAGGAGGGAGAGGGCGAGTAGCAATCAGATGCGCCTGGGGACGTTGCCCGTCAGCGTGAACACGAAGCGCATCGCCTTGTGCCCTCGGTCGGCCGTCGGGCCGAACATGCAGGGGCAGCCGCCGTCGATGACGGTGATGCCGTGCTCGCGGCCGTAGGCGGTTGCGGTCTTGGAGACGCTTCCGGTGCCGGGGCCGCGATGCATCCAGACGTGCTTGATCCCGAGCTCGGCGCACTCGCGCATCGTCTCGTCGGCGGTCTCGGGTCGTGTTCCGATCACGACCGCCTCGACGCCACCGGGAATGGATCGGAGGTCGTGATATGCCTCGTCGCCCTCGACCTCGTCGGCGTTCGGGTTGACCGCGAAGACTTCGTAGCCGCGCTCGCGCAGGCGTCTATAGACGACGTTGCTGCCGTGGTTTCCTGGGGTTCGCGATACACCGGTGACGGCGACCCGCCGGTGCCTCAAGAATTCAGATGCGGCGTCCTTGATCGCTGTCGGACACGCTTCCGTGGTCGAAGGCGCCTGGGGGCGCGACGTCTGTGTTGTCGGGTCGTTCAGAGCCATGGTGTCTCCTTCGTCATTTGCAGTCGCTTACGTCTCGTGGCTGGCGCGCCAGGCTGTGCGCGCTTTCAGGCGCGGACCTGCGTGGAGCAGGCCGCGCGCATAGACGCGGCCGGCCAGCCGGTTAAGGGCGTAGATCGAAGCGAGGGTGAGGGCGACCGCGAGTAGCTGTTCCCAGAGCGCCACGCCGACGAGCGCGTCGCGTGCCGGAAGTACCAGGGGCGCGGTGAGCGGGAAGACCGTGAGTATGTGCGCGAGCGTGCCGTTGGCGTCCGCCGACAGCGCGACGTAGCCGACGAAGTAGGCGGCGAGCAGGGTGTAGGTCACCGGCTGGCCGGCCGAGTTCGCGTCTTGCTGTCTGGACGCAAGAGCTCCGGCTGCGGCGTATGCGACCGCGTAGAGGGCGAAGCCGAGCGCGAACCAGGGCACGACTAGGACGAGGCTGCCGCCGAGCGATGCAGGCGCGTCGAAGACTCCGGCAGCGAGCAGGATGGCGGCGAGCCCGGCGACGAGCGCGAGTTGTACGAGCCCGAGCAATCCGATCCCGATCACCTTGCCGGCGAGCAATTGACGCGGCCGTATGGCTGAGAGCATCAGCTCAACGACACGGTTGTTCTTCTCTTCGACGACACCGGTGAGCACCCATTGCCCGTAGACGGCGAGCGACATGAGGAGCAAGAGGGAGCCGATGTAGGCGACGGCGGTAGCGGCCGTTGTCGCCTTGGCGTCCGGCGTCTTGATGGTCGCCGTCGTAAGTTCGGTGGCCGGCGGCAAGTGGCGGCGGAGCGCGCGTACGGCCGTGTCCGCAATCGCTGCAAGCTTCGTGTCGACGTTCGAGCGGAAGATGATCTGGTTGCTTCGGAGAGCAAGGAGCGCGTCGACCTTCTTTGCTGCAAGTTCCTCGCGCCCGGCGGATAGCGACTCGAACGTCCGTAGCCGCACTTTCGCGTCGAAGGGCGCTGCAGCGCGGTGGAGTGCGGCCGCGAGGCCGGAAGGCGCCGGTGCGGTCACCGCGACCCGATAGCTGTTGTCGGTGTTGATCACCTGTCCGAGCGCTGTGGATCCGCCCACGAGTGCCAGCAGCAGGAACGTCGACCAGAGGAAGGCGCGGCTGCGCAGGCGTTCGCGGATCTCACGCCGCGCGACGAGGGTGATGACCGGCGTCCCGTTCATCTCGCGACAAGCTCCAGGAAGAGTTCGGCGAGGGAGGGTGGCGCGTAGCTGAACGCGACCACATGTGCTGCCTTCTCTGCCGCCGCAAGGACCTGCTCAGGGTCGACATCTCGATCCGCGACGAGGCGCAGGTTGCCGTTGCGGCGTTCGACGAGTTCGACGCCCACGATACCCGGTAGCCATGCGCCTGGCGCGCCGTCGAGTTCGATCTCGATGCGACGCTGCTGCGAGCGGCGGCGGAGGGCGTCGACGTCTCCGCTCGCGACGATCCGCCCGTGGTCGATGATCGCGACCTGCTCGCAGATGTCCTCGACAAGCTCGAGTTGATGGCTGGAAAAGAGGACGGCGGCGCCGCGGGCCGCCTCGGCGCGCAACACGTCGGCGAGCGTCTGCACAGCGACCGGATCGAGTCCCGCGAACGGCTCATCGAGCACGAGCAGTTCCGGCTCGTGCAGCAGCGCCGCCGCAAGCTGAGCGCGCTGCTGATTTCCGTGCGAGAGCTCCTCTACCTTCGCCCTGGCGCGGTCGGCGAGCCCGAGACGATCGAGCCAGGCTGCTGCGGCTGTGCGTGCAGCATCGGCGCGCATTCCGTGCAGTTGGCCGAAGTACTCGAGTTGCTCGCCGAGGGGCATTCGGGGATAAAGGCCTCGCTCCTCCGGCATGTAGCCGAAGCGCAGACGGTCCGGCAGTCCGACCGGTCGACCGTCCCAGAGCATGTCGCCGGTGTCGAGTTCGACGAGCCCGAAGATCGCGCGCATCGTCGTTGTCTTTCCCGCGCCATTTGGCCCGAGGAAGCCGAGCATCCGCCCGGGCGTGACCGAGATTGAGCAGTCGTCGAGCGCCTGTACCGATCCGAAGCGCTTGCTGGCGTGTCGGAGTTCGAGGCCGTCGCGCTTTCCCACTCCGTCTCGGGCGCTCGCCGTGGATTTCGCGTTGAGGGTCGGCGTCGTCATCGTCAGAGCGCGTAGACGAGCAACGCGGCCGCAGCCAGGAGCCCGACCCGCACCTGTGAATCGGCAAAGCGGTCCCGAAGCCGGTGCGGAGGCGCGTAGTCCGGAGGAGCGGTCACGCTCCGCCTCCTCCTCTACTGCGTACGGCTGCGAAGATGCCGCCGCCGCCGAGCAGCAGCAGCAGGGCGCCGCCGCCGAGCACGCCGATGCCGATCCAGAGCAGATGCGGGAAGCGTGCGCCGATGGCGAGGTCGGCACGGACGCCGGCTGCACCGTTCGCGTTCATGACAACGATGCGCCAATCGCCGTTCCGCGGCGACCAGGACAGTGTCTGGGTGCCGGAGCCGAGCGACTGTGCCGCCCAGAAATGCCTTGCGGTCGGCGGCACTGTGGGCGCACCACCGTTGGTCAGGCGGAAGTCGGTCTGGTTGGCGTCGAAGCGTGTCGCGACCTCGCGGCGGACGTTGGCGAGATAGGAGTCGACGGCAGCCGCGGGCCCGATTCCCACGAATACCGGCTTTGCGCTCTGGGTACGGATGCGGACGGTGCCGAGCATGTCGCGTGCGACCATGCGGTCGCCGGCAGCGCCTGCGCGATAGCTGTCGGAGACGAGCGCGTAGGTGTCCGTCGAGTAGGCGGTCGAGTCGGTCATCAGGTAGCCGCTTGCGTCGCGCTGGGTCTGGTCGAACACGAGCGCGATCCCACCGCCGGCGAGCGCGGCCAGCCCCGCCAGCACAGCGAGGCTGGCCGTGACGACGGCGATCACGCGACCGGCTCCCCAACTCGTCGAGCTCGCCGGGACTGCGGTCGAGGTCGCCTGGACGGCGGGTGTCGCGACCGTCGGCGCGATGATGACGCCGCCCGGGTCGCTTTCACCGCTGTCGAGCCGGAAGGGCGGGTACTCCCGCGTCATCAACGCCGCGTAGGCGCCGACGCGGAGCACCCAGCGGTTGAGGCCGAGCACGAAGTCGAAGATCGAGCGTGGGTACTCGCCGCGGAACAGCAGCATCAGCACGGCGACGAAGACGAGCAGGCCGATCAGGCCACCGGAGCCGGGCGTCGCCCAGCGCTGGTCGGCCGCCGTCCAGCCAATGCTGCCGGCTCCGCCGGCGAAGATGCCGGCGACCAGATACTGCGGGATACCGAGCAGCCACCAGCCGATCAGCGGGAGCCCGTGGCGCTGCCGTTCGGGATAGGCCACGTCGAGCCTGGCGGGGTAGTCGGGGACGTCGGCGAGCGTGAACGGTGGGTAGCGGTCGGTGCCGTTGGCGCCGAAGGCATAGAAGTCGACGCGCCACGTCCAGCGGAGCACGCCGAGGTTGAAGGCGAAGATCCCGCGCGGATACCGACCGCCGAACAGCAGCGCCACGAACGCCACCAGCGACAGCAAAACGAACGCCACCCAGAGAAAGGCGAGGACGACATAGTGCGGCAGCGCGAGCAGCCACTTGACCAGCCAGAGCCAGCGCGAGGGTTGCTCGAGGTGCCCCTCGAGTCGCACCGGGTAGGGCATCGGGGCAGGTGGATAGGCAGCGTGCATCGTCAGTCACCTCCGTCTAGCGTTGCTCCCGTCATCCGCCGCGAGCGGGCGGACGAGTTCGGCGATTTGCCGCAGCGCTTCCGGAGGAACTACGGATACTCCGACGCGGTCAGTCCCTGAGGGCGCGCAGCCCGTTGACGATGATGCCGACGTCGATCACTTCCTGGAGCAGGGCACCCTGGACGGGGGCAAGTAGCCGGCCGCCGCGACTCCTATGGCGAGGAGCGCTCGGTCGCCGTCATGCGCCGCGCTTCTCCATGTCCGGTGGCAAGCCGCGTCACCTCTGCATCC
The DNA here is from genome assembly GCA_049288455.1 of Gaiellaceae bacterium. Classification (GTDB taxonomy): domain Bacteria; phylum Actinomycetota; class Thermoleophilia; order Gaiellales; family Gaiellaceae; genus PALSA-600. Next base: position 2,015 of record JBAQHS010000039.1, on the reverse strand, counting down.
TCCGCCCGGCCCGACGCGAAAGCTCAGCAGTAACCCGTAGCCGAAGCGCGGTATCTCGCTGAACGGCTTGCCTACGCGCGGGGGACGAACGGGGCGACAAGGAGGTCACGGTGCGCGCGCGTTATGTCCCTCTAAACCCGGCGACACCGCTGACCGGGGTGGGCATCGGGCTCGGCAGCGGAGTCGGACTCACAGCCGGAATCCTCTTCGGAAGCGTCGAGTCCATGCTCATCGGCGCCGTCGCCGGCGCGAGTGGCGGCGTGATCGTCGGCGCGATCGCCGACATGCTCTCGCGGATTACGAAGGCCAAAGGAGACGCATCATGACTCGCGTCTCAGGCATCACGTTTTTCGCTGCGAAGCAGTTCTCGACCGTCGAGCACACCGTCTACTCGTTCAACGGCTCCCGTCACGCCTTCTACGAGTGGCTGCAGCGCGAAGCGCCCGAGGTGCCGTGATGGCCGCCGCGACATCGGCCGAACAGACAACCGCCGCGCGTCTCTTCGAGCGCGTGCTCGTGGGCGTCGACGGCAGCGAGGCCGGTCGCGAGGCTGCTTTCCAGGGCGCGCGACTGGTCGCACCCGAAGGCACGCTCGAACTGGTGACGGCCGTCTACATCATCGAGGCCAGGCTGCAAGGCTGGCCCGAGGAGCGCATCAACGCGGCTCTCGAACTCGAAGGCGGGCCCGCGCTGTACGCCGCTGCCGCCATGGTCGGGGCTCGCGCAACGACACGCCTCGTCAACGGTCCGCCGCGCCAGGTGCTGCTCGATGAAGCCGAGCGCTACGAGGCGACGCTGATCGCCGTCGGAAGCCACGGCCACAGCCGCCTGTCGGAGCTGCTGATCGGCGGGGTTTCGGGGCCGCTGCTGCACGAGGCTCCCTGCTCGATCCTCATCGCCCGCCCCGCGACGAGCGCCGCCCTCTTCCCGATGAACGTCGTCGTCGGCATCGATGGCTCGCCAAGCTCGCTCGAAGCCCTCGCCGTCGGCGAGTACGTCAGCCGGCGCTTCGGTGTGCCACTGCGCATCCTCCTTGCTCGCCACGGCGACGTCGACATCGTTCACGCCGAGCTGAAGGCGCCGAGAGTCGAGATCGTCGACGACACGCCCGTCGACGCGCTCTTCGACGCCGCCTCCGCCCGCGACCTGCTGATTGTCGGCAACCGTGGCCTCCACGGCCTGAGCACACTCGGCTCTGTCTCAGAGCGCGTCGCGCACAAGGCGCTCTCTTCGGTACTCGTCGTGCGCGCACGGCCGGACGCTCCGCAGTAAACCGCAGTGGCCACGCGGTATCTCGCTGAGCGCCCCGGCGCGTGCTGGGGGACGACGTAGCCAGAGAAACGTGGCGCTACCCGATCGTCCACTAGCACTCACACATCCAGGCCAGGCGCGTGCCTCTGACGCAGGCGCAGCCGGCACAGCACCCCACGCACATACCCCGGACCGGGTCGCGGGCGATCTGCGGAGCGATCTCGTCCGTGGCCTCGACGATGCAGAGGCCACGTTCCGTCTCGCTCAGTACGGGCCGAACCGCCCGCACGAGGTTACGAGGCCGCCATACCTCAAGCTCGCACTCAACCAACTCCTGGACCCGCTGGTCGCCTTGCTGCTCGCAGCCAGTCTCGTCTCCGTCGCAATCGGCGACACGGTCGAGGGCGGCGCGATCGCCGGGATCCTCGTCCTCAACGCGGTTCTCGGCTTCTGGCAGGAGGCGAGTGCCGAACGGGCGGTGCGTTCGCTTTCGCGGTCGTTCACGCAGACGGCGCAGGTCGTGCGGTCCGGTCGCGAGGTCGCGATCGACGCCGACTCGGTCGTCCCTGGCGACCTGCTGGTCGTCGGCGAGGGCGACCGCATCGCAGCCGACGCGCGTCTTGTCAGCGCGCAGGCGCTCGAGGTCGACGAGTCGGCACTGACGGGCGAGTCGCTTCCGGTCGCCAAGCACCCGCTCGCAGTAGCGCCTGACGCGCCGCTGGCCGAGCGCACCTCGATGCTCTATGCCGGCAGCGCCGCCACCC
>JBAQHS010000038.1:0-57478 GCA_049288455.1 Gaiellaceae bacterium | reverse complement strand
GGGGTCGAGCGCGCCGATTCCATCGTCGTCAATCCGCACAAGTGGCTCTTCACCCAGATGGATTGCGCAGCGCTGTGGACACGCCGGCCCGAGGTGTTCCATGAGACGTTCGCGCTTTCGCCCGAGTACCTCGCCTCGACCGATGCGGCCGTCGACCTGAAGGACTACGGCCCGGCTCTCGGCCGTCGCTTTCGTGCCTTGAAGCTCTGGGCCGTGCTGCGACACTACGGCGCTGAGGGGCTGCGCGACCTGATCCGCGAGCATGTTCGCCTCGCGCAGCTCTTCGCGGCCTGGGTCGAGTCAGAGCCGGGCTGGGAGGTCGCCGCTCCTCATCCGTTCTCGACCGTCTGCTTCCGGCACAGCGCGAGTGACAACTTCGAGCTCGCGCGTAGTGCGACCGCGACCGGCGAGATCTTCGTCGCAGCCACCCGCCTGCGCGGGCAGGACGTGATCCGGCTCGCGATCGGGAACGCGCGGACGACCGAGGACGACATTCGCCGGGCCTGGGAGGTGCTTCGCGCGTGCGCGCGGTGATCTTCGACCTGTGGGAGACGCTGATCGACTGGGACCGCGAGGCCGCTGCTCAGATGCTCGTCGACGTCACGGCGCTCGTCGGGGACGAGACGTTCGCCGAGCGTTGGGATCGCGACCGGACGCGCTATACGCGGCCGATCAGAGAGGTGCTGCAGGCGACGGGTGTGCCGCCGGAGTCGCTCGACGAGATCTGCGCCGTCAGGCTCGAGTACGTGCGGCAGTCGCTGAAGCCACGGCCGGGCGTCGTCGACACGCTTCGCGCGTTGCGCGAGCGAGGCCAGCTCGTCGGGCTGATCACCGTCTGCACCGAGGACGTCGAGACGCTGTGGGAGGACTCGGCGCTCTCGGGACTGTTCGACGCGGAGATCTTCTCGTCGCGCCTCGGCATTTCGAAGCCCGATGCCGGCATCTACCTCGCCTGTTGCGAGGCCCTCGGTGTCGAGCCGCACGAAACGGTGTTCGTCGGCGACGGCGCTAACGACGAGTTGGCGGGCGCGCAGCGCGTCGGGATGGACGCGATCTTGATCCACCCGCCCGGCGGGGGCCCGATCTGGCCCGAGCTCGCCGGCTGGGAGGGCCTGCGGATCACCTCGATCCCCGAGGTGCTCGCTCTCACGGCGCCGTGAGGCTGACGATCCTCCACACGAACGACCTGCACGGTCACGATGAGCGGATCGCCCAGATCGCGACGCTCGTTCGCCGCGTCAAGGCCGAGTCGCCTCACCCGGTCCTCTACCTTGACGCCGGCGACGTCGAGGAGACGACGAACCGTTTGTCGAACATGACGAAGGGTGCGGCGATGCACCGTTTGCTCGGTACGGCGATGTGCGACGCCGCGACCGTCGGCAACGCGAGCTGGTTGCGCTACGGCCCAGGCGTGCTCTCCGAGCACGCGCGCGCGGCGCCCTTCCCGCTGCTCCTCGCAAACTTCGACCCGGTCAGCGGCCCCGTGCCGTCCGTGCTCCTCGGCGAGGTCGGCGTCTTCGGCCTCACCGCGTCGTTTCGCAACCTGTTCACGGACACCGACTGGGGCTTCACCGCGCTCGATGAACTCGAGGTCGCGCGTCGGTGCGCGCGCGACCTCCGCGCGCGCGGCGCGCAGCTCGTCGTGTTCCTCTCGCATCTCGGCCTCGAGCTGCCACCCGACGTCGAGGACTGGGACGACCGCCGCATCGCCGTCGAGCTGCAGGGAGAGGTCGACGTGATCATCGGCGCGCACACGCACCATCTCCTGCCGCAGGGCGAGTGGGTCGATCGCGTACTGATCGCGCAAGCCGGGGAGTTCGGTGAGCACCTGGGCCGCATCGAGGTCGACGGCACGTCGTTGACGGCGTCGGTCGTGGCCGTCCCCGAGGACACCGAGCCGTATCCCGGCACCGCCGAGGAGGCGGGACGGATCGAGGCCGAGGTGCAGGAGCGGCTCGCCGAAGAGCTCGGACGCATCGAGGCGCCGCTCGACGCTCTCTGGATTGCCGAGATGCTGCGTCGCCGGATGGACGCGGACGTCGGGCTCTTCGCGGAGGGCCTCGTCCTCGGGGTCCTGCCGCCGGGCGTCGTCACGCGCGGCGCCTTGTGGGAGGCCTCGGAGACCGCCGCCAACCCGGGCGTCGCGACGCTGACAGGTGCGCAACTCGCCGACCTGCTCGCGCGGGGCAACAGCGCGGAGCTCGTCACGAGCACTCCCCGGCCGTTGCGCGGCCGGCAGCGGGGACGACTCGCGGTCACGGGCGTCGATCCGGCGGGCATCGATCCGGGACGTACCTACCGGGTTGCGGCGACCGACTGGGAGCTCGACTCCTACGGCGGCTACGCGCTCCCCGAGTGGGGGCTGAAGCTGCACTACGACTTCCCGACGATCGTGCGCGAGGCGATCGAGGAGGACCTCCGCACCTGATGCCTCGCGTTCGCCGTCCCAGGCGCCAGGCGCCGGTGCTCGAACTGCTCGCGGCGACGCTGCCCGAGTTGCGTCGCGGGCTGACCGGAAGCGCCGCACGCACGCTGGCCTACGAGCTCTTCGAGAAGCTCGGCTACGGCGCGGTCGCCGTCACGGACACCCACCAGGTGCTCGCGTTCGTCGGCGCCGGCGCCGACCATCATGCATCCGGCGACCAGCCGATCCGCCCGGTCTACGAGGTGCTCTCACAGCAGCGTCCGCTCCTTGCGCCGCTCGGCATCCGCACGGAGTGCAGCCATCCGGCCTGTCCGCTCGGCGCCGCCGCGGTGGTGCCGCTCCTCTTCTCCGACGGGCCTGCCGGCGCAGTCGTTGCCTATGCGACGGCGGGATCGCCGCTCGACGAGACGGCGGTTGCGACGCTCGACGCGCTCGCCGACCAGCTCTCGGCGCAGCTCCAGCTGTCAGAGCTCTCGACGGCGACGACGACGGCATTGCAGGCGCAGATGGAGCCGCACTTTGTCTTCAACGCGCTGAACACGATTGCGTCGTTCATCCGCACTGACCCGGAGCAGGCGCGGAAGCTCGTCCTCGCGTTCGCCGATCATCTGCGCGGCCGGTTCGCCCATCCGGGCGAGTTCGTCACGCTCGACGAGGAACTGCGGCACGTGCGCAGCTACCTCGACCTCGAGCAGGCGCGGTTCGGGTCGCAGCTCGCCGTCACGCTCGACGTGCCCGCCGACGCCCGCGCTGTCCGGCTCCCGCCCCTCCTCGTGCAACCCCTCGTCGAGAACGCTGTCAAGCACGGCAAGACGGACCGGCCACTGAACCTGCTCGTGCGCGCTCGGGTCAAGCGGGGAAAGCTGCGAGTGACCGTGCGCGACGACGGCCGGGGCATCGCACGCGAGGCGATCGAGCGGGTGCTCGAGCAGGGGGTCGGCGAAGGAACCGGGCTCGGCCTCGCGAGCGTCAACCTGCGCCTGACGGCGCACTACGGCGAAGGTGTCCGGCTGCGGTCGTTTCCGTTCGGAACCGTCGTGCGGCTCGAGGTCCCGGTGGGAGACGAGACCGGTCGGTGATGCAGATTCGCGCGCTGATCGTCGACGACGAAGCGCCTGCGCGGTCGGAGCTGCGGTATCTCCTCGCTGCGCATCCAGAGGTGAGTGTCGTCGGCGAGGCGGCGAGTGCACTCGAGGCGCTCGAGCTCTCGCGCGATCTCTCGTACGACGTCGTCTTTCTCGACGTCGAGATGCCGGGCTTGACCGGTGTCGAGGCGGCGCCACTCGTCCGCGAGCGGCGCAACCCTCCGGCGGTCGTGTTCGTCACCGCGCACGAGCGCTACGCCGTCGATGCGTTCGCCATCGAGGCGTTCGACTATCTGCTGAAGCCCGTCGATCCCGATCGCCTCGCCCGGGTTGTCGAGCGGCTGCGGGAGCGTTCGTCCGAGAACGCCGTGCCCGTCGAGAAGATCCCGGTTGTCGCAGGCTCGAGCGGCACGGAGTTGCTCGACTTCGACCAGGTGCACTTCGTGCAAGCCGACGGCGACTACAGCCGCGTGCACACCTACGACCGCTCATACCTCTGCACGGCGTCCCTCGGCGAGTTGGAGGAGCGCCTCCCCGGCGGCCGCTTTGCGCGGATCCATCGCTCGTATCTCGTCAACCTGAGCAAGGTGGCCGGCGTGCGACGCGCGGCGCCCGACCGATTCCGGTTGCAGCTTGCAGACGCTTCCAAGACCGAGCTCGATGTCGCGCGGCGGCAGTCGCGCCAGCTGCGCGAGCGCCTGGGCCTTTAGTAGGAGGAACTCCTAGAGCTTTCGCAGCAGCTCGAGGAAGGCCGCGGGGTCGCCGACGAGCAGGTCGGCACGCCGGCCGAGCTCCGACGGGCCCTCGTCGGACACGACGGCAACCCGGACAGCCGCGTCGAGGCCGTCGAGCGCGGCGAATCCGTCGAGATCGGTGGTGTCGTCGCCTGCGTAGAGCGCGCGGCGCACGCCGGTCTGCTCGAGCAGTGCTCGTACTGCCGTTCCCTTCGAGGCATCGACGGGCGGCAGTACCTCGAGCACCAGGCGCCCCCAGCGCGTTCGGAACCCGGCTGCGAGCGCGTCCGCAGCGATCTGCTCGAGGGTGGCGCGTGCGGCCGCCTGGTCGGTTGCCGTCCGGTAGTGGAATGCCGCGCTCAGCGCCTTTCGCTCTTCGGGCCATCCCGCGTTCGCCGCAAATGCGTGGATCCGGGGGCCCCACGGGGTTGCGCGTGGGTCGAGCTCGAGGCCGTGCTCGCCGACGTAGGTCAGCTCGGGCACCCCGACGATCTCGCGCGCGACGCTCGACGCGCGGCCGGTGACGCACGCCACGATCCGGTAGCGGCCGGCGAGGCGGTGCAGTTCCGCCCGCGTCTCGTCGGGCACGCGCGCGTCCTCCGGTCGCGGGACGATGGGTGCGAGCACGCCGTCGATGTCGAGGAAGAGCCCGGCGCTGCCCGGCTCGGCCACGATCGAAGCGAGCGGGTCCACGCTGCGTAGAGTAGGCGCCTCGTGGCGAAGCTCGTCGGGATCGGGGCGAGGCTGCTCATCTGACGCTCGCCCTGGTCGCCGTTCTCGGCCTGTTGGCCGGTGTGCTTGCAGGGCTCTTCGGCGTGGGCGTCGGGATTCTCTTCGTGCCGACGCTGGTGTTCGGACTCGGGCTGACGCAGCTTCACGCCGAGGCGTCATCGCTCCTCGCGGTCCTGCCGACGGCGCTCGTCGGTTCCTGGCGGCAGCAGCGCTACGGGAATGTCGATCTGAGAGTCGCGACGACTGTCGGGGTGGCGGCGATCGCTGCCCGAAGCGGTGCTGCGGCGGCTCCTCGGCGCGCTGCTGCTCGTCACCGCCGGACAGATCGTTTGGCGGACGCAGCGCAGATCGTGAACACTTCGGGAATGCCCGAGTCAGAAGACATCTGGATCCCGCTCGTCGACGAGCCGATCGGCTCGATCGTGGCGCAGATCCAGGCCGACCATCCGGAGATCGACGCGCTGATCGCAAGCCCGCGCAAGATCCTCGCGTTCCGCACCTTCGCCTATATCCGGGTCGGCTTGCTGCTCGGCCAGTTGCTCGTCGACAGCGACGTGGCTGACCACGATCGCACCGAGACGTGGATCGAGTCGCTGCTGCGCGACCCGAAGCACTCAGATGCCGTGGTCGCCGAAGTCCGAGCGGTCGCTGCAGAAGTGGCCGCCGACCCGCGCTATGCCGACGAGGAGCCGATCGGCCCCGACGACGAAGCACGCAACCGCTTCCGCGAGTTCGCGAAGAAGCAACTCGGCTGACGCGAGCGTCCTCGGCCCGCCGGCCACGCCGATCGCGGACGCGTCCGGTCGTCCCACGGCTGGTGCCAGGCACCTGCACGTGACTGTGACTTCTCATGCACAGGCCGGCGCAAGCCTCGCAATCAAGCGGTTCTTCGAAGACATGGCCCGTTACCGGAGTGCAACGATTCGCCCACACCTGGACGGCGCGAGACGAGGGTGCTGACCCGCGGCCTCGCTCAGCGCGACGCGGCGTAGGCGACGCCGGCGGTCGCCACGAACCCGGTCACCGTCAGCACGACACGGCGGAACGAGGGGTGGGCGTGAGCCTCCGGCAGCAGGTCGGTCGCGCCCATGAAGAGGAAGAAGCCCGCGTACACGGCAAGCAGGTACCCGAGGTGGCGCGCGTTCACCGACGCAACCGTGCCGACGACGGCGCCGAGCAGTGGGGCGACTGCGTCGAGTGCGAGCCAACGCACCGCGCTTCGCACTTCGCCGCTCTGGCGCAGGATGAACGACACCGTGTTCATCCCGTCGGCGAAATCGTGCGAGATCACCGCGACGAACACGAGCAGGCCGGTTCCCGTGTTCAGGTGAAAGGCGAGCGCGATGCCGAGCCCGTCGATGAAGCTGTGCACGGAGAGCCCCGCCGCGCCGAGGACGCCGATGTGCGTGTGTGCCTGCGCGTGCTCGGCGTCGTCACGGTGATGCAGGACGAGCGCGCGCTCCGCCAGGAAGAACGCGAGGAAGCCGGCGCCGACGAGCCAGGTCACCTGCCGGCTCGAGCCGACGGTATCGATCGCCTCCGGGAGCACGTCGAAGAGCGCGACCGCGACGACGATGCCGCCTGTGAGAGCGATCAGCGTCGTCAGGTCCTTGCGCACCCGCAGCGCCGCAAAGCCACCGAGCAACGTCGAGCACGTCGTCAGGCCCGCGAGTGGGATTGCGACCCAGGCGATCGTCGTCATGCGCAGCGCTCGCAGAGGCCGAAGATGTCGACCTGATGCTCCTGCGCCCGGAACCCGTGGCGCCTGCGCAGCTCGGCGGCAGACGGAGCGGCACAGAGCTCGGTCTCCTGCACCGCGCCGCACGCGGTGCAGACGAGATGGTGATGGTGGCCGGCGTGGCAGCGAACGTACGTGGGGCGCCCGTCGTGGACGAGTTGCCGCAGCGAGCCCGTCTCGCGCAGCAGCTCGACGGTGCGGTAGACGGTCGCGAGCCCGAGCTGCGGGTCGAGCGCGCGGGCGTGGTCGAAGAGCTCGAGCGGGGTGAACGCACCGTCGAGCCCGATGATCGCGTCGAGGACGGTCTGGCGCTGCGGCGTCACCCGCGCGCGCGGCGGGAGCGTCAATCCGTGCTGGTCGCGGGCGGCCACGGTTCAAGTCTAGCTGAGAATGATTCTCAATGTCAGGGTGGAACGGGGAAGGTGTTCCCGCGTCCCTGGCAGAATCAAGAGGACGGTGGTCCGTCGCATCGCCCTGCTCATCCCGCTTGCCCTCCTCGTCCTCGGCCCTGCCTCGGCCGAAGGGCCGGCGCACGGCCCCGGTGCGGCCGCGTCGGCGTGGGCGATCACCGTCGCGATTCCCTCGAGCACGGGCGCCTCGACCCCGACCGTGACCTCACCTCCCGACGCGTCCCCTGCCGCGGGCGGCGTCTTCGCCTACCCCGCCGACGGATCGGTCGTCTCGGCGCAGTCGACGACCGCGACGGCGACGACGAGCGTCCAGGCCAACGCCTCGGCGAAGGCTGAGAGCGACGCAACCGGGATCTCGCTCTTCTCCGGCGAGGTGACCGCCGACGGTGTGACTGCACGGGCGTCGGCAGGCACCGGCTACTCGGGCGCGGGCGGCAACGTGAACGGCAGCACCGTGACGAACCTGAAGATCGAGGGAGTGCCTGTCACCGGCGCGCATGCCACGCTCGGGGACTGGGGGCAGTTGACGGTCGGCGCCCAGGGGATCGACAGGACCGCCCCCGAAGGAGTCCGCGGGTACCGCGGCTTCGTGACCGAGCTCGTCGTGCATCTAACGGCGGACCACGCTGGCCTGCCGGCCGGCAGCGACATCCAGATCGGCTATGCACAGGCGGCCGCCCAGACAGCGCCACCGGCCTCGTCCACGGACACGACCCAGACGACGACCGGCCCGACGGCGACCGACGAAGCGCCCGTCGGTGATCTCCCGAGCCTTCGTCCGCGGGCGAACGGCGCAGTGAAGAGCGTCCCGCTCCAGCTCCATCCAAAACTGACCGCGGGGCACTACGTCTTCCCGGTCTACGGGCCGGTGTCGTACATCGACTCCTACGGCTCAGCTCGCGCCGATGTCACCTATCACCATGGCGACGACATCTTCGGCCAACTCGGCCAGCCGCTTGTCGCAGTCGCATCGGGAACCGTCTTCTCGGTGGGCTGGAACAAGATCGGCGGGAACCGGCTCTGGATCCTCGACGAGCAGGGCAACCAGTTCTACTACGCACATCTCTCGGCCTTCTCGACGGCCGCGGTCAACGGCGCGCGGGTGAAGGCCGGGCAGGTGGTCGGCTTCATGGGCAACACCGGCGACGCCGAAGGAACGCCGTACCACCTGCACTTCGAGGTGCACCCGGTGTCGCTGCTCTACCTCGGCTACGACGGCGCGGTCGATCCGACGCCGTACCTCGACGCGTGGCAGCACCAGCAGGACCTGCCGTTCCCGATCGCCGCCGGCTGGGCGCCTGCCGTTCCCGGCGGTTCTGCGGCCCCTGAGCCCGGCGCGATCCTGCTCGGGATGACCGACATCTCCACTGCCGATGGGCTCGATCCTTCGTCGCTCGAGCGCGCGCTGACGCCTCTGAAGCCGTCAGCGTTGATGCAGACGCTCGTACCTACCGTCGTCGCGCCCAAGACCGACCTCGGCCGCGGCTAGGCCGTCGGTCAGGCAGCGCCGCCGTTCGAGCTGCCGGACGAGTAGTCGCCGCCGAACTCGTCACCGCCGGCGAGCGCGTCCTTCAGCCACTTGCGCGTCTCGGGGCCCGTCACCGGGTTGAAGAGGATGCCGAGCGCGATCCCGGCGACGAGCAGTGTCGCGTTGCGCCCGCCGTGATCCTTCTTGCCTTGTAGACGGTCGGCCGCGTTGCGGAGATCGTCGATGGCGTCCCTGAGCTTGTCGCGCACTTCTTCGTCAGTCGCGACCCGCGTCGCAAGCGTGACCGCACCTCGACCTCCGACGAGCTCGGTGTACAGCTCCTTCGCGGTGGCGAAGGCGCTCATCACGTCCTCGCGAAGCTTGTCGTCACTCATCGCGCGCTCGACGTAGGGTTTGACGTTCCCCGCCGCGTCGTAGACCTTGTCCTTTGTGTTGGCCATGCTTCCCAAATCCTTTCGCCTCGTTACCTCGCGCCTGATACCCCGCCACTTCGGGCGCAAACTGTCGATCGTCGTGGCCCTCGTGATTCTCTCAGGCTGCGGGGGGTCGAGCGCGCCCAAGGCGCAACTCGTCCGCGGCCCTGGCTTTCGCTTTCAGGCGCCGGCCGGCTGGAAGATCGTGCGTGCGCCGAGGCAGGTGTCTGCGACCCACGGCTCGGAGCGCGTCCAGGTCGCGACCTTCCCACTCCTGAAGCCCTACTCCGACGCATTGTTCGACCGCGTCGCGACCGAGCTGAAGGCCCGCATGGGCCAGGTCGCAAGCCAGGTGCACGGCACCGTCGCGAGCACGAAGACCGTCACGGCCGGCGGCATTCGCTCGCACAGCTACGAGGTGCAGGTCGACGGTCACGTCGAGGAGTACACGTTCGTCTTGCGCGGGATGCACGAAGTGCAGTTGCTCTGTCGCCGCAACACGTCGAGCTCCAACAGCGCGTGCAAGCAGCTCATCTCGGGCCTCGTGCTCGAGTAGCTCTCTAGCGCGGCTGTGCCGCGGCCCGCTCGACCGCCTGCGGGCGCCTCGACGCCGAACGGCTCTTGCCGGCGGTGAACGCGTTTGCGAAGACGTCTTCGATCGTGTCCGCCGGGATGAACTCGAGCGCCTTGCGCGTCTCCGGCGGCAACTCGTCGAGGTCGGGCTCGTTCTCGCGCGGGAAGATGATGCGCTTCAGGCCGGCGCGCTGTGCAGCGAGCGACTTCTCGCGCAGTCCGCCGATGGGCAGCACCTGCCCCGACAGCGTGATCTCTCCGGTCATCCCGACGTCTGGCGCTACGGGCTCGCCGAGGACGAGCGACGCGATCGCCGTCGCCATCGTCACGCCGGCGGACGGGCCGTCCTTGGGCACGGCCCCGGCGGGAACGTGGACATGCACGTCGTGCTCTTCGAACCAGTTCTCGGAAAGCCCGACCTCGTCGGCGTGTGAGCGGACCCACGAATGTGCGGTCTGCGCCGACTCCTGCATCACGTCGCCCAGTTGCCCGGTGACGGTGAGCCGCCCCTTGCCGGGATAGGCGGCCGCCTCGATGAAGAGGACGTCACCGCCCGCGGCCGTGTAGGCGAGCCCCGTCGCGACACCGGGCACCGATGTGCGCTTGCGGACCTCGCCGGAGAAGCGCCGCGCACCCAGCCACTCGCGCAGAAGCTTGTCGTCGACGCGCGGCTTGCTCGCGTTGCCTTTCGCAACCCGGGTCGCCGCCTTGCGGCAGATATCCGCGAGCCGGCGCTCCAAATTGCGGACGCCCGCCTCCCGGGTGTACTCGCGGATCACCGCGCGCAGCATCGTGTCGGAGAGCGAGAGCTGTGACTTGCGCAGGCCGTGCTGGCGGATCTGCTTCGGCAGCAGGTAGCGCTTGGCGATGCCGAGCTTCTCGTCTTCGGTGTAGCCGGAGAGCTGGATCACGTCCATCCGGTCGAGCAGTGGCCCGGGGATCGTGTCGAGCGTGTTCGCCGTGCAGATGAAGAGGGTCTTCGAGAGGTCGAACGGCAGATCGAGATAGTGGTCGCGGAACGTCGAGTTCTGCTCCGGGTCGAGCACCTCGAGCATTGCGCTGGCCGGGTCGCCGCGCCAGTCGCTGCCCAGCTTGTCGATCTCGTCGATCAGCACGAGCGGGTTCGCTGACTCGGCGTCGCGAAGCGAGCGGATGATCGAGCCCGGCATCGCGCCGATGTAGGTGCGGCGATGACCGCGGATCTCCGACTCGTCGTGCACGCCGCCTACCGAGAGCCGCACGAACTTCCGTCCCAGCGCGTTTGCGATCGAATGTCCGAGCGACGTCTTGCCGACCCCGGGCGGCCCCGCGAAGCAGAGGATCTGCCCGGAGATCTCCTTGCGCAGCTTCGCGACCGCGAGGTACTCGATGATCCGGTCCTTCACCTTCTCGAGATCGAAGTGATCGGCGTCGAGCACTTCGCGTGCGTGCTCGAGATCGAGGTTGTCCTCGGTGAACGACGCCCACGGCAGCGTGATGATCCATTCGAGGTAGGTGCGGATGACGCCGTACTCGGCAGCGGCGGACGGGAGCTTCTCGAGGCGGCCGAGCTCGCGGTCGACGGCCTTGCGCACCTCCTCGGGCAGCTCGCCGAGCGCATCGACCCGTCCGCGGAGCTCCGCGATCTCCGCCTGTTCCGGGTCGTCCTCGCCGAGCTCCTGCTGGATCGCCTTCAGCTGCTGGCGCAGGAAATACTCGCGCTGTCCCTTCTCCATCTCGGACTGCACCTGCGACTGGATCTTCGAGCCGAGCTCGAACACCTCGAGCTCGCGATTCAGGATCGCCGAGACAATCCGCAGCCGCTGCTCGACGTCGATCTCCTCCAGGATCTCCTGGCGCTCCTCGGTCTTGATCGTGCGCAGTGTCGAGGCGACGAGGTGGCAGAGGGCGCTCGGGTCGTCGACATTCGCCGCTGCGAGCTGAAGCTCCTCCGGTAGGTAGGGAGCGAGGCCGATGATCCGCCCGAAGAGGCCTTGCACGTTCCGCGTCAGCGCCTCGACCTCGGGTGTCTCGAGCAGGAGGTCGGGCAGTGCCTCGAATTCCCCCAGGAGGTATGGGTCGGTGTCGAGGCGGTTCAGGAGGTGCACGCGCTCGAGCCCCTGCACGAGGATGCGCAAGGTCCCGTCGGGCACCTTGATCATCTTGTGGACGAGCGCGACCGTTCCCACGGCGTAAATGTCGTTCCAGCCGGGCGACTCGATCGAACCGTCGCGCGTCGCGACGAGGGCGAGCAGGCGGTCGCCCGCGACAACGTCGTCGATCAGCCGGACCGACCGTTCCTGGCCGATCGCAAGCGGCGACATCGACTGCGGAAAGACCACCGTCTCCTTCAGCGGGAGCACGGGTAGCGCGGCTGGGAACTCGAGCTGCTGCTCATGCAACTCGGGAGTGTCGAAGGACACGTCGCTCATGCGCGCTCCACGACGATTGCGATCCGGCCGCCCGTCAAGGGCTCGTCGACGACCGGGAGCTCGATCGTCAGCACGCCGCCTTCGAAGCGCGCTCGGGCCCGCTCGGGGTCGACGTCCTCGACCAGCCGCACCTGCCGTTCGAACGCCCCGTACTCGATCTCCATCTGCTGATAAACGCGACCCGGCACCTTCGGCCGCTTCCGCTCACCGGCGATCGCGATCACGCGCTCGCCGACGACGACCCGCACACTCTCCGGCGCGACGCCCGGGAGTTCGACCACCACGGTCAGCGCATGCGGGTCGTCGGTGTGGAAGCAGTCGAGGTTGGGCCGGAAGCCGTGGCGGAGCCCCGAGAAGCGTGGCACCTGCCAGAGATCCGCAAAGAGCTCCTCGATCTCCTCCTGCAGCTTGTCGACGTCGCGGCGGGCCATTTCAGCGTGAACGGTACCCCGCCGCTCCGGATTCAGAGCTTCTAAGGCCTCGGCCGGCGATCCTCGAGGTCGCCACGTCCGACGGTTGACCGAAGATCGATCCGTGGAGATCGTCGTACCTCGCTGGTCGAGCTTCGCCTTCCTTGTCTACGCAGGCGGATTCACGACGCTCGGCGCCGCCGGGAGCTGGCTCGGCTACCTCTCCGCTCGCCACGGCGCTGCGGCGTATGCGTTCTGGGCGCTCGTCGTCTACGTGCTCCTCGAGGGCCTCGGATACGTGCTCCTGCAGCGGGGGCACCGCGTCGCGGCCGGCGTGTTCGCGTTCACCGCGGTGATCGGGTTTGCCGCCTTCGCGGCGGCGCTCTTCACCTGGTTCGGCTGGCTCGGGCACCAGGGATCGTCGTCGACCTTCGCGGGCTTCCACGCGGGGCAGCTCGGCGTCGAGCTCCTGACGCTCGCGGCTGCTGTCGCGGCTCTGCGCGTCTTCCGTCACCCGCTGCTGATGCTGCCCGTGGTGCTGCTTGCATGGCTGTTTGTCACCGACGTGCTCTCGGGCGGCGGCGACTGGTCGGCGATCGTGACACTGTTCGTCGGCCTCGCCTTCTTCGCCTGGGCGCTCGGGCTCGATGCGGGGGCGCGCCGGCCCTACGGGTTCTGGCTCCACGTCGGCGCGGGGCTCACGATCGGCGGCTCGCTGTTGCACTTCTGGCATTCCGGCACGTTCGAGTGGATCCTCGTGGTGCTCGCCGCGATCCTCTACATCCGTATTGCCGGAGCGCTCGGCCGCTCGAGCTGGGCCGTGCTCGGAACGGTCGGGCTGCTGATCGCCTCGGTGCACTTCACGCTCAAGTGGACGTCGGTGACGGTGCCGATCCTCGGCGAGACGGGACATTCGTCGCGGGGCTGGGTGCCGCCGCTCGTCTTCACGGTCACCGGCCTTCTGTTGCTTGTGCTCGGCTTGATGCTCGGCCGGCGCCAGCGCGTCGCCGTGTAGAGACCAGCAAGCCTCAAGTAGCGTGCAGGCATGCACGCGGCGCCCGTCTTGCGCGGCGGGTGGGTCGCGCGTGCGGCCTGGCTCGTCTGCGGCCTCTTCCTGTGCGCATGCGGGATCATCGCGTTTCTCGAATCGCACCTCGGGTTACCGCCCTGGGATGTGCTGCACCAGGGAATCGCCAAGCACACGCCGCTCTCGTTCGGGGTCGCGAACGAGTTGGTCGCGATCGTGATCCTCTTCGTCGCCTGGTCGCTCGGCTCGCGGCCCGGTGTCGGGACCGTCGCGAACGCGGCCCTGATCGGCCTCTTTGTCGTCCTCGTGCAGCCGCTCGAGCTCGTCCAGGACCTGGCGTCGTGGCCCCTGCTCGCTCGTGCGGCCCTGCTCGCGTTCGGGCTCGTCCTCTTCGGGATCGGCTCGGCGTTCTACATCGGCGCGGCACTCGGCGCCGGGCCGCGTGATTCGCTGATGCTCGTCGGCTCACTGCGTTCCGGCGTCCGGATCGGCGCCGTTCGCGCCGCGCTCGAAGGCTCGGCACTCGTCGCCGGGGTGATTCTCGGCGGGACCGTCGGCATCGGGACACTCGTCTTCGCGCTCCTGATCGGCCCGGCCGTCGAGGCGTCGTTCTGGCTCGTGACGCGCCTGGGGCTTGCGGCGTGAAGGCGCTCGGACGCCTCTTTCGCCTCGTCTGGGGCGGCGATGTCGACCCCGCGCTGCGGCCGGTGCTCGCCGTCAGCCTCGTCGGCTCGATCGCCGGCTCGTCGGCCTACCCGTTCATGGGGATCTGGGCGATCAAGCACCTGCACGCGCCGCAGTCGCGGCTCGCCTTCGCCTATCTGATCGGGGCCGTACTGGCGGGTGTCATGGGCTATGCGGCGGGACACTGGTCGGACCGGGTCGGGCGCCGGCCGATGATCCTCGCCGGCTGGGGTTTCCAGGCGGTCGTGCCGCTGCTCCTGATCGGCGTCGGCACGCATGTCGACGCCGGCCTCGCGCTGCTCGTGCTGCTGCCCGTGTTCGGCTCGCTCGGTGGCGCCGCCGACCAGGCGATGGTCGCCGATCTCGTCGCGCCGGAGCGTCAGGAGGTCGCGTACGCATCGGTGCGGGTCGCGTCGAACCTCGGCGTCACGATCGGCCCGCCGCTCGGTGGGCTGCTGCTGATCGCGGGAAACTGGAACCACCTTTGGCTGGGCACGCTCGTCCTCTCGCTCGCGGGATTCGGGATCGCACTTCGCTACATCCCGCGCGGCGGCGCGTACGCACCCGAGGGCCCGCCGCAGCGCGGCTCGTTCGGCGTGATCATTCGCGACTCACCCTTCCTGCTCTTCATGGTCGCCTCGATGCTCGCGACGATGACCTACATCGCAACGGAGACGCTCTTGCCGATCTCGGTCACGACGACGCACCACCTTGCGCCGGCGGCGTGGGGCGTGCTGATGATCCTGAATCCGCTCGCGGTCACCGTGTTCCAGTTGCGGTTGACGCGCTGGACGGCGTCAATTCCCGCGTCGTTGAAACTCGGGATCGCGATGCCGCTGATGGGTGTCCCGTTCCTGCTCCTGAACGTGAACGGATCGGTGCCGGTGATAGCCCTCGTGATCGTGCTCTTCGTCACCGGCGAGATGCTCTGGGTACCGACGTCGCAGGCCGTGGTCGCGGCGCTCGCGCCCGCGGATATTCGCGGCGCGTACATGGGTGCGTTCGGTGGGACCTGGTCGGTCGGCTGGGCGCTGACGCCGTTCCTCGGCCTGGAGGTGCGGAACGCCTACGGGGACGCGACGATGTGGATGTGCGTCGCCGCCGTCGGCGTGCTCGCCGGCATCACCGGGCTCATCGCTGCGCGCGGACACGACGCCGAGGCCGCTGTAGCATCGCCCGCATGAAGGGCCTGATCGCAGCCGGCGGCAACGCGACGCGCCTCGAGGAGCTGACGCGCGTCACCAACAAGCATCTGCTGCCGGTCGGGCGCTGGCCGATGGTCTACTACCCGTTGCAACTGCTGCAGCGAGCCGGGGTGCGCGAGGTGCTGATCGTGACGGGCCAGCAGCACGCGGGCCAGTTCATCGACCTGCTCGGTAACGGGCGGGTGCGGGCGCGCTCCGGCGATGAGCTCCTCTTCGACCTCGACCTTTCGTACAAGGTGCAGACCGAGGCGGGTGGGATCGCGCAGGTCGTCGGGATGGCTCGCGAGTTCGCGGCGGGCGAGCAGCTCGTCGTCTGCCTCGGCGACAACATCTTCGAGCGCAGCCATGCCGAGGAGATCGCAGCGTGGCACGACGGTGCGATGGTGTTCGTGAAGAACGTGCCCGACCCTGAGAACTTCGGGGTGATCGCCTACGACGACGATGGCAAGGTCGCGGACATCGTGGAAAAGGCCGGACGCGTCGACATGCGCTACGACGCCCCGCCGTCCAACGACGCGGTGGTCGGCCTCTACTGTTATCCGCCGGACGTCTACGAGATCATCGACGGGCTTGCTCCGTCGAACCGGGGCGAGCTCGAGATCACCGACGTGAACCGCGTCTACGCGCAGCGGGGGGACCTCGTGGTGCGCCCGGTCGAGGGGTGGTGGCACGACGGCGGCAAGCACTGGGGCGATCTGGCAGACGTCGGCCGGCTGATCGATGCCACCGGCGCCAACAAGTGATCGTCTCGCGCTTCCCGCTCGAGCGCCACGAGGACGAGCGCGGCTGGTTCTCGGAGCTGATGCGTGCAAGTGATCTGCCCAAGCCGGTTCGGCAGGCGAACCTCGCCCGCTCGCGCCAGGGCGTGATCCGCGCGCTCCACTACCACGAGCGCGGCCAGGACGACCTCTTCCTCTGCCTGCAAGGCATGGTGCGCGTGGTCGTGCTCGACCGCGAGACAGGCGAGACGTTCACCGAGGACATCGGCGACGACAACCCCGTTGCGATCTATGTCCCCGGCCGCCATGCGCACGGGTACGAGGCGCTGACCGACTGTCTCTTCTGTTACTTCGTCACCGAGGAGTACGACCCCGCGAGCCCCGACGAGCACAGCGTGCCGTGGAACGACCCGCGCGTCGTCGATCTCTGGAGCACGCGCTCGCCGATTCTCTCGGAGCGCGATCTGCGCGCGGTCTCCTGACCGGCACAACCCTCATCACCGGTGCCGCCGGGCAACTCGGGCACGCGCTCCACGAGGAGTTCCCGGAGGCACGCGCCCTGACCCGTGCGGACTGGGACGTCACGCATCCGGCGCCGGCCGGGCTCGACGGGGCGAGCGTCGTGCTGCACGCTGCAGCGTGGACCGACGTCGACGGCGCGGAGGAAGACCCACAGAGTGCGGCCGCGGTGAACGTCGGCGGCGTGCTCAACGCCGCGGCCCTCGGAGCGCCGCTCGTCGTCTGGTCGACCGACTACGTCTTCGACGGCACCAAGCGAACGCCGTACGTCGAGTCGGACGCACCGGGGCCGCTCGGCGCGTACGCGCGGACGAAGCTGCACGGCGAGGCGGCAGCGGGCGACGAAGCGTGGGTGATACGAAGCTCGTGGCTCTTCGGCCCGACGTCCTCGAACTTCGTGCGCACGATGCTGCGCCTCGGGGCAGGTCGCGACGAGGTGGCCGTGGTCGACGACCAGCGCGGCTCACCCACCTACGTCGGGCACCTCGCCGCCGCGACGAGGCGTGTCATGGAGCTTCCCTACGGCGTCTACCACGTCGCCGGGGCAGGGGACTGCAGCTGGGCCGAGTTCGCGGAGGCGATCTTCGAAGGCGCCGGGCTCACGACGCGCGTGCGTCGCATCACGACCGCCGAGTTCGGAGCGCGCGCGCAACGCCCCTCGTATTCCGTTCTGCGCAGCGAGCGCGGCGCGCCGGAGCTTCCGCACTGGCGCGAGGGGCTGCGTGAGTGCCTCAGCCGACTCGGCGCAGCTTCCTGACCGCCCGCCGCACTTGCACAGGATCGCTGCCGGAGACTCGACCGTGGTCGACCCGGACCCAGGTGCAGGGGATGACGTGCGGCTTGCCTGGCAGGCAGTCGCTGTAGAGAAACGGCCGCACGGTGCGCAGCGGGAGCCCTTCGAAGGCCTGGCCGAGGTAGAGGCCGCCGTGAACGGCTCGAAGCTGTCGCAGCACGTCCGGTGAGGCGTGGACGCGGGGAGCAGCCGCCCACTCCCAGGTGAAGAGCGAAGCGCATGCGACGACGACCGCAAGCGTGGTCCAGCGCCTTCTCGACACGACCGGACGGTAGCCTGTCGCCCATGCGCGTGCTCGTGACCGGTGGCGCGGGCTTCATCGGCTCGCAGTTCGCTCGCCGCCTTGCGGAGGCCGGCGACGAGGTGGTGGTGCTCGACAAGCTCACCTATGCCGGGAACCGCGCGAACCTCGAGGCGGTCGAGCACGAGTTCCACCAGGGCGACATCGCCGATCCCGACGTTGTTGCTCGGGCGGCCGCGGGGTGCGACGCGATCGTCAATTTCGCGGCCGAGACGCACGTCGACCGGTCGATCATGGGACCGGCCGAGTTCATCCTCACTGACGTGCTCGGCACGCAGGTGCTGCTCGACCACGCGCGCCAACACGGCCTCCGGCATCTCCAGGTGTCCACCGACGAGGTATACGGCGATATCCCCGCGGATGCTGACCCATGCATGGAGGATGCGCCCATTCGCGCGTCGAGCCCGTACTCGGCGTCGAAGGCCGGCGGCGACCTACAGGTGCTCGCCTATGTGCGCACCTACGGCGTCGATGCGCTCGTCACGCGCGGCGCGAACACCTACGGCCCGCGTCAGTATCCCGAGAAGTTCTTGCCGCTCTTCATCACGAACGCGTTCGAGGGTGAGCAGCTCCCGGTGTACGGCGATGGCAAGCAGAGCCGGGAGTGGCTGCACGTCGCCGACCATTGCGCGGCGATCGAGATTGCGCTTCGCAAGGGCGAGCGCGGCAACGTCTACAACGTCGGCGGCCAAGAACGGCAGAACATGGAGGTCGTGCGCCGCATCCTCACGCTCACCGGCGCAAGTCCCGACCTCGTGCGGCACGTCGCCGACCGTCCGGGCCACGATCGTCGCTATTCCGTCGATTCGACGAAGCTGCGCAACCTCGGCTGGGCGCCGCAGCACTCGTTCGATGCCGGCGGGCTCGAGGAGACCGTCGAGTGGTATCGCTCCAACCGCGACTGGTGGGAGCCGATCCGTTCAGGCGACTACAAGCGCTACTACGCAGAGCAGTACGCCGCACGCCTCGGCGAAGCGGTCGGTTGATCGTCGAGCGCTAGCACTTGTGCTCGGCCTGCTTGCGCAGCCGATCGATCTCCTTGCGCTTCCCCTCGATCGCCTGCGCGTCGTCGAGCAGTGACAGGACGTCGGTGCAGTCGCCCAGGGTGTAGCGCGTGAACGCGAGGTTGTACTTGGCGTACGCCTCGTCGAGGGAGCCGCTGCCGTCGAGCTTCTGCACGGCCTGGTCGAGTAGTGGCAGCGCACCATTGAAGTCGCCCGCCTGCATCTTGGTGAAGCCGGCGTTGTTCAGCGCTGCCCCGTCGCCCGAGCTTGCGGCGGTCGTGGAGAGCGCTGTCGTCGCCGGCGCGGTCGTGACCGTCTCGCGCACCGTTCGACCGGGCGTCGTGACCGTGTGCACGACCGTGCGCAGCTCGGGCGCCGTTTTGCCGTCCGAGCGAAACGCCAGCAGTGCAGCTGCGGCCCCGGCAGCGAGCAGGATCGCGGCGATCGCGGCGAGTAGCCACCGGCGTCCGTTCGTGCGCGCGCCTGCCGGCGTGACGCGCGTCGCCGCGGTGGCAACGCGCGGGGGCTCGATCCATGTGTCGCCTGCCGCGTCGTCGAGTGCACGGCGCAGGTCGCCGACGAACTCGGCGGCAGTCGCATATCGCGCGCCCGGGTCCTTCGCGAGCGCGCGTTCGAAGATCGGGTCGAGTTGGTGCGGCAGCGCCCGGTTCGCTTGCGACGGTGAGGGCACCGGCGCGTTGACGTGCGCGAGCGCCTCGGTCGTCGGCGAGTCGGCGGCAAACGGGCGTCGGCCCGTGAGCAGCTCCCACGCGACGACTGCGAGGGAGTAGCGGTCGCTCGCCGCTCCTACACGCTGGCCCTGTGCCTGCTCCGGGGAGAGATAGCCCGCCGTGCCGAGAATCGTCCCCGTCTGCGTGAAGGAATCGAGTCCGGCCGCGCTCGCGACGCCGAAGTCGGCGACATGGAGTGAGCCTCGCCCATCGAGCAGCAGGTTTGCCGGCTTCACATCGCGGTGCACGACGCCCGCGGCGTGCGCCGCGTCGAGAGCGCCGGCGGCCTCGCCGAGCCAGCGCAGTGCCTGAGCAGGTGGGCAAGGCGTGCCCGCGATCTGCGCCTCCAGCGAGCCCCCCGACAGGTACTCCATGACGATGATCGGGCGGCCGGCGTGCTCGGTGACGTCGAAGATGGTGACGATGTGGGGTGTCCCCGAGAGGCGCGCGGCTGCGAGTGCCTCGCGTTCGAAGCGCGCTCGTAACGGCTTGTTCTCGGCGTAGCGGGCCGCGAGCACCTTCAGCGCGACCTCGCGCCCGAGCTCGCTGTCGGTGGCGCAGAAGATCTCGCCCATGCCGCCGCGCCCGATCGGGCGGGCGTCGCGGTAACGGGGCGGGAGGATGTCGGTCGGGGCAGGCATGCCTGGGCGAGCAACGAAGAAGGTTGCCTGTCGAGTCTCTATGGAAACGTTCGGTAAAGGTGGCCAAGGGGCTGCGGGAAGCTCGGCTACGGTGATTTCCATGCAGGCAATGCGCATGGTTGTGCGGCTCGGCGGCCTCGCTGTGGTGCTTGCATGCGGCCTTGCCGCCGCGCTCCTCGCGGCCGGGCAGTCGCCGGCCGGCATGACGACCGGGACGACCACCAGTTCCACGACGACTCCGACCGTGCTGACGAGCACCGCTCCGGGCGTGCTCGCGATCAGCGGTCACGGCTGGGGGCACGGGCTCGGCCTCAGCCAGTTCGGCGCCTACGGCTATGCGAACCACGGGTGGAGCTACGACCGGATCCTCGCCCACTACTACTCAGGCACGACACTCGGCGCCGCCAAGCTGGCGACGGTGCGCGTGCTGCTCGGGACCGAGAAGAAGACGTCGCTGAACTCGATCGTCGCCTGGAGCGTCACGGACGCCGCGGGCACCAAGGTCGCGCTCGCGCCGGGCATCCTGAACCTGAAGCCGAAGCTCGCGGTCGCCGGCCAGCCGGCGTTGCAGCCGCCGTTCACCTTCGTCGGCAAGCAGCCGCTCGTCGTCGACGGCAGGCCCTACCGCGGGAAGATCGTCGTCTCGACCGACGGCAAGCAGCTGCAGGTCGTCGACACGGTCGGGCTCGAGGCGTATCTGAAGGGCGTCGTTCCGTCGGAGATGCCGTCCGGCTGGCCTGCGGAAGCGCTGAAGGCGCAGGCGGTCGCCGCACGGTCCTACGCGCTTGCGAACCTCACGAAGGGCCGCGGCTTCGATCTCTACGGCGATACGCGCAGCCAGGTCTACGGCGGGCTCGACGCCGAGGCTGGAGCGGCGAGCGATGCGGTCGACGCGACGAAGGGACAGGTCATCCTCTACAACGGCAAGGTCGCGGACACGCTCTTCTTCTCCACCTCCGGCGGCCGCACGGCCTCGGCCGCCGACGCAACGGGCGGCGCCGTTCCCTACCTCGTTCCGGTCGCCGACCCGTACGACACGCTCTCGCCCTACCACGCGTGGGGCCCTGTGCTGTTCGACGCAGCCAAGGTCGAGAAGCAGTTGAAGCTCTCGGCACCCATCGCCGCACTGCAGGTGGCGAACGGCACCGACGGACGCGTGAAGACGGTGACGGTCGTCTCGAGCGACGAGTCGCAGGCGACGTTGACCGGCTCGCAGTTGCGCGGCCAGCTCGAGCTTCGCTCGACCTGGTTCACGCCCGCACTGCTGCGGCTGCAGCCGGTGACGAAGACGATGACCTACGGCGGCGCCGTCTCGCTGAGTGGTTCGGCGGAGGGCGCCGATACCGCGTCGCTGGAAGCAAAGGCGACCGGAGCCGCGGATTGGGCGCCGGCGGGCGAGTTGATCCTCGGCGCGGACGGCGCGTTCTCCGCGATCGTGCGGCCGTCCACGACGACGCAGTACCGGCTCGCGTGGCAGTCGGTGCGGGCCGGGCTTTCCCGGATTGCCGTCGCGCCGCGCATCACCGCGCAGCTCGTGGCGGCGGGGTCGCAGGGGACGGTCTCACCGGCCGTCGCAGGGGCTACGGTGCAACTGCAGCAACAAGCGGGTACTTCCTGGGCGCCGGTCTCGAGCACCGTCACCGACTCCACTGGGGCCTGGAGCTTCACCGGGCCGTTGCAGCCCGGCAGCTACCGCATCCGCTGCGCGCCGGGCCACGGTCTCGTCCCCGGCGTGTCGCCGACGCTGCTCGTCCAGTGAGCCGGCGGCTCGCGCTCGCGCTGGTCGCCTCGGCGGCGACGCTCGCGGTACCAGCAGTGGCGCTCGCGTTCGACAATCTCGAGCCGCTTGCGGCGAAGGAGTGGTACCTCGAGCAGGATCAAGCGTGGACGTACTGGTCGGCACCGCCGAAGCTCGCGCCGGTGAAGGTCGCCGTGATCGACTCCGGGATCGACGGCTCGCATCCGGAGTTCGCCGGCCGTGTCGTCGCCGCCCGCTCGTTCGTCGGTGGATCGCCGTTCCACGACGACCAGGGACACGGGACGTTCGTTGCCGGCGAGATCGGCGCGAACCCGTTCAACAGCGAAGGCATTGCTGGGCTCGCCTTCAACGCCCAGTTGATGATCGCGAAGGTCGTCGGCGCCGACGGCAACGTCTCGCTTCGTGGCGAGGTCGCCGCCATCCACTGGGCGGTCGACAACGGCGCGCGCGTGATCAACCTGAGCCTCGGCGGGGTGCGCGATCCGCTCGACCCGAGCCTCGACACCTATTCGCCGCTCGAGCAGGCGGCGATCGAATATGCGTACTCGAAGGGCGCCGTGATCGTCGCCGCGGTCGGGAACGGGCCGCAGTCGCCCGCGATGCCGTGGAACTTCGCGCACTACCCGTCAGCGTTGCCGCACGTGATCGGTGTCAGCGCGATCCGCCAGACCGGCTCGGTCCCCGACTATTCCAACCGGGACACCGTCTACAACGACATCGCAGCGCCGGGAGACGCGATGTTCTCGACGATCCCGCAGAACCTGGTCGACGCCTCGCGGCCGGGGTGCCCCGATCATCCCTACTCCGATTGCGGGCCGTTCGAGTTCCGCGAGGCGATCGGCACGTCGTTCGCGGCCCCGCAGGTCTCGGCTGCCGCAGCGCTCCTGCTCGGCGAGAACCCCGCCCTCCGCCCGGACCAGGTCGCCTGGCTGCTCGAGCGGAGCGCCGATGATGCAACGCCCGCCACCGGCTGCGCGTCGTGCGTCCCGGGCCGCGATCGCTTCACCGGTTGGGGAACGCTCGACGTGAACGCCGCGCTCGTCGAGCTCACGACGGCTGCATTGCCGCCCGCGGATCACTACGAGCCGAACGACGACGCCGGCCCGTGGGCGCACGCGCTCCCGCCACTGCCGCGCACGATCGAGGCGACCCTCGACTACTGGGACGACAACATCGACGTCTATCGCGTCCACCTCGACAAGGGACGCCGCCTCTTTGCTCGCGTCACGCCGGCAACAGGGAATGCGGTGCGAATGGAGCTCTGGGCACCGGGCACCGAGCGTGTCGAGGGCCTCGACGCGCAAGAGCCGCGGCTCGCGCGGTCGAAGCTCGTCGGCAGCCAGGCGCGTCTCGCCTACCGCGCACGGAGGACGGGGACGTATTACCTCGAGCTCAAGCTCGTGCAGAAGAACACGGCTCTTCCGGTCGCGTACAAGCTCTCGCTCGCGCGCGGTTAGCCGCCGTTCGCGCGGAGCTCGGCGGGGTCGACCTCGCGCAGGACCCGCGCGGGCGAGCCGACGACAAGCGCGCGCGGGGGGACGTCTCTCGTGACGACCGCGCCTGCGCCGACGAACGCCTCCTCGCCGATCTCGATGCCGGGACAGAGGATTGCCCCGCCGCCGACGCGCGCACCGCGGCGGATCGTCGGGCCCTTCATCAGTGCCCTGCGCTGCTCGGTCCGGCCCATGAAGTTGTCGTTCGTCGTCACGACGCACGGCGCGATGAACACGTCCTCCTCGAGCGTCGAATACGCGGTGATGTACGCGCCGGCCTGGATGCGCGTGCCGGCGCCGACGGTCGTGTCGTTCTCGATCAGCGAGCCGCGCCCCAGGATGCAGTCGTCGGCCAGGTCGACCCGCTCGCGGATGCACGACTGGTCGCCGACGATGCAGCTCGCTCCGACGGTGGAGCCTGCGAAGACGATCGCGCCGGTCGAGACGACGGTTCCCGCGCCGATCCGTGCGGGGGGAAGCGGGTCACGCTTGGCGGTCGAGGCTGCGCCGAGCGTGGGCTGCTTGCCGACGACGGCGTACTCGAGCACGCGCGCACCCTCGCCGAGGATCGTGCCCTCGTAGACGATCGCGGTCGGGTGTACGTCAGCGCTCACCGAGCGACTCCGTGAGCATCTCGAGCGCACGAACGACCCGTGCGCCGTCGCGTGCGACCTTGCCGCGGTCATGCTTGCCGTCGATCAGCTCGAGGAAGTAGGTGCACTCGAGCCGCAGCGGCTCCGCCGTCGAGATCTTCGGGATGTGGATGTCGCCGGAATGAAGCTCGCCGGCGCTGCCGGCGCTCTTCTCGTACACAGTCACCTTCCGCTCGGGCTCCATGTCGTCGAACACGACCATCTTCTCGCTGCCGACGACCGTCATCTTCCGCATCTTGTGTGGGTCGAGCCACGACAGGTGCATGTGGGCGATCTTCCCGCTCGGGAAGCGCAGGAAGCAGAAGACGACGTCCTCGACGCCCTTGGTGATCGAGGCGCTCCCCTGCGCGGTCGCGAGCTCCGGATCCTCGTCGACGAGGTAGAGGATCACCGAGAGGTCGTGCACGCCGAGTGACCAGAGGGCGTTCTCGTTCGTGCGGACGATGCCGAGGTTGACCCGGTTGCCGTAGACGCAGAGCACGTCGCCGACCTCACCCGTGTCGATCAGCGTCTTCAGCTTCAGCACGGCCGGGTGGTAGAGCAGGAGATGGCCGGGCATGAGCACGAGGTCGCGCTCCTCGGCGATGCGCACGAGCTCGTCCATCTCGGCGGCGTGCATCGCAGGCGGCTTCTCGACGAAGACGTGCTTGCCGGCCTCGAGCGCCTGTTTCGCAAGCGCGAAGTGCGTGGGCACCGGCGTCGCGATCACGATCGCGTCGAGCGCGTCGTCGGCGAGCAGGTCGTCGTAGCTCTCGGTCGCCCGAGCGTTCGGGTAGCGCGCCGCAATCGGTTGGAGATGCGCCGGGTCGAGGTCGCAGACCCAGGTGAGCTCGGCGAGGCCGTCGAAGTTCCGGACGAGGTTCGGCCCCCAGTAGTTGAGGCCGACGACGCCGACCGACGTCAAAGCTTCCAGACCTTGCCGTCGATCTCGTGGCCCTTGGTCGCGTTGCGGAAATCGACGATCACGTTTCCGCGCTTGACGACGTCGCCGTAGTCGATGCCGGAATGGTTGGTCACGATCGCGACGCAGTCGTAGTCCTCCGGCGCGAGCGGCGCCGAGCGCATCCCGTCGAACTCGGGGACGAAAGGATCGTGGTACGCGACGTCCGCGCCGGCCGTCTTCAGCAGGTGGATGAGCTTCTCGGCCGGCGTCTCGCGCATGTCGCCGATGTCGGGCTTGTACGCGACGCCGATGATCAGGATCCTGGCGCCACTCACCGACTTCTTTGCGCCGTGGTTCAGCGCCTGCGAGATGAGCGAGCGGCAGAAGTACGGCATGTTGTTGTTGACCTCGCCTGCGAGCTCGATGAAGCGTGTCGAGAAGTCGAATTCGCGCGCCTTCCAGGTGAGGTAGAAGGGGTCGATCGGGATGCAGTGGCCGCCGAGGCCGGGGCCAGGCTTGAACGACGCAAATCCGAACGGCTTCGTCGCGGCAGCGTCGACGACCTCCCAGACGTCGATCTCCATCCGGTCGCACAGCTGCGCCAGCTCGTTGACGAGCGCAATGTTGACGGCGCGGTAGATGTTCTCGAGCAGCTTCGTCAGTTCCGCTGCGTCGGGCGTCGAGACCTCGTGCACCGTGTCGATCGCGCCGCGGTAGACGTCGGCAGCGGCGGTCGTGCAGGCGGGCGAGATGCCGCCGACGACCTTCGGGGTCGTCTTCGTCGTCCAGTCCTCGCGGCCCGGGTCGACGCGCTCGGGCGACATCGCGAGATGGAAGTCCTCGCCCGCCTTCAGGCCCGACCCTTGCTCGAGGATCGGTTGCAGCACCTCGCGCGTCGTGCCGGGCCAGGTCGTCGACTCGAGCACGACCACCTGGCCGCGCTGGAGCACGGTCGCGAGGCTGCGCGCGGCGCCCTCGATCGCCGACAGGTCGGGCTCGCGCTGCTGCGAGAGCGGAGTCGGCAGCGCGATCAGCACGGCGTGGGCCTGCTTCACGAGCTCGTAGTCCATCGTCGCGACGACGGAGCCCTTGTCGGTGAGCGCCTTCAGGCGCTCGTTGCTGACGTCGCCGATGTGGCTCTCACCGCGGTTCAGCGCCTCGACGACGTGCGGCTGCACGTCGACGAGCAGCACCCGCTGGCCCGCCTCGCCGAAGGTTGCCGCCAGCGGGACGCCGACGTAGCCGGCGCCGATCACTGCGACGTCGTAGACGGACGACTCGGGCACGGCGGTCAAGGGTACAGCGCGGCGGCGATGCGCCCGGCGGCGTGGCCGTCACCGTAGAGCGGCGGCGCAGCCTCGGGGAAGCGCGCGTCGGCGAGCGCGTCAGCAAGGCCGGCGGGCTCGACGAGGATGTTGGCGCCGGCGGCGACCGTGTCGACCCATTCCGTGCTCGGGCGAACGGTCACGCAGGGCACCTTCAGCCAGTACGCCTCCTTCTGCAGCCCGCCGGAGTCGGTGACGACTGCTTCGGCGCCCGAGACGAGCGCCAGCATCTCGAGATAGCCGAGCGGCTCGATCGCTTCGACCGCTTCGCCGAGTGCGATTCCGCTCGTCGCGAGCGCATGCCGCGTGCGCGGGTGCACGGGGAAGACGAACCTGCGGCCGGACGCGTTCACCGCGCCGACGATCTCTTGCAGCCGCTTCGGCTCGGTGTTCGCAGCGCGGTGGATCGTCAGGACGACGTAGCTGCCTTCGACCGGCGCGCCGCGCTGCACCGCGAGGGGCGCGAAGATCCGCGTCGCGTCGGCCATCACGTCGCCGACGATCTCGATCCGCCCGCCGACCGCTTCGGAGCGCAACTGGTCGGCCGATCGCACGTCGGGGACAAGGAGGAGCGCCGCGATCCGGTCGACTTCGATGCGGTTTCGCTCTTCCGGCATCCCGAGGTCGAAGCTGCGGAGCCCCGCCTCGATGTGGGCGACCGGAACCTCGCCGGCCGCGTGTGCGCCGGCGACCGTGGTCGACGTGTCGCCGTAGACGAGCACCCAGTCCGGCTGCTCGCGTGCGATCACCTCGCGGATCCGCGGCTCCATTGCCGCGGCATCGGCGGTGCGGAGATCGAGGCGATAGGCGGGCTCGGGGATCGCGAGCTCGTCGAAGAACACCTGCGACATCTCGGGGTCCCAGTGCTGCCCCGAGTGGAGGACGATCTCCTCGATCCCGCGCTCCTTCAGCGCGAGCGAGGTGGGCGCCGACTTGATGAACTGGGGGCGGTTGCCGACGACGGAGAGGACGCGCACGTGGCTAAGCGTATGGCTCGCTACGATGCGCGGCGCTTCATGCGGGCCGTTAGCTCAGCTGGTAGAGCAGGGGACTCTTAATCCCAAGGTCGAAGGTTCGATCCCTTCACGGCCCATGTTCAAGCATTGCGCCTCAGACGGTGGCGACTATGCCGACGACGATGGCACTTGAACGGGAACGACTTCGAGAAGGCCTTCGAGTTCGTGGAAGTCGCTCGGGTTGCGCGTATAGAGCGGGAGCTCGCCTGCGAGCGCGGTGGCCGCGATAAGCACATCGAAGGCGCGCCGACCGCGCGCTTTGCGTCCCGCGTCGGCAACCGCGGCGTAGATGCGACCGTAGGCCCGGGCGACGGCTCCATCGACCGGCAGCGACTCGAACGTCGCCTCAGTCCGTTGGAGCCGGTCCTGGCGACGGGCGCGCTCCTCAGGGTCGCCGGTCGCATGAGGGCCGGCGGCAAGCTCCGCGAGCGTCACCGCAGAGACCGCGATCTCCGAGGGCAGATCTGCCGGATCGAGCCGTCCGAGGTCGATCACGACCGACGTGTCGATGAGGCCCCGCTGGTGACGGGCCACCTCCTCAGACCTCAGCCACGGGGCTTTGGATGCTGGTCGATGACCGCGTCGACGTCGGCTCTGAATCGTTCACTGTCGAGGACCGGAGCGCCCGCGAAGAGGGCGACCGCTGCGTCGGCGCTCACGAACTGACGCTTCCGGAGAGGCGTCAGCTCGCCGACCGGGACGCCGTTACGGGTGACGACGAACATCTCGCCACGATCGAGCGCGCGCATGATCTCGCCGCTCTCGTTCCGGAGCTCTCGTTGACTGATCTCTCGCGCCATCTCATGAAGTGTAGCACGTGTGCTACAGAACGATCAGAGCGTGAGCCCGCATCTCGCCGGGTTTGCGCATTGTCGGGTTCCGCCCACGTTCAGGCGTCTCAGCGCGCTGCGAGCTCGAGCCGCCGGGCTACGGCCGTGCGGGCCTGGTGGAGGTAGGCCGGGTCGTCGTAGAGGACGAAGCGCGTGTTCCCCATCAGCATGTAGGCGTTGAGCTCGAACGCGAGCTGCGCCGGATCCTCGGCCGTGTCGAGCTCGCCGGCCGCCTGGGCCTCGCGAATCACCTGCTCGACCCGCTCGGCCCACTCCTTCTGCGCCGCCGAGATCTTGTCCTGGACCGGCCCGGGGTGCATGTCGAACTCCGCACTCACCGAGGCGAAGAAGCAGCCGCCGGGGAAAACGCGGCGCTCGACGTGTGTGAGGAAGCGGTCGCAGAGGGCGCGCAGCTGCTCGAGCGGATCGGCAATCTCTTCGGTCGGCGCGACCACTTCCGCGTCGAAGATCGCCGCGGCCGTGTCGACGGTTGCGAGCTGCAGCTCCTCCTTCGAGCGGAAGTGGGCGTAGAGCCCGCTCTTCGACATGCCGATGTGCGCCGCCAGGTTGCCGATCGAGATGCCCTCGAGCCCGTCGATCGTCGCGAGGTTGGCGGCGGCGCGCAGGATCGTCTGGCGGCTCCGCGCCCCGTCCGAGCGGCTCTTGCGATCGGTGTCGGTCGACATCGCACTTGACAAGATAGCACGATCGGTCGTATAGTACAACGAACTAGCACGAACGGTCGTGCTACATCAAAGGGCGGAACCCGGTTCTGGCCCAGAAAGGAGTTCGCATGAACACCTATGTGATCCGCCGGCCCAGTGGCTGGCGTACCCCGGAGCAGCTGCAGGCAGCAGCGGCCCGTTCCAAGCAGGTCGGTGACGAGGAGATGTCGGCCGACATCCGCTGGCTTCGCTCCTACGTCGTGCACGAGGCCGACGGCGGCCTCGGCACCTTCTGCATCTACCAGGCGTCGAGCCCGGAGAAGATCCACGAGCATGCGGCGCGGGCCGGCATCCCGGCGACGGACGTCTTCGAGGTCGCAGACACGCTCGTCGTTCGCCCCGACCCCGTCGCCGTCGCCGCCTGAATGGCTCCTCGATGCGAGGGCGGTCGCGACCGCGCCCGCCCTCGTCGGGGCTCAGTCGACGTGCAGCACGGCCTTGCCGCCGATGCGCCGCTCGAGCAGCGCCGCGAGCGCGGCTTCGTGCTCGCGCCAGGAGGCCTCGAGCTCGATCTGCCCGTCCAGCCTGCCGGCGACGACGAGCGCGCACAGGCGCTCGAGCCCCTCAGCAGTGCGACCCGCCGCAGCGAGCTCGTCGCGCAGGTTCAGCGTGTAGATGCGCGCGCCCTTCGCGCGGTCGAAGCGCGCAGCACGGAAGCTCACCGTTTCTGCCGGCTCCAGCGTCGCGAGGTTCACGAGGACTCCGTGTGGGCGGAGATGCTCGATCGCGAGACCGAACGTCGATCCGCCCACCGCGTCGACGACGACGTCGAAGTCGCCGGACATCTCCTCGGTCACCTCGGCCGCGCCGAGCCGCTCGAGCGCCTCCTGCGAGGCCGCTGCGTCACGGACGAGGGCGGTCACCCGCGCGCCGCTCTCGCGGGCGAGCTGAATCGCCATCCGCCCGACGCCGCCCGTCGCGCCGGTGACAAGGACGCGCTTGCCGAGGACGAGCCCGGCGGCCTCGAGCGCGCACAACGCCGTCAATCCGGCCGTCGGGAGCGTCGCCGCCTGCTCGTCGGGCACCTGCTTGGGAATGACGGCGAGCGAATCCGTCGGCACCGCGGCGAACTGCGCCCAGGCACCGGCGGGGACGAGGCCGACGACGCGGGCTCCGGCCGACGGCCCGCTGCCGTCGGCAGCGGCGCGCTCGACGACGCCGGCGAGGTCCCAGCCGGCGACCGTCCCCGGTGGTGTCTGCGGCAGGTCGAGTACCTCGCCCCGGTTCAGTGAGAACGCCCCTACGGCGACGAGGGCCTCGTCGCTTCGCGGCGCAGGCTCTGCGGCCTCCGCGAGTTCGAGGTACGGCGCGGTCGTGGTCGACTGAAGTGCGAGCACCGCTCGATGCTATGCGGCGAGCGGCGGGTGCCCGAACGCGCAAAAGGCCCGCTCGAAAGCGAACCTTTGCGCAGCTGCGTTCTGCGGCAGCGTTCTAGATCCCGCTGATGCGCTGGTGCTTGTCCCACGCGACGCGGATCAAGTCGGCTTCCTCGGCGAGGAGTGCGTCCTCGGCGCGGGGCTGCGGACTCGTGCGCCGGCCGGTGGGGCGGCGAGGAGCGGTTGTGTCCCATGAAAGGCGGTTCATGCGTGCACCTCCTGATCGGTCACGGACGGAGCTTCGGTTGGCGCGGGCGCGCGGGTGATCTTGATGTCGCCGCTGACGGTCTTCGCCCGGATCTCGACGAGCGGGCCGTCGCCGGTCGCGGCGTCGTCGGTCAGCTCGAGCTCGGAGCTCGTGTCGCCGCTGACCGTGTTGCAGTCGAGGTAGACGCGCGAGCCGCGGCGGACACCGATCCGCACGTCCCCGGAGACGGAGTGGGCTGCGAGGTGCCCGGTCATGACGGCGCCGTGGTCCTGGTCGCCGCTGACGGTGTTCGCGTTGACGTTGTCGTAGGCCTCGCCGATGCGCACATCGCCCGACGCTGTGGCGATGCTGACCGCGCCTCGCACGATCTCGATGTCGATGTCGCCTGACGCTGTCTGGATGCTGGCGCCGCCGCCGACCTCGCGTGCTTGGACATCGCCACTCGCGCTCTTCACATTGACGCCGCCGCGCACGCGGTCGACTTCGGCGTCGCCAGACGCAGTCTGGACGTTCAGCCCGCCGATCGTGCCGCGCGCCAGCAGATCCGCCGACTTGCTCTTCACGTTCACGAGCGAGCCTTCGGGGCAGCGGACGCGGCACGTGATTCCGCTGCGGCCGAACACGATCCCGAAGCTGAGGCCGCCGCCGCGCCGAGGCACGTCGACGATCACGCGCTGGCGGTCCGCATGGTCCTGCAGCTCGACGCGGGCCTCGTCGACGAGCCGCTGCGACTCGTCGTCGTGCGCGGTCAGGTCGATCTCGACCCGGCCGTCGAGCGTGGGGTCGATCTCGATCTCGCCTCGTGCGAGCCGGAGATCGAGCTCAACCGGGCCGGTCACTTCGAATGTCTTCTGCATGTGGTGGACGCTCCTTGCGTGTTAGCTCTGGGCGTAGCCGGACAGGCGCTTGCCGCCGACGTGGGTCGGGCGTGACTCGGCTGCGCGCGCGATCGAGCGCACGAGCCACGCGTTGGTGGACACTCCCTCGCGGGCGGCGGCCTTCTCGACCGCCGTCTTCAGGGACTCGGGCAGGCGGAGGCTGATGCGTGCCGACAGCTCCTCGCCCGCGCCGGCCGACTCGGCGCCGGTCTCGGCGACGAACACGAGCTCTGGCTCCTGGCCTGCAAGGCGGACCTCGACATGGCCGGAGGGGAGCTTGGACGAGAGCTCGACCGCGGCCTGCGAGAGCAGGTCGAGCAGCTTGAGGCGCAGGTTCGACCCGAGCGCGTCGCCGAGGCGGCGGGCGATCTGGGCCGACCGTTCGTCGCCGAGGTCGGCGAGGCCCTGCAGGTCTTCCTGGATGCCGTCGAGCACGATGGTCAGATTCATGATGACATCACTATGACATCACTCTCGCTGTCTGTCAAGTGTCAACGCCGCAGCATGCCCTCGAGCGCCCGTGCAGCCCCGTTTTCGCACGCCAAAATGCCATCGGCGCTTAACATGAACGCAAGAACAAGCCCCGCGTGTTCGTGTCTTACTCCTCAGATGGCCAGCGAGCTGACCGCCGAGGCGACGCCGCTCACGACCGAGCGTGATGCCGCGCGCGACGCCCTCGGCGAGCAGTGGCGGTCGCTGACCCGTGTCGCGACGGGGGTCGCCGTCCTGACCTCGCCGGCGGCCTTCGTCTGGTTCCACGTCCACGAGGGGCTTGCCCTTCGCTACGCCGTGCTCCTGACGGTGCTCGAGGTCGCGGCCTTCCGCGGGCTCATCGACCTGCTCTTCCGGCGCTTCATCGAGGCGCCGAGCCTCTTCGGACAGGAAAGCGTCGAGCTCCGCGAGCAGGACATCGTCGCGCGCCGCAGAGCCTCCTTCTGGCGGTTCAGCTGGCGGATCGTCCGCTTCGGCCTCGTCGTCGTGACGCTCCTCTGGCTCGTCCTCGTCTTCTTCGGGCGCGGGCTCTCCTGGGGCGAGACCGCTCACGGCATCTGGCACACGCTCAGCTTCGCGGCGAACCCGAACATCCTCGGCACGCTCATCACGCTGCCGCTCTTCTTCCTCGCGAACTTCCTGATCTTCATGGGCCCGATGCTCGCCATGGGCATCTCGCAGGTCCGCGGCTATCAGCCCGGTGACGCCGAATGGGGCGTAAAGCTCGAGCACGTTCGCGGCCAGGCAGAAGCGAAGGAGGAGATCCGGCGCATCGTCTCCCTCTGGCAGTCCGGCGAGCGGTTCGAGCAGGCGGGCGGCAAGCGCGAACGGGGCCTGCTCTTCCTCGGCGCGCCCGGCACCGGCAAGACGATGCTCGCGAAGGCGATCGCAACCGGGTTCAACTCGCCGTTCGTGACCATCCCGGGCTCCGGCTTCGCGCAGACGTTCGTCGGGCTCGACTCGATTCTCGTTCGCTATCTCGCGCGCAAGGCGAAGCGCCTCGCGCGGAAATGGGGCGGCCAGTGCATCGTCTTCATCGACGAGATCGACGCGGTCGGCATGCGCCGAGGCGCGCTCGGCGGTGGTGCGACAACGCCGTTCGAAGAGCCGACGTTCGAGCGCTCGGGAGACCTTGTGCTCGAGAATCGCGCCTGGCGCGACAAGCAGTTCGAGCGCCGTGCCCCAGAGCGCCGGCCGCCGTCACGCTTCGTGACGATGCTGAACCAGGCGGTGCCGGGCGTCGGCGGCCTGTTCGGCGGTACGGGCGGCGGGATGGCGCTGAACCAGCTCCTGGTGGTGATGGATGGGCTCGACGCACCACCGCTCGGAAAACGCGTGCTCGCATCGAGCATCAACACGCTGCTCGACGCAAGCTACGTCGTTCCGGCCCGCGTTCGCGGCCGGTCGCTCCGGCTCCCTCCGCCTCGCCCGCGCGGCGAGCAGATCTACTTCATCGGCGCGACGAACGTCCCGATCGAGCAACTCGACCCCGCCCTGACGAGGCCCGGGCGGATGGGCCGCCATGTGTGGTTCCGCACGCCGACGAAAGGCGATCGCGAGGACATCTTCGAGCTCTACCTGAGCCGCGTCTCGCACGTGTCCGACCTCGACCGGCCGCAACGGCGCGACGAGCTCTCTCGCATGACGATGGGCTACTCGCCGGCGATGATCGAGCAGGTCTGCTCGATGGCGCTGACGATCGCGCATCACTCCGAGCGGGATGAATTCGACTGGGACGACATCGTCGACGCCATGACGACGGTCGAGTCCGGCACGGCGGTGAACATCGAGTACGTCCCCGACGAGACGCGGGCAGTTGCCGTGCACGAGGCGGGGCACGCAATCGCCGCCCACGCGTATCTGAAGGGCGCCGAGTCGACGCGCCTCTCGATCCGCCGCCGCGGCGGCTCGCTCGGCCACCACATGGCGCTGCAGAAAGAGGAGCGGTTCTCGTCCTGGCGGAGCGAGGAGATGGCGCGCCTGATCTGGGCGCTCGGCGCGATGGCCGCCGAACGGGTCTTCTACGGCGAGAACTCGACCGGCGTCGGGGGCGACGTGCAGGCGGCGACCGACCGCGCGGCGTGGATGGTCGGCGCGTGCGGCATGGCCCCGGAGTACCTCGAGCTCGCGCGTTGCGGCGACGAGACCGAGGAGCAGACGCGCGAACGCGTCATGCGGCGGTTCCAGAAGATCGGCACCCAGATCATCAATCGCACCCGCTCAGGCGGCATGGGCGGCGATCCGCTGGGGGCAGTCCTCGCCGATCCGAGCCAGCGCGCGATGGTCGAGCAGCTGCTCGGGCAGGCATATCTCGCTGCGCACCATCTGATCGAGGCAAACCGTGGTGCGGTCTCCGCCGTCGCGGACAAGCTCGTCGAGCGGCGCGAGCTGCACGGCGACGAAGTCGTGCATCTCCTCGAGGCGCAGAAGCTGACACTGCCCGAGGTCGATCTCACGAAGGACGAGGCATGGCCGAAGCTCTAGGAGGCTCCAAGGTCGACCGGCACCGCCAGCTCTTCCGGCTCGCCTACGGCGTGCTGGCGCTCGCGTTCTGGGTCTCGATCGGCGGCTTCGTCCTCCTGATCACGCGGCCGAACCACTCGGCCGCCGTCCCGTGGTCGACCTGGAAGCCCGACGCCCAGGGCCTCCCCGGCGCGCGCGAGATCGGCTTGCGGATCGCGTCGGGCTACAAGTCGGCGAACGGCACCCAGCTCGTTGCGGTGCAGGAGCACTCACCGCAGGTGCAGGGGCTGAAGCTCGAGGCGATCGGCGTGCGCCGGCTGAACGCCGGTGGCCAGATCGACCCATACATTGGCCTCTTCCGCACCGACAAGACGCTCATCTACGCGTTCTGCGGCCTTCAGTCGAACTGCTCGATCGAAGGATCATCGACGGCGCAGAGCCAGCGCGCGCTTCGGCGCGAGGCGCTCGAGCTCTCGCTCTACGCTTTCAAGTACCTGCGGGGCGTCGACCAGGTGGTGTCGCTGCTGCAGCCGGTGAAGGACAGCGGGACGAGCGCGGTCTTCCTGCGCAAGTCGGATCTGAAGGCCGAGCTCGAGAGCCCGCTGCGCGACACCTTGCCGCTGGCCTCGCCGCCGGTCGTGACGGCGAACGACCCGAAGGAGGCGGCCGCGATCGACGCACTGACCTCGCAGGCGACGTTCCCAGCCCATTTCGAGCCTCTCCCCGACGGCGACGCGATCCTCGTGCTCGACATCGCCGCGCAGACCCCGACCCAGTAACGCGCTGGTAGCCGTCCGGCTGCGACCGGAGTACCCTGAGCGGGGGCCCGTTGAGCGCGGCAGAGACGAGGGGTTGATGAGCCAGACCGCCGAGAGCACGTCCGCCGCACTTGCCGCCTCGCGTGAGCTGCTGGAGACGGTCCTGCGTCACCTCCACGACGGCATCGTGGTGACGGCTGTCGGCGGTGAGCGCCTCTATGCAAACGACGAGGCAGCGCGCTTGACCGGCTATCCCACTGCGGACGACCTCCTGGCCGCGGGCCTCGATCGGGCCGTGCAACGGTTCGAGATCCTGCGACTCGACGGCTCGCCACTCGACCCATCCGAGCTGCCGGCGCGTCGAGCGCTCGCCGGCGGCGACCCGGAGGCGATGCTCGTGCGTTTCCGCGCGGCGGGCGGGGGGCCGGACCGGATCTCGAATGTTCGCGCCGTCCCGGTGCGTGACGCGACCGGCGCCTTGCAGTACGTCATCAGCATCTTCACCGAGGTGACCGCCGAGCGGACACTGGCCGAGCGCGAGCGCATCTCTGCGGGTGCGGCGGAGGCGCTCGGCACGACGCTCGATTACGACGGGATCCTGAGTGCGATCACCGAGTTCGCCGTGACCGAGCTCGCCGATGGTTGCGCCGTCGACGTACTCGACGGCGCCGGGCTGCGCCGGGCCGCGACTGCAGGCACCGCCGCTCCGGGCGCCGAGCTCGCCGAACGGGTCGTCCGCGAAGGCGAGTCGCTGCGCGACGGCGCTTCGATGGCCGTTCCGCTCAGCTCGCGCGGGCAGCTCACCGGCGTGATCAGTTTCGCCGGTGGCGCTCGGAGCTACGACGAGAACGACCTGCGCACGGCCGAGATCCTGGCGAGCCGTGCCGGTGCAGCGATCGAGAACGCGCTGCTGTACCTCGAGGCGCGAAGAACCTCGGCGCTCCTCGATTCGCTCTACGGCAGCGCGCCGATCGGTCTCGGCTTCTGGGACCGCGAGCTGCGCTATGTCCGCGTCAACGAGGCGCTCGCGCGGATCAACAACCGGCCCGCCGCAGACCACGTCGGCCGCCCGCTCCTCGAGGTGATCCCACAGCTCGCGCATGTGATCGAGCCGATCGCGCGCCGCGTGCTCGATACCCGCCGCGCCGTGGTCGCGCTCGAGATGACCGGAGGGACGCCCGACGATCCCGACGCGTCACGTCACTGGCTCGCGAGCTATTACCCCGTGCTCGCGCCCGACGGCGAGCCGCTGGGAGTCGGCGGGATCGTCGAGGAGATCACCGAGCGCCGACGTGCGGAGCAGCGAGCCGAGCTGCAGTACGCGATCACGCGGATCCTCGTCGACGCCGATTCGGTCGAGATCGCGGTGCCACTCGTGCTCGAGACGGTGTGCGGCGCTCTCGGCTGGGATATCGCGGCCTACTGGCCCGTGACCGACGAGCGCCCGCGCGTCGTGTGGTCGCTGCCCGGCTCGCAGCTCGACGGATTCACGGCAATGACCGAGCGGGTGTCGATGACAGCAGCCACGCTGCCGGGGCGAGTGGCGAGGTCGGGGCGCGCGGAGTGGCTCGAGCGGCTCAACCCCGACCGGTTCGCGCGTGCGTCGATTGCGTCCGCGGAGGGGCTCGTTTCCGGCGTCGCCTTCCCGATCTTCGTCGAGGGCCAGGTCGCCGGGGTGGTCGAGGCCTACTCGAGCACACCGCGCGCCGAGGACGACTCGCTCCTCCAGTTGCTGGCTGCGCTCGGCGGGCAACTGGGCCAGTTTCTGAGCAGAAAGCGAACCGAGGACGAGCGCGCGGCGCTCTTCACGCGCGAGCGCCTTGCGCGGGCCGAGGCGGAGACGGCGGCCGCGACGCTGCGAAAGCTCGAGCGGGTCGCAGAGGCCGCGCTGACGCATCTGACGCTCGAGGATCTGCTCCAGGCCCTCCTCGCGCGAATCGTCGAGGTGCTGGAGGCGGACACAGCGGCGATCCTGCTCGTCGGGAGCGACGGCAGCCTCACGGTTCGGGCCGAGGTCGGTCTCGCCGCCGAGCTCGAGCGCGCCATCTCGGTCCCGCTCGGCGCCGGGCTCGCCGGGCGAGTCGCCGCGAGCCGATCGTCGCTCCTCGTACCCGATCTCTCGCAGGTCGACCTCGTCAGCCCCGTGCTCCGCGAGCGGGGAGTCAACTCGCTCGTCGCGATTCCACTCATCGCCGACGAACGCGTGATCGGCGTCGTCCACGTCGGCTCCCAGGCGTATGCGCAGTTCGACGACTCCGACGTGCGGCTCCTCGAACTGATTGCCGACCGCATCGCCCTTGCGATCAACCAGGCATCTCTCTACGAGGCGGAACGCGCGGCCCAGGAGCGGCTGCGATTCCTGAGCGAGGCAAGCATCGTGCTCGCCTCGTCGCTCGATCTGGACGAGACCCTGCACCGGGCAGCCGAGCTAGCCGTCACGGGGTTCGCCGACGCGGCGATCGTCGACCTTGTCGACGGCGAGGCGATCTCGCGCGTCGTGATCGAAGTGGCCGATCCGACCATCTCCGGGCAGATCCACGACGGCCTGCTTGCCCATCCGCCGTCGCCGGCCGACACCGGCGGATCGGCCAAGGTGATCCGGACCGGCGAGCCGGAGATCCTCCTCGACCTCGACGCCGATCCCTCGCCGCTCGAGGACGTGACGCGTGGCCGCCCCGCCATCGGCCCGACGGTCGAGTTGCTGAGGCCCCGCTCGCTCGTCTACATGCCGCTGATCGCGCGGGGTCACACGCTCGGGGTGCTCGCTCTGATCCGCACGACGACACGGTTTGACCAGAGCGATGTCGAGACGGTCCGCGAGCTTGCGGCGCGCGTCGCGGTCGCCGTCGACAACGCCCAGCTGTACCGGGCCGCCGAGGAGCGCGCGCAGGCCGTGCGGGTGCTCGCTTCCGTCGGCGACGGGGTCTTCCTCGTCGACCGCCACGGGCTCGTGCGAACCTGGAACCGGGCCGCGGCCGCGGCGACCGGGCTCGCCGACGCCGCAGTGATCGACCGGGTCGCGGTGGAGGCAATTCCCGGCTGGGCGGCGGTCGTCGCACGGGTGCCGCTTGCCTCCGAGGGAGGGGTCGCGCCGCGGCCGGAGTCGCTGCCACTCGACCTCGGCGGCCGTGAGCTCTGGCTCTCGATCCATGGGGTCGTCGTGCCGGACGGGATCGTGTACGCCTTCCGCGACCTGACCGAGGAGCGTGCCCTCGAGGCGATGCGCACCGAGTTCGTCTCGACCGTGTCGCACGAGTTGCGGACGCCGCTCGCTGCGATCTACGGCGCAGCGATGACGCTCCGCCGCGGGGACGTCACGCTCGCCGACGACCAGCGCGCGAACCTGCTCGATGTCGTTTCGGGGGAGGCCGACCGGCTTGCGCGCACGGTCAACGACATCCTCTGGGCCTCGCGGCTCGATACCGACTCGTTGCACGTCTCGATCCAGAACTGCGACCCCGTCGCGCTCGTCCACGATGTCGTTGAGGCGCAGCGCGCGCACCTCGGCCGCGCGCACGAGCTGGCGCTGATCGCCGACCCGGATCTGCCCCAGGTGGCAGGCGACCCGGACAAGGTCGGGCGGGTGCTGATCAATCTCGTCGACAACGCCGTCAAGTACTCCCCCGACGGCGGAACGGTCACCGTCACGGTCTCGGCCGTCGGGGCTCAGGTTCGCTTCTCGGTGCACGACGAGGGGCTTGGCATCCCGGTCTCCGAGCAGCGCCGGATCTTCGACAAGTTCTATCGCCTCGACCCGAATATGAACCGCGGTGTCGGTGGCACCGGGCTCGGCCTCTACATCTGCCGCGAGCTCGTGCGGCGCATGGACGGCCGCATCTGGGTGACGTCGCCCGGCGTCGGGGCGGGTTCGACGTTCGCGGTCGAACTGCCCGCCGCAGGCGACTTCGCCGCTCACCTGTACTAGATCGTTGAGCTGAGGACGAGACAGGGCGGCCACCCGGCCGCCCTGTCTCGTGCGTTCGTGCGTTTCCCCTGTAAAGGAGTGGTTCGGAGTGGCCTAGTACGCGGCAGGCGGGCCGTCATCGACGACCGTGGTGCGCCGGCGCGTGCCGCCGACGCCGCCCCAGCTCGACCAGAACATCATCGACAGCACGAGCCCGACGGCTCCGACCACGATGAGGATGTAGCCGACCGTGTTGATGTCCAGACCGTTGACGGTCGCGTTCACCGCAAACGCGAGAATCGCGCCGGCTGCAATCAAGATCAAACTGACTCCAATACCCATGTTCAAAACCTCCTGGCTTGTGTCTCCCGACAGCGGGCGGGACCCGCTGTTCGGTACCTAAACGGCGGACGGCTCATTTCGGTTACGGCTCGCGTGCCTGCGGGTTCGGAATCCACTAGGCTTGCGCCGGGTGCGCAGGGGCTCTCTCATTCAACTCACCGCGATCGCGCTGGTCGCCGGTGCGATTTGCACCGTGGTGGCG
Organism: Gaiellaceae bacterium; assembly: GCA_049288455.1. Taxonomy (GTDB): domain Bacteria; phylum Actinomycetota; class Thermoleophilia; order Gaiellales; family Gaiellaceae; genus PALSA-600. Next base: position 18,127 of record JBAQHS010000038.1, on the reverse strand, counting down.
CTCGCGATCCCTTGGCTGCCGCTCGACGCGGGCCAGGAAGCCGGACGCATCCACTTCGTCTTCTGGTTCGTCACGGTGATCTGCATCGCCGTCTTCTCGGTCGTGGTCGCGGTGCTCGTCTTCTCGGTCTGGAAGTTCCGCGCCGGGCCCGATGATGACTCGGACGGCCCGCCGGTGCACGGCCACACGGGCATCGAGATCGCGTGGACCGCCGTGCCCGCAGTACTCGTGACCGCGATCTCGATCGTCAGCGCGATCGTGCTCGCCCAGAACGGCAATGCCGGCTCCAATCCGCTCAAGATCAAGGTGGTGGCCCAGCAGTTCGCCTGGTCGTTCACCTATCCGGACGGCAAGACCTACGGCTCGCTGACCCTGCCCACAGGCCGGCATACGAAGCTCGACATCACCTCGAACGACGTCATCCATTCGTTCTGGGTCCCCCAGCTCTCGCAGAAGCAAGACGCGGTCCCCGGTCAGCACAACCCGCTCGTGATCACGCCCACGCGCACCGGCACCTTCCCCGTCATCTGCACCGAGCTCTGTGGCCTCGGGCACTCGGTGATGCGCAGCCACGTCACGATCATGAGCCCGGCCGACTTCGCCGCCTGGCAGAAGAAGGGCGCCTCCGCGGCCGGCGGCCCGCCGGGCCTCGCGGTCTTCCAGCAGAACGGCTGCGGCGGCTGCCACACGCTGAAGGCGGCCGGGGCAAGCGGTACCGTCGGGCCTGATCTCGACAAGCTCGCGCAGTACGCCGCGCAGGCCAAGCGAGGCCCGCTCGCCGCCTTTGCGAAGGAGTCGATCGTGAACCCCGGCGCGTACCTCCAGCCTGGCTTCCCCGACGCGATGCCGCACATCTACGGAAACCAGATCTCGCCGGACAAGCTCGATCAGCTCGTGCAGTATCTGACCGGAGGAGGCAAGTGACCGAGCACGCAACCGAACATGCGGCGCCGACGGCGCCTTCTGGCTTGCGCCGCCTGACGGCGCCGGGCTGGCTGCGTGTGCTCTGGGTGGTGCCGCTCTTCTTCGGGTTCGGGCTCGGGCTGCCCGTGCTCCTCCGCTGGCTCGCCGGCTGGGATCCTGTTTGGAAAGGCTCGGTGCTCGTCACGGTCGAGCTCGTGACGACGCCGATCGGCTTCCTCGCCGGGATCGGCGGCTTCGACTACTGGGCCCACTACGCGAGCGGCCGGCCGACGCGGGTCGACGACCACTCTGGCCACGGTGCCCGCTCCTGGCGCGACTACTTCCGCATCAACACCGACCACAAGGTGATCGGCGTCCAGTACCTCGTCACCACGATCATCTTCTTCTGCATCGGTGGCCTCTTCGCGATGCTCTTCCGTGCGGAGCTCGCGCAGCCGGGCGACCAGTACTTCAACCCGCAGACGTTCAACTCCCTGATCTCGAACCACGCGGCGTTGATGATCTTCCTGTTCGTGATCCCGGCGTTCGCCGGTCTCGGGAACTACGTGATCCCGCTCATGATCGGCGCCGCCGACATGGCGTTCCCGCGCCTGAACGCACTGTCGTTCTGGCTGCTGCCGATCGCGGGCGTGATGTTGCTCGTCGGCATGACTGTTCCTGGCGGCGGCCCTTCGGCCGGGTGGACGTGCTACGCGCCGCTCTGCTCGCACCAGCCGCTCGGCCAGGTGTTCTTCAACATGGGCGTCCAGTGGGCCGGCGCGAGCTCGATCATGACCGCGCTGAACTTCCTCGTCACGATCATCACGATGCGCGCACCGGGGATGACGTTCTGGCGCATGCCGCTCCTCGTCTGGGCGAACTTCACGACCTCGATGCTGGTCGTGATCGCGACGCCGTTCATCGCCGGCTCGCAGTTCTTCGTGATGTTCGACCGTGTGCTGCACACGAATTTCTTCGAAGCGAGCGGCGGCGGCTACGTGCTCGGCTACCAGCACATCTTCTGGTTCTACTCGCATCCCGCGGTCTACATCATGATGCTGCCCGGTTTCGGGATCATCAGCGAGGTGATCGCGGTGATGAGCCGCAAGCCTGTCTTCGGCTACCGCCTGATGGCGCTGTCGCTGATGGCGATCCTCGTCCTCGGCTTCTCCGTCTGGGCGCACCACATGTTCGTCGCCGGCATGGCCGGCTGGCTGCGCGTGCCGATGATGGTGACCTCGATGGTGATCGCCGTGCCGACCGGGATCAAGATCTTCTCGTGGCTGGCGACGATGTGGGAAGGCCGAATCCGATTCTCGACGCCGATGCTCTTTGCCCTCGGCTTCCTGTCGATGTTCGTGATCGGTGGGCTTTCCGGCATCTACCTCGCCTCCGTGCCGATCGACATTCATGCCAGCGACACGTACTTCATCGTCGCGCACATCCACTACGTGCTCTTCGGCGGCTCCGTGTTCACGATCTTCTGTGGGATCTACTACTGGTTCCCGAAGATGACCGGGCGTATGTACGACGAGCGACTCGGCAAGCTGCATTTCTGGCTCACGTTCATCGGGTTCAACCTCACCTTCTTCCCGATGCACTACATCGGCCTGCAAGGCATGCCGCGTCGCGTCGCCGACTACGCGGGCCGCTTCGGCGACATCAACCTCTTTATCTCGATCGCCTCGTTCGGGCTCGGTGCGTCGACGCTCGTGTTCCTCTACAACATGATCCGCTCGTGGTCGCACGGGCCGCTCGCTGAAGGCAACCCGTGGCGGGCCATGACGCTCGAGTGGCAGGTCAGCTCGCCGCCGCCGATCTTCAACTTCGACGAGATCCCGCAGGTCGTGGGCAGCCCGTACGAGTACGGCGTTCCCGGCGCACGGCATGCGATCTTCGGCGTCCCGACGCCTGTTCCCGAGCCGGTCGGCGGCGACTAACGCCCATGGCGCACATCCTGGTGATCGCGAACGAGACGGCGGCGTCGGAGACGCTTCTCGCCGCGGTGCGCGGAGCGGCCGGCAGCGAGGACCGCGTCACCGTGATCGCGCCCGTCAACGAGCCGTCGCACGGCTATGTCGTGTACGCCGACACGCGGCGCGCGGCCGCCGGACGCAGGCTCGACAGCGTCCTGAAGGCACTGCGCGAAGACGGAGTCGCCACCCAGGGCTTCGTCGTCGAGACCGGTCCGGTGCAAGCGGTCAAGGACGCGCTTGTCCAGATCGAGCCGGCGATCGATGAGATCGTGGTCTCGACGCACGGCGTCGAGCGCTCGGGCTGGCTGCGCCGCGATGTCGTGCACGACATCGAGCGCGTCGCGGCGCCGGTGCCGGTGCAGCACGTCGTGGTCGAAGGCGAGCGCTCCGACGACGAGACGAACATCCTCGTGATTGCGAACCAGACAGTGCTTTCCGACGAGCTGCTCGACCGGATCCGCAAGCGCGCGTCCGGCGGAGCGGCGAGCTTCCTGATCGTCGCGCCCCAGGACGACGAGGAGGAGCACGCGGATGCCGATCGCCGCCTCCGGCTCGCGTTGACACAGTTGCGCGGGGAGGGAATCGATGCGCACGGCCAGGTCGTCCATCCAGACCCCTACACCGCTGCGCGTCACGTCGTGAACGACGAGCGCGTCGACGAGATCATCGTCTCGACATTCCCGGGTGAGCGGAGCGGCTGGTTGCGCCGCGATCTCGTGCAGCGGCTACGAAAGGACACCGGCTTGCCGGTCGAGCACGTCATCTCGGCGCAGCCGGTAGGAGTGCGATGACCGCGCACGCCGAAGAGCACGGCGGGCTCGAGCACCACCACGGCCCGCCGCCGATCCACTACAGCTCGCGGGTGTCGCCTGCGCTGCTCGGGATGTTCCTGTTCATCGCGTCGGAGATCATGCTCTTCGGCTCGTTCTTCACCGTTTACTTCTTCGACCGCGTCGTGAACCACGGCGTCGACGGGCACTGGCCGCCAACCGGGTTCCACCGGCCCGCCTTCGTCGCGGGGATCAACACGCTGATCCTCGTCACGTCGAGCTTCACGATGCACTGGGCCGACACGTCGGTGAAGAAGGGGAACCGCTCCGGCCTGAAGGCCGGTCTTGCGCTCACCTTCCTGCTCGGTCTGACATTCCTGCTCACGCAGGTGATCGAATACCACCGCATCGGGTTCAACACGAGCGACACGTCGTTCGCCGCGACCTTCTTCGGGCTCACCGGGCTGCACGGTGCACACGTCTTCGTCGGTCTGATGATCCTGCTCGTGATGACGATCAGAGCATTTCGCGGGCACTTCTCGCCCGAGCACCATCACGGTGTCGAGATCGGCGGTATCTACTGGCACTTCGTCGACGTGATGTGGATCGTCGTGTACGTGACTGTCTACCTCCTCTAGGGGCCCGTCATGCGCAATCCACTCCGGAGCGAGGCAGATGCGTTCCGGTTCGTCTGGGCGACGATCGGCTACTTCGGCCTGATCGTGATCGGCTCGCTGATCGACCGCCTGGTCGGCCTGATCGTGTTCATCGTCCTGACCGCCGGCGTCGCCTGGTGGGTGCTTCGGCGGCGCGACGGTTCCTCACCGATCCGCCAGACACCGGCCGCGAGCCCGCCGGGCGAGAAGCGCATTCTCGTCGTCGCGAACGAGACGGTCGGCGGCCCCGAGTTGCTGAGCACGATCCGCGAGCGTTCCGAGGGCGTGCATGCGCGCGTGCTCGTGGTCTGCCCGGCGCTGAACTCGCCGATCCGCCACTGGGCCTCGGACGAGGACGGCGCGCGCGAGGCGGCGCAGGCCCGGCTCGAGACGAGCCTCATCTCGATGCGCAGCGTCGGCCTTGACGTGAGCGGCGAGATCGGCGACGGCGACCCGATCCAGGCGATCGAGGACGCCGTGCGCACGTTCCAGCCCGACGAGCTGATCGTGTCGACGCACCCACTCGGGCGGTCGCACTGGCTGGAGCGTGGCGTTGTCGAGAAGGCGCGCACGCGGTTCGCCGTACCGCTCACCCACGTGATCGTCGACCTCGACGCCGACGCGACCGAGCCACGTCAATAGAGGTTTGATGTGGAATTGCGTGCTTGCGGGGATGGCTCAGACCAAGCAGGTCGTTCGGGTCGGGCGTAGGGCATAGCGGTGTCTACGTTCAAGCCCGACCCGGGCGAGATGCGCAGTGTGTCTGAGCCACCAGCCGCGAGTGCGCGTGCATTTCACATCAAGCCTCCAGTTGAGGCCATCGACCCGCTGCCGCTCGCGGCGGAGCTGCGCGAGGTGCACCGCTCGGCGCTCGGCGCCGGGGCCCTCTCCGACGACTGGGCTCGTGAGCGCCTGCCGGTGCACGCGACGCGCAACGACTTCGTCTTCTTGGTCGCCCGGGAGGGCGACGAAGTCGCCGGCTTCGGCTACGGCTACACAGGCGCGTACGGCCAGTGGTGGACCGAATGCGTCGCTCGCTCGCTGACCGCTTCCCAGCGCGTCGAGTGGCTCGATGCACCGCATTTCGAGATCGTCGAGCTCCATGTGCGGCCCTCATCCCAGCGGCGGGGCATCGGCAGCTCGGTCCTGGCGCAGCTCCTGTCGCGCCAGCCGCATGACCGTGCACTCCTCTCGACGCAGCTCGGCTCGCGTAAGGCGCGCGACTTCTATGCGAAGAACGGCTGGTCGGAGCTCGCGAGCATCGATTTCGGCGTGGGCTACCCGCCGTACATCGCGCTCGGCAAGCGCCTGCGCTAGAGGTTCGGTCTACTTGCCCGCGACGGCGGCGACGTAGGTCGCGACGGCCTTGATCTGCGCCGGCGTGAGCGTGCCCTTGAAGGCGGGCATCGGGCCGCCGCCGACCTCGACCTGGTGCGCGACTCGGGCCTCGCTCGGCTTCAGATCGTCGAGATTCGGCCCCACGTTGCCGCTCGAGCCCGCGTCCTTCAGCGTGTGGCAGCCGCCGCAACCCGCCGACGCGAACACTGTCTTCCCGGCTGCCGTGGGACTGCCGCCACCGCCCGCGCCGGTTGTGGTCGTCGTGGTCGTGGTCGTGGTCGTGCCCGTCGGTGCCGGCGTGGACGCGGTGACGCCACAGAAGGGATTGCCGGCGCACTTCGCGACGTACATCGCGACGTCCCTCGCGTCCTGGCCGCGGTAGAGGTTTGCGGGCATCGGCGCCTCGGGGTAGGCGATCTGGCCGCGGACGACGTCGCGCAGCGTCTGCTCGGAGAAGCCCTGGGTCTTGTCGGAGGAGAACGCGTCGTCGAGGTTCGGCCCGACGGTTCCTTGCGCCTTCGCGTCGGCGAGCGTGTGGCAGGAAGCGCATGACGGCGCAGACGGCTTCGCCGCGGCAATGAAGAGCTGCTTGCCGTGGCTCGCGTCGCCCGAGGTCACCCGGCCGACCGCGCCGCAGCCCGACACGGCAAGCGCGCCAAGGAGGCAAGCAACGGGGATAAGGGCTTTGCGCAAGCCGCAGATCAGGTTGGTTGCGTGACGCCGTCGAGTTTCGACACAGCTTCGTCGCGCGACCCGTAGATTGCGAAGACGCGGTCGAGGCCGGTGATTTCGAAGATCTTGGTGATGTTTCGGTCGCTGCAGACGAGCGAGAGCTGCCCCTCGTTGGTGCGCAGGCGCTTGACCCCTCCGACGAGCACGCCGAGGGTGGTCGAGTCGATGAAGGTGGTCGACGAGAAATCAACGATCACCTGTTTGCCGCCCTGACCGATCACCTCGAGCAGCTGCTGCTTGAACTCCGGGGCCGTGTAGAGGTCGACTTCGCCGGCCAGCGAGATCACGTAGGCATCGTCTGAGAGCTGCTCGGTTTTGATGTCGAAGTTCATGTTTCCCCCGTCTCGGAATTGAGCGGCGAGCCGCCGGCTGAGTCTAACCGGACGAGGTGGTGGAGGTGCTACCAGTAGTGAGCGCAGACGTTGCGGCGAGGCTCTTCAGCACCTTCTTCACCTGCGGAGCGAGCGGATCGGCCGGCGCGAGCTTCAGGAACTTCTTGTAGGCGGCGACGGCCACCTTGGTGTCGCCCGCGGCCTGCGCTGCCTGGCCGAGCTGGATCTGGGTCGTCGCGTCGTTCGGGGTCAGTGCGCTCAGCTTGGTGTACGCCGCCTCTGCGTTCTTCTGCGCGGTCTGGTAGTTCGAGTACGCCGTGGTCTGCCTTGTCGACGCGAGCGTCTGGACCGCGCTCGCGATCGGATCCTTCAGCGCGGCCGGGTCGTTGAAGGCCTTGCCGAACGGTGTCGTCGAGGCCGGCGCGAAGGCCGCTCCGGGAGACGACTGTGACGCGGCGTCGAGCTGTGCCGCCTGGTAGTCGTTCGAGTAGTTCGTCGCGAGCGTTCCGTACTGCGAGGCAAGCTCTGCGAGCGCGCCCTGGTCCTTGGGTCGGAGCGCGGTGTACCGCTCGAGCGCGTTCACGGCGTCCTGTGGCCGCTGTTTCTGCTCGTAGGCTGTCGCGAGATTGCGCCAGGCCTGCGCGTCCTGCGGGTGCTGCTCGGTCTTCTTCTGGAGCTTCGAGATCGATGTGCCGTTGCTCGAGCCGAAGTTCAGTGCGTTCTGGAGGAGGTCGCTGATTCCGGTCGATCCCGAGCCGACGCCGAAGAAGACGAATCCCAGTGCGAAGGCGAGCGCGAGGAGCACGAACATCCACTTCGCGTGGTTGCGGAGCCGCTGAAAGAACAGCTCGTCCTGCCACTGCGGTGGCTTCTGCTTCTTCCGAGACTGGGCTACTGCCGCGGAGCGAGCATCTGGCGCCGGGCGGCGCTTGCGGTGCTGCGTACCTCTCGCCACTTGTTGGATTCCTCGCTCGTGTACCGGGTCTGGCCGTCGACGATCGTTTCGAGCACTCGTTCGGGCGAACCGCCGAAGACGACGGCCGCTGCAGGGTCCTCCACCGGATGGTAGGGGCTGCCTGCGAGCGACACGACCGCCAGGTCGGCGCGCTTGCCGGGCGTCAGCGTACCCACCTCGGCGTCCATTCGCAGTGCGCGGGCCGCATCGAGGGTGGCGAGTGACAGGGCCTCGCGCGCGAGTAGGGCATCGGCGCGCCGCTCGCGACCGCGTGCCGCGTAGACCGCGGCGCGCATCTCCTCGAAGACATCGAACGACGGTGCCGAGGCGGGCGAGTCGGTTCCGAGGCCGACGACGACTCCGGCAGCACGCAGATCAGAGAGCGGTGCGATGCCGCAACCGAGCAGCGCATTCGAGCGCGGGCAGTGAGCCACCGGCACTCCTCTGGCCGCGAGCAGCGCGATCTCCTCGGCGTCCACTTCGACGCAGTGCGCGCAGAGCAAGCCGGGCCCGAGCACCGGCTCGAGGGTCGCGACGGCGCGCCGGCCGCTCGGAGGCTCGAGGATCCGCGCGATCGCGGCGAGCGGCCCGGTCCCGTGCTCGAGCCATTCGTTCTCGTTCCGGCTCTCGGCGAGATGTGTCCCGACCGGGATCCCGAGCGACAGGCACCACGCATAGACCTCGAGCGAGCACGAATAGGGGGCGTGCGGGGAGATGCCGATCTGCACGAGGGGGCTGGGGGCGAGGGCGGCCCGCATCCCGTCGAACCGCCGCTCCGCCTCGGCCGGGTCGCTGCCGAACACCTCGAGGTAGACGATGGCGCGCAGGCCGTGCTCTGCGGCTGCCGTCGCCGCGGCGCCCGAGAACGCATAGTCGGCCGTGGTCGTGATGCCCGACGCGAGCGAGTCGGCAACGCCGCGACGCGCGCTCGCGAGCATCTCCTCCGGCCCCAGCCGGGCCTTGCGCTCCATGTGCAGCTCGATCCACGGCCCGAACGGGAAACCGTCGCCGAAGCCCGCGTAGACGGAGTACTCGAGGTGCGAGTGCGCATTCACGAAGCCCGGCACGATCGCCGCGTCGGCGAAGTGGCGATCGGCGCGGCCCGGCCCGATCTCGACCAGGAGGCCATCCTCGAACCGAACGAGCCCACCTTCGATCGGCGGCCCGTCGACCGGCAGGACCCAGTCGGCCGAGAGCTCGGTCATGTGCCTGCCGCCGCCGCGCGGCCGCGTTCAGCGCGGCGGTCGAGCAGCACGGCGAGCCAGATCGAGAGCTCGTAGAGGATCGCGAGCGGAATCGCCTCGAAGGTCGTCGTGATCGGATCGACTCCGGGGAGTGCCACGGCGACGCAGGCGACGATGAAGTAGCCGATGCGCCGCTTGGACCGCAGAGTCTCGGTCGAGAGCACACCGAGCCGGGTGAGGCCGATCACGAAGATCGGCAGCTCGAAGACGATCGCCATCCCGATCAGCACCTTGACGGCGAACGACAGGTAGTCCTTCGCGCGGATCTGGATGTCGTAGATCGAGCTGTCGTAGTTCGTGAGGAAGCTCGTGGCGCTCGGCAGCGCGAAGAAGTAGCCGAACGCGACGCCCGCGACCATGAGGCCGGTCGCGAGCACGACGAAGTACTTCAACAGCCGCTCGTGGCCTGGGTCGAACGCCGGGATGAAGAAGCCCCACACCTGCCAGAGGATCACGGGTAGCGCGAGCAGGAAGCCCGCGTACACGCTCACCCACATCGAGGTGATGAACGGCTCCCCGGGGCTCAGCGTCAGCAGCTGACGGTGCTGGTGGGGAAGCGCAAGGATCAGCCAGTGGATGATCCGGTGATGGAAGATGAAGCCGACGATTGCGCCGGCAACGAGGGCGCCGAGGCAGACGAACAACCGCTGCCGGAGCTCTTCGAGGTGCTCGACGAGCGTGGCCTCGTCGCCGTGGTTCAGGCGGCGCGGCAGCAGCACGGGTGGCTCTTAGAGGACGGTTTCGTTCTCGCGGGCCGGCGCAGGCGTGGTCGTGTCCTGCGTTCCCACCGGGAGCTGCGTCGGCGGATCGTCATGCTTCGTCACGCCGCTGACCGAGTCCTTGAACTCACGCATGCCCGAGCCGAGCGAGCGGCCGATCTCCGGCAGCCGCTTCGCGCCGAAGAGCAGCAGCGCGAGCAGGAGCAGGCCGATGATCTCCGGGGCGCCGATGTTTCCCATCCGGGCCAAGCGTAGCAGCGTTTTGGGCCTTTCTCCTCTCCGGGAAGGCCGTGGGGATGCCGGTAACGACGCCACACCTGGGCCGGCGGCAGCAGGAGTGCCCTGGGCTACGATGCGGAGCACGAACTTGCGCAGGAAGCCGCTTGTTCGCTCGCAGGAAGCTGTCACAAAGGAGTGGTTGATCAGTTGGCGACGCTGGAGCTCAAGAACCTGCACGTCGCGCTCGAGGACGGCACCGAGATCGTGAAGGGCGTCGATCTCGCTGTGTCATCGGGCGAAGTGCACGCGATCATGGGGCCGAACGGCTCCGGTAAGTCCACGCTCGCGTATGCGATCGCCGGGCATCCCGCCTACGTCATCACCGAAGGGCAGATCCTGCTCGACGGTGTCGACATCACCGAGGCCGGCGCCGACGAGCGCGCGCAGGCCGGGCTCTTCCTCGCGTTTCAGTACCCACACGCGATTGCCGGCGTGACCGTGACCAACTTCCTCCGCCAGGCAATCAACGCGGTCCGCAAGGCGCGGAACGGCGGCGTCGACGACCCGATGCCGATCCCCGCATTTCGGAAGGAGTTCCTCGCTCAGATGGACCACCTGAAGGTCAGCCGCGAGCTCGCCTCGCGCTACCTGAACGACGGGTTCTCCGGCGGCGAGAAGAAGCGCGTCGAGATCCTGCAGATGGCGATGCTGCAGCCGAAGATCGCGGTGCTCGACGAGACCGATTCCGGGCTCGACATCGACGCATTGAAGATCGTCGCCGAGGGTGTCCAGAAGCTTGTCGGCCCGAACATGGGCGCGCTCGTGATCACGCACTACCAACGGATCCTGAACTACATCAAGCCGGACTTCGTACACGTCTTCGTCGACGGCAAGATTGTCGAGGAGGGCGGCGCCGAACTGGCGCAAAAGCTCGAGGTCTCAGGCTACGAGCAGTGGGAGAAGGAAGAGGTGAAGGCGTAATGGCGCAGACCGAGACAGAGATCGTCCAGGGGATCGGATCGGACTACGAGGTCAAGTACGGCTTCAACGTTCCCGAGGACTACTTCTTCAAGTCGGGCCGCGGTCTGTCGCACGAGCTCGTCGACGCCATCTCCTCGCACAAGAACGAGCCCGACTGGATGCGGAAGTTCCGCCACAAGTCGCTCGACTACTTCCTCGCGCGGCCGATGCCCACGTGGGGTGGCGGTCAGACGCTGCAGGACATCGACTTCGACAACATCTTCTACTACATCAAGCCGACCGAGAATCAGGCCGATTCATGGGCCGACCTGCCCGCGGACATCAAGGACACCTGGGACAAGCTCGGGATCCCCGAGGCGGAGAAGAAATACCTCGCCGGAGTCGGTGCCCAGTACGAGAGCGAGGTCGTCTACCACAAGCTGCAGGAGTCGCTCGAGAAAAAGGGCGTCATCTTCCTCGACATGGACTCGGCGCTGCGCGATCACGAGGACATCGTCAAGCAGTACATGGGCACGATCATCCCGCAGAACGACAACAAGTTCGCCGCCCTCAACAGCGCGGTGTGGTCAGGCGGCTCGTTCATCTACGTGCCGCCGGGCGTCCACATCGATCTGCCGCTCCAGGCCTACTTCCGCATCAACGCGGAGAACATGGGTCAGTTCGAGCGCACGTTGATCATCGTCGACGAGGACGCCTACGTGCACTACGTCGAGGGTTGCACGGCTCCGATCTACTCGTCGGACTCGCTGCACTCGGCGGTCGTCGAGATCGTCGTGAAGAAGGGCGGCCGTTGCCGCTATACGACGATCCAGAACTGGTCGACGAACGTCTACAACCTCGTCACCAAGCGCGCAGTCGCAGAGCAGAACGCAACGATGGAATGGGTCGACGGGAACCTCGGGTCGAAGCTGACCATGAAGTACCCGGCGATCTGGCTGCTCGGCGACGGAGCGCACGGTGAGGTGCTGTCGATCGCGTTCGCCGGCAAGGGCCAGCACCAGGACGCTGGTGGCAAGTGCGTGCACGCGGCACCGAACACGACGAGCGTGATCACCTCGAAGTCGATCTCGAAGAACGGCGGTCGCGCGGGCTATCGCGGATTGCTGCAGGTCGCAAAGGGCGCGCACGGTGCGAAGTCGAAGGTCGTCTGTGATGCGCTGATCCTCGACGACGAGTCGCGGAGCGACACTTACCCGTACATCCAGATCGACGAGAACGACGTCGACATCGGACACGAGGCGACAGTCTCGAAGATCGGTGAAGAGCAGCTCTTCTATCTCATGTCGCGTGGTCTGAACGAGGCCGAGGCCTCGGCGATGGTGGTCAGCGGCTTCGTCGAGCCGATCACGAAGGAGCTCCCGCTCGAGTACGCCGTCGAGATGAACCGCCTGATCCAGCTCCAGATGGAGGGCAGTGTTGGCTGAACTGCCGTGTCGGTTGAGCGGAGTTATTTTTTGATCCACGTCGAGCGGGTCGACTACGTGTCGCTCCCGTCCCGCAACATCCAGCGCGCGCGCCGGTTCTATCTCGAGACTCTCGGGCTGCCGCTCGAGACCGACACCCCCGTCGGCTTCGAGGTGAAGGCCGGCCAGGTGACGCTTTCGATCTGGGAGCCGGAGAAGATCGACCTGCCGTTCGCTCCGAACACGAACGAGATCGCCCTGCGGGTGAAGGACGTCGAGGCGTCGCGCAAGGTGCTGACTGAGAAGGGCGTGAAGTTCAAGGAGGAGACGGTCGACACCGGCGTGTGCCACATGGCCTCCTTCGAGGATCCCGACGGCAACGCGCTGATGCTGCACCGGCGGTATGCATCCCATGACTGAGCTCGTTGCCGTTCCGCGTGCCGGTGTGCTGACGCGCGCCGATGCGAAGGAGCGCTATGACGCGCTGCCGATGCCGTCGACCTCCGACGAGCACTGGCGCTTCACGAGTCTGCGTGGCTTTGCTGCAGAGACGTTCGCGCAGGACGCCGGCGGCTCGATCGCCGTGCCGCGTGCCAACGCGCTCGACCTGGATGTCTCCGGTCGCGCGGTTGTCACCGAGGCGGGCATCGAGATCCTCTCCGCGCCGGAAGGCGTCACCTTCGCGCCACTGCCCGTCGACTACGACTCGAAGCTCATCCCCGACGACGACAAGTTCGCGATGCAGAACCTCGCGGAGTGGGAGCACGGTCTGCTCGTGCATGTGCCGAAGGGCGTCGAGCTCGAGAAGCCGCTCTACGTTCAGGTCACGTCGACCGGCGGGACGCTGCACTGGCGGATGGTCGTGATCGCCGAAGAAGGCGCGCGCTTCTCGCTGATCGAAGATCTTTCGTCCGCCTCGCCCGAGCTCGAGGCGTACTCGAACACCGTTGTCGAGCTCTTCGTCGGGGAGCACGCGAAGATCGAGTACGTGTCGTTGCAGAATCTCTCGACTGAGACGTGGCACTTCGCGCGCCACAAAGCGTGGCTCGAGCGTGATAGCGAGCTCGACTGGGTGATCGGTGGCTTCGGCTCGAAGCGCGGCAAGGTCTGGATCGAGAACGACCTCGCCGGCGAGGGCGCAACCTCGCGCGTCACGGGCGCCTACTTCGCCGACGGCGTGCAGCATCTCGACTACGACACGTTCCAGGAGCACATCGCCCCGAATACCGAGAGCGACTTCGCCTTCAAGGGTGCACTGCGCGAGAGCGCATCGGCAGTCTGGCGCGGGATGATCCGGGTTGAGGAGGACGCGCAGAAGACGAACGCCTACCAGGAGAACCGGAACCTTTTGCTCTCCGACTCGGCGCACGCCGACTCGATCCCGGGTCTCGAGATCATGGCGAACGACGTTCGCTGCACGCACGGAGCGACGCTCGGGCGCGTCAACCGCGAGGAGCTCTTCTACCTCATGGCCCGTGGGCTCTCGCGGGCGGAAGCCGAGCGCCTGATCGTGCGCGGCTTCTTCCAGGACGTGCTCGATCGCATCGAGCTCGAGCCGGTGCGCGAAGCGCTCGGCGCCGCGCTCGAAGCCCGCATCCCGCAGGCATAACGCGGCTTCACACGGATCACTCGAAGCAGGGATTCCTGCGCGCCGCGCCGCGTGTCACGATGAGTGTCACCCAATTCCAGCGGAGGCTCCGATGACCGTTTCTTCCCCCGCTGCGGCTGCACTTGTCTTCTCTGTGCTCGTTTTCCTCGGGTTCGCGGCGGTCCTCTTCCGCTCCTAGCTCAGTCGAGCAGCGCCGGTGCCGAGGAGGCGGCCGTGACGGGCGGCGGAGCCGGCCGGCCGAGCAGCGGGAGCAGTACGTCGTTCCGCGCGTAGTGGCCGACGGGGTCGAACCACGCACGCGTCCGTAGCCCGGCGCGGAGGTCGCAGTCGGCGAGCACCATTCCTTCCGCGCCGTAGAGCGGCCCCGCGAGGACTTCGCCGCGCGGGCCGACGACGGCTGCGCCGCCGCGCATGTAGACGTCGCCATCCGGAAGCGCAGTGGGGAAGTTCGTCGGGAACGCTGCGCGCTCGACGTACTGCGGTGCGCCGATCACGTGCGCCCCTGACTCGATGGCGATCGTCTGCATCAGCGCGATCCACCCGTCGCTCGTGTCGGCCGTCGGTGCGACCCAGATCTGGGGAGCGCCGCGATAGACCTGGTAGCGCGCGAGCGGCATTCGGTTCTCCCAGCAGATCAGGCCGCCGACACGGCCGAACGGTGTCTCGACGACGCGAAGGTCGGTCCCGTCGCCCAGGCCGTGGAACATCCGCTCGTGCTTGGTCGGCATCAGCTTGCGATGCACGTGCAGCACGCCGGACGGCCCGAGCACGACGAACGAGTTGTAGAGGGTGTAGGTGCCGTCCGCGTCGCGCTCGTTGACGCCGACCACGCAATGGATTCCGGTCCGGTTGCAGGCCTCGGCGAGGCGGTCGATCCGCGGGCCTGGGATCGTCACGCTCTCCTCCCACATACGCGCGTAGAGCTCGTCGAACGCTGCTCGGTCCGCGCTTGCGACTGCCGTCCACGTCCAGTCTGGATAGAGCGAGACGAAGCACTCCGGCAGCACGGCGAGCTGCGCGCCGGCCTCGGCTGCGTCCTCGAGGAGGCCGATCGCCTTGTCGATCGTCGCGTCCGCGTCGAGCACGACCGAGGTCGCCTGGATCGCTGCGACGCGCACGGTCTCGAAGGTCGCCATCGGCCGAGCGTACGCCCGCTGCGTCAGTCGAGCAAGCCGCGTTCGGCGAGTTGACGCTCGAGCTTGGCGACGCGATCCTCGAGTTGCTGGAGCCGGCGCTCGACCGAGGTCGGCTCGGGGTGCTCATCGGGCTCGACGGGCGGCTCGTCGCTCCCTGTCGGCGTCTCGGCGAGCAGGTGCGTCCAGCGCTCCTCGCGCTGACCAGGACGCTTCGGCAGCAGATGGACGAGCTCGCGCTCGTCGAGACCGGCGAGGGTCGACTCGACCTGGGCGTTGTCGGCGAAGTGGTGCAGGCGCTCGCAACGGGTCTTCAGCTCGGCGACGGTCTGCGGTCCGCGCAGCATCAGCACCGCGAGGATCGAGACCTGTGAGGGCAGCAGGTCGAGCGCCTCGGCGAAGAGCTGGCGGTACTTCGCAGTGCGCGACCCCGGCCCGGTCGCGAGCCGCGCGTACCCGTGCGTGCCGAGGCTCTGCGCGGCGGCGCGCACCTGCGACTCGTCGAGCTCCAAGACCGGGTCGCGGTTCGTCGCCTGATTACAGGCGATCCGAAGCGCGTTCAGCGTCAGCGGATACTGCTCGGGTGTCGTGCGCTGCTTCTCGATCAGGCAGCCGAGGACGCGGAGCTCTGTGGGATCGAGACGGTGGATCGTCACGGGTGGAGGATAGAACCTGCG
Organism: Gaiellaceae bacterium; assembly: GCA_049288455.1. Lineage (GTDB taxonomy): Bacteria > Actinomycetota > Thermoleophilia > Gaiellales > Gaiellaceae > PALSA-600. Next base: position 2,480 of record JBAQHS010000038.1, on the reverse strand, counting down.
AGCATTGCCGCATGACACCTTCACACCCGCACGTGAGCGGCGTTGACTTCGTGACCGTCCTCGTCGCCGATTTCGCCGCGGCGAGTGCCTTCTACGAGACGACGCTCGGACTGCAGTGCTCCGTCCGCTACGACCGCATCCCCGGCGCGGAGTTCGAGACCGGGAACCTCACGCTCCAGCTCCTGGACGCCGCGGCGATCGGCCGCGAGTTCCAACCCAGCACGCATCCGATCGCACTGCACGTCGATGACGTCGCATCCGCGCGCGCCGCGCTCGAGACCCAGGGCGTGACCTTCTTCGGCGAGACGATCGACAGCGGCGTCTGTCACATGGCGGTCTTTGCCGATCCGGACGGGAACACGCTCATGTTCCACAACCGCTACAGCCCGAGGGCCGCTGCTTAGGCCGCTCCGAAGGCCGCTTGTAACAGTCTGTTACTTGCCGAAGGGTCGGCGCGCGCTGCGGCGCCGAGGCGGCTTGTAACAGTCTGTTACTTGTTGCAGTTCGGTCGCAAAGGGCGGGCGAGCCTCGGCGGGCTACGCGCGGACGAGCGGCTTGTACTTGATGCGGTGCGGCTCGAGTGCCTCGGGGCCGCGGGTCTCCTTGACCCATTCGGCGTACTCGGCCCAGTCGCCTTCGAACCAGGTCACCTCCGAGTCGCCTTCGAACGCGAGGATGTGCGTCGCGACGCGATCGAGGAACCAGCGATCATGGGTGATCACGACCGCGCAGCCGGCGAAGTCGAGGAGCGCATCCTCGAGGGCACGCAACGTGTCGACGTCGAGGTCGTTGGTCGGTTCGTCGAGCAGGAGGACGTTGCCGCCGCTCTTCAGCATCTTCGCGAGGTGCACACGGTTGCGCTCGCCGCCCGACAGCTGGCCGACGGGCTTCTGCTGGTCACCGCCGCGGAAGTTGAACCACGAGGTGTACTGGCGTGAGTTGATCTCCTTCTTGCCGAGCAAGATCAGGTCCTGCCCGCCGGAGATCTCTTTCCACACGGTGCTCTTCGGGTCGAGGCTCGCACGCGACTGGTCGACGTAGCCAAGCTGCACCGTGTCACCGAGCCGCAGCTCGCCGGAGTCGGGCGTCTCCTCGCCGGCGATCATGCGGAAGAGCGTCGTCTTGCCGGCGCCGTTCGGGCCGATCACGCCGACGATGCCGGCCGGCGGCAGCGAGAACGTGAGGTCCTCGAAGAGCAGGCGGTCACCGAAGCCCTTCGAAACACCCTTCGCGTCGATGACGAGGTCGCCGAGGCGCGGGCCTGGCGGAATGTGGATCTCGACCTTGTCGAGCGAGAAGCCGTCCTCGCTCGCAAGCAGCTTCTCGTACGCGCCGAGGCGCGCCTTCGACTTCGCGTGCCGCGCCTTCGGCGCCATTCGCACCCATTCGAGCTCGCGCGCGAGCGTGCGCTGCCGGTTCGACGCCGTCTTCTCCTCGATCGCGAGCCGCTGCTGCTTCTGCTCGAGCCAGCCGGAGTAGTTGCCCTGATAGGGGATGCCGCGCCCGCGATCCAGCTCGAGGATCCAGCCGGCGACGTTGTCGAGGAAGTACCGGTCATGGGTGACCGCGACGACGGTGCCCTTGTAGTCGGCGAGGAAGCGTTCAAGCCAGTAGACCGACTCGGCGTCGAGGTGGTTCGTCGGCTCGTCGAGCAGCAGCAGGTCGGGTGACGAGAGCAGAAGCCGGCACAACGCCACGCGGCGCCGCTCGCCGCCCGACAAGGTCGTCACGTCGCGGTCGCCCTCGGGCAGCCGGAGCGCATCCATCGCGTGGTCGAGCTGCGACTCGAGCTCCCAGGCGCCACGGCGGTCGATCTGGTCCTGTACCTTCGACTGCTCGGCGAGCAGCGCGTCGAAGTCGGCATCGGGCTCGGAGAACTGGGCGGAGATCGCGTTGAAGCGGTCGAGCAGGTCGCGGACCTCGCGAACCCCATCCTCGACGTTCTCGCGCACGTTCTTCTTGGGATCGAGATCGGGCTCCTGCTCGAGCAGCCCGACGGTCGCGTTCGGTGCGAGGTCGGCGGTCCCGGAGGACGGCTCTTCCTTGCCCGCCATGATCTTCAGCACGGTCGACTTGCCGGCGCCGTTCGCGCCGAGCACGCCGATCTTGGCGCCGGGAAGGAACGACAGCGAGATGTTCGCAAGCACCTGCCGCTCGGCGCCGTAGAACTTGTCGACCTTGTACATGGTGAAGATGTATTCGCCGCTGCTCATGACCGGGCCACGATAGCGACCGAAAAGCTTTCCCCCGGGCAACAGCGCGCTTACAGCTCAGCGCCACGCTGTGTCGACGATGCGCAAGCTGCTCGTCCTCGCCGCACTGCTTGTGTTTGCCGTTCCGGCCTCCGCGACGACCTCGCGCATTCTCGCGCCGATGGACTGGTGGCCGGTTCCCTCGCCCGACGGCTCGCACGTCGCGTTCACGCGGGTCTTCCCGAACCACATGGAGCTCTACGCGCTCGACGTTCGCTCGCACCGCTC
>JBAQHS010000037.1:0-3266 GCA_049288455.1 Gaiellaceae bacterium | reverse complement strand
CTCGAGATGCTTGGGCTTGGCCTCGAAGGACGCGCGCTCGTCAGCGACGGCGAGCTCGAGGAAGGGATGCGTCGCCTCGACGAGGCGACGACTGTGGCGCTGGCCGGCGAGGCGAGCCTCCTCTACTGCGTGGCCTGGGCCTGCTGCTACCTGATCTCCGCCTGCGAACGCGTGCGCGACTTCGATCGCGCCGCCCAATGGTGCGCCCGTGTCGGCGACTTCTGCGGCCAGCACGACATCTTCCTGCTCAACACCTGCAGGGCGCACTACGCGAGTGTGCTCAGTTGGCAGGGTCGCTGGGACGAAGCCGAGAGCCAGCTCACAGCGGCCGTCGGCGGGCTCCAGGCCTCTCGCCCACCGATGGTCGGCGACGCGATCGCCCGGCTCGGCGAGCTCCGCCGGCGACAGGGCCGACTGTCCGAGGCGGCAGAGCTCTTCGCACGCAGCGAGACACACACGCTGTCGCTGCTCGGTCGCGCCGCCCTCGCGCTCGACAGCGATCAACCCGCGGAGGCAGCAGAGCTCGCTGATCGCTATCTCCGCCGGTTCGCCGAGCCCGGCAGGGTCGAGCGAAGCGCAGGCCTCGAGCTGGCAATCAGGGCCCTGACGCACCTCGGTGAACATGAGCGCGCCGCCGCTGCGCTGAGCGAGCTCCGAGAGATAGCAGCCCGAGCGCGCACGCGGCCGATTCTCGCTGCGGTCTCCACAGCCGAGGGAACGCTGGCCGCAGCAAGCGGCGACCACGACGCCGCACGACGCTCGCTCGAGGACGCGCTCGACCGGCTCGCGGCCTGCGAGGCTCCCTTCGAGACCGGTCGAGTGCGGCTCGACCTCGCGGCAACCCTCGACGCGCTCGGCCGGCCCGATCAGGCTCAGCGCCAGATCGAGGCGGCGATCGAGGACTTCCGAGCGATCGGAGCCGACTGGGAACACGGCCGCGCCGAGGCGATGCTCGAGAAGCTCCGCACGCCGACGACGACCCAGCCGGCTGAAGCAACCGACGGCCCGCTCAGCCGCCTGAGCCGACGCGAGCTCGAGGTGCTCAACCTCGTCGCGCAGGGTCGGACGAATCGCGAGATCGCAGCGCGTCTCGTCCTCAGCGAGCACACCGTAAACCGCCACGTCGCGAACATCCTCCGCAAGCTCGGGCTGACCTCGAGAGCTGCCGCAGCTTCGCTCGCCGGCCGCCACGGATTCGGGGATAGCACGATCTAGCCATTCGGGCCTCCGCCCGTAGATTGGCTCGTTTCCGCGAAGCCGGCGCCACGCGCCCGCCCTAGCGTGCGAACGATCGGAGTGAAGGAGGAGAGATGAAAGGGAAGGCTCTGTTCGGTGCGCTCGCAGCCGTCGTGCTGCTGCTCGGAGCCGCGGCGGTGGCGAGTGCCGGCGACGACGGCCTCAGCACCGCTCGCGCCGCAACCGCGCAGTTTCAGCGGTTCGAGGCGGCGCAAGCTGCTGGCTATACCGCGAAGGTCGTCGACCTCAACGGCTTTGCCTGCATCGACGACATCGTCAATCACACCGGAGGCATGGGAATCCACTACCTGAACCCCAACCTCCTGGATGGGAACGTCGACGAGTCCACGCCCGAGCTCGTCATCTACGAGCCGACGAGCAACGGGCGCTTGCGGCTCGTCGCGGTCGAGTACCTCGTGCTCAGGTCGGCGTGGGAAGCCGCGCACCCCGGAGCATCAAGCCCGACGCTCTTCGGTCAGCAGATGGAGCTCGTGCCGTCCGGGAATCGGTACGGGTTGCCCGACTTCTACGAGCTGCATGCCTGGATCTGGAGCAACAACCCGCTCGGCATGCACAACGACTGGAACCCCGACGTCACCTGCGCGAACGCCTAAACGGACAGGGAGGGTGGGCCGCCCCGGCCCACCCTCGCCTTTCGCACATCGAGAGACGAGGAGAGGGCAATGCCACCAGCCAAGGTCGTGATCAACCTCGCCACTGGGCTAGAGGACGCCGAACGGGTGACGGTCGCGTTTCTCGTCGCCGGCGCAGCAGTCGAGCGGGGCAAGCAGGTTGCGATGTTCCTGACCAAGGAAGCTGTCCGCCTCGGCCTACCTGCGTACGCAGACGGGGTCGCCTGCGACGGCTGCCCGCCACTCTCGCGCCTGTTCCAGCAATACGCAGACGGCGGCGGGGAGCTCCTCGTCTGCCCGATCTGCTTCAACGCCCGCAAACTCGACGAAGGGAGCCTCGTGGCGAACGCGCGTCTCGCAGGAGCGACGCCTCTCTGGGAATGGATCGGCGATGAGCAGGCAACCGTCTTCAGCTACTGACCCAGGCAACGCGCTCATCGCCGCGCTCGCAGTGCGCGATTTCCCTCGGCTCGCCCGCGTGCTCACACCGGACGTACGGATGCGGGCGCTGCTCCCGCCCGGCCCCATCGAGATCTCCGGTGCCGAAGCGGCAGCGGCGAAGTTCTCGTCCTGGTTCGGCAACGCTGAAGCGTTCGAACTCATCCGCTCAGGCAGCGATACGGTCGCCGATCGCCAGCACGTCTTCTACCGGCTCCGCGTCAAGAAGCCAGGTGACGTCCCGAAGCTCGTCGAGCAGCACCTGCTCTGCGCACTCGAGGGAGACCGAATCAGCACCCTCGACCTCGTCTGCACAGGTTTCCGTCGCGTCAAAGCCGTCGAGCACTCGACGGCTCTCGGCTGAGTCCGATGCGCAATGGTCGGTCCACCGCGCGCCTGCGTGCCACAACGAACGTTTGGGGACAGGTTCGGGGGCCGTTATCTGCAATCGCTTCAGCGGAGTGCGCGCGTGCGTAGCGAGTCGACGAATTCCCGCAAGTAGTCAGGAAGCTCGCTGGCACGTTCAGCAGCGGCCAATCGTTCGATGAGCTTCAGCCGTCCGTCCCCGCGTCAGCTCAGGCAGATCCTGAGGTACGCGAATTGCGGCCAGCCCCGAACGGGCAAGCGCTCGAGCCGCACGGCCGGCGTGGGTCAGGTCTCGTTGTGTTCTCGCCATTTCCCGAAACTCTCACGAAACTCTGCTTTACGCCATTTATCGTCCGAGGTTCGCGGAGGCCGGGTTGGCCCTCTTCGAGAACCGCTGAGAGGCCTCGACGGCGAGCTCGACGTGGCCGATCGCGGAGGTGCAGAGGCGGGCTTGTTCACGCGCGGCGTGCTCGGCTCGGTTCTCGATCGCGCGACGCGCGACGGATCGTCGGAATGCCCGCACCGGACCGGGTACGTGCTATACCTCTATTTAACTGTTTAGTTGACTGGAGGATTGATGGCACTCCCACACCC
>JBAQHS010000036.1:0-5479 GCA_049288455.1 Gaiellaceae bacterium | reverse complement strand
GAGTCTCCGCACGCGGGGGGGCCTGCATTCGGCCGGCCCCACCGGCCGCGACATCACGGAGGTCGCGTGGCGCTTCACAGCGCTCACGGCAGCCAGCGGCCCCCAGCGGCGGTGATGACGAGCTCGTGGGTGAGGCCGCGCGGCGATTGCGTGGCGAGGAAGCGGATTGCGTGCGCGACGTCGTCTTGGTGGACAAGTGCATCGGCGGGCATGCCTGCCGACATTTGCGTGGTCTTCGGCGACTCGATGATGCCGTCGACGATCAGAAGCGCGACGTGAACTCCCGTGCCACGGAGCTCCTGCGCGGCCGCGTGCGCGAGCGCGCGCACAGCGGCCATTCCCGCTGCGATCAGGCCGCGCTCGGGATTCGCACGTCGTGCCGGTGCGCCGGTGATCTGAATCAGCGTCCCGCCGCGAGACTCGACTGCGCGAGCTCCTTCGCCCGGCCCGCGCCGGAGCCGGGGGAAGCAACGTCGCGGCGCCGCGCAGAAAACGCTGACTCGATCAGGCGGCTGCTGCTGCAGGGCGGGCGAGGCCGAGTTGAAAGAGCGAGCCGAGGCGATCGGGCACGCCCCAGTGCTCGACCATCTGCCCGTCTGCAACTCGGATCAGGTCGAAGACGTCGATCCGCATGGGGCGGCCGGTCGGCGCGTTTCCCATGAAGGTCCCATCGTTCATCCCGGAACCGGTCATGTGGAGCCAGACAAGCTCGCCGTCGACCGAGAGGTGCTCGATCGCGAGGTGGAAGTCCGAGAAGGCGCCGTGGAGCGACGCGATCACCGCCTTGACGCCCTCGGCCCCTGCTGCGTGATTCGGGCCGAACTCCTGATGCTCCACGAGGTCTGGCGACGTCAACGCATCGCAGACATCGAGGTTTCCCTCGTTGAAACCCTCCTCGATCAGACGGCGGACGACGGTCTCGGGATCGGCGATCATGATGATACTCCTTTCACTAAAGTGGCGCTTTATTGAATATTCCGATACCGTGCCAGAAGTGACTGAAGATGTCAAACGTCCCTACCGCTCCGCGCGCCGCCGTGAGCAGGCGGAACAGACGCGGCAGCGGGTACTCGACGCTGCCGAGGCCGTCTTTCGCGAGCGGGGATACGACCGGGCCACCGTTGCGGCGATCGCAACGGCAGCCGACGTGGCGGACGAAACCGTCTACGCGCATTTCGGCAACAAGCGAACCCTGCTCGGCGAGCTCGTGCAACGCGCCGTGCGCGGTCGCGACAGCCGACCCGTGCCACGACAGAACGCACCCCGTGCCCTCGCGGAGATACGCGACCAGCGCGAGCAGTTACGCCTGTTCTCAGTAGACATCGTCAAGCGTCTCGATCGGGCGGCGCCGCTCATCGGCGTCGTGAACGCCGCGGCGCCGGGAGAGCCGGAACTTGCCGAGCTTCTGCGCGTCCTTCACGCCCATCGCCTCCGCAACCTCCGCGTTCTCGTCGACGCCCTCGCTGCGAACGGCCCGCTCCGGCTCGCCCCCGCCGCCGCGACCGAGACGGTCTGGGCGCTCACCAGCCCCGAGCTTTACACGCTCCTGATCGACGTCCGCCACTGGTCACGACGCCGCTATACCGACTGGCTCGCCGGAAGCCTCGAAGCGCTGCTGCTCCCGGCCTGACAGAGGCCCGGATTTTGGGTCCTACGTCTGAGGGTTGAGGCCAAGATCAACCCGCGATTCAACCCAGCTCCGATGCCACGCCGCCGGTTGCCGCGGATCATGGCGGAATGACCACTAACGAGTACCTCATCAACGCGGCGTTCGTCCTCCTCGTGCTCCGCCAGGCCCGCGAGCGTGAGCTCGACCGTCGGAGCCGAGCGCGTCAATCAACTCCTCATCGACTTCTTCGTTTGAGAAACTTCGGGAACAAAGCCTGGAGCACGACTCCGTATGCCCGGCAGACCGGATAGGCCGTACGCGCACGGCACTACCGACAAGAGGAGGTCGTAATGAGCACCACCGCCCAGACCGCTGTCGACATCCGTCCCTTCCACGTCGAGGTTCCCGACGAGGAACTTGCCGAGCTGCGCCGGCGCATCGATGCGACCCGTTGGCCCTCCCGGGAGCTCGTCGCCGATCGAACGCAAGGAGTGCAGCTGCAGACGCTCCAGGCGCTCGCGCGCTACTGGGCGACCGACTATGCCTGGCGCAGCGCCGAGGCGAAGCTCAGTGCCTTGCCGCAGTTCACAACCGAGATCGACGGCGTGGACATCCACTTCATCCACGTCCGCTCTGCGCACGAGGACGCGTTGCCGTTGATCATGACCCACGGCTGGCCCGGCTCCATCGTCGAGCTGATCGACTCCGTCTCGCCGCTGACCGACCCGACCGCTCACGGGGGCAGTGCCGAGGATGCCTTCCACCTCGTGCTGCCCTCGCTGCCCGGATACGGCTTGTCGGGCGAACCGGCTGACCTCGGCTGGGACCTCGCTCGGACGGCACGGGCGTGGGCGGAGCTCATGCGTCGACTCGGCTACAGCCGGTACGTGGCGCAGGGCGGCGACGTGGGCGCGGGCGTCACCGACGCCATGAGCCGCCAGGCGCCCGAAGGTCTGATCGGTATCCACACGAACCTGCTGGTGCCTGCGCTGAACGGGCCGATGCCGACGACCACCGACGAGGAACGCGCCGCGGCCGCGCAGCTCGGAACCTTCGGGAAGTCCGGTAACGGCTACTTCGTCGAGATGGCGACGCGGCCGCAGACGATCGGCTACGCCCTCCTCGACTCGCCCATCGCCCTGGCCGCCTGGATGATCGACCACGACACGGACGCCTACGAAAAGATCCGGCGCGCCTTCGTCGACGGGCAGCCGTCGGGGAACCTCACACGCGACCACATCCTCGACAACATCACGCTCTACTGGCTGACGCGGACGGGCGCCTCGGCAGCCAGGTCATATTGGGAGGCCTACGGCCCCGACGCCGCGGCCGCGGGGCAGGAGCCCCTCCCCGCATCGTCGATCCCGTTCGCCTTCACGACGTTCCCCGGTGAGATCTGGCGGACGCCGCGCAGCTGGGTGGACGCGAGCTACCCGAACGTCAGCTACTTCCACGCGGTCGACAAGGGCGGCCACTTCGCCGCCTGGGAGGAGCCGGAGCTGTTCTCGTCCGAGCTTCGCGCCGCCTTCAGCTCGGTGCGGTGATCGGGCCCGAAGCGGGCGGTGGCAAGGTGGGTTGCGTTTGATCTGACGCAGACAGATGACCGGAGATGCGGTCGACCAAGGCGGCAGCAGCCGCGAGGCCGGCCGCAATCCGGTCGTGGCCGGGTTGCCCCAGCACGACGCCCGTGATCGTCGTCCGCTTCCCGTCGATCCAGCGGATGACGCGGAAGGCGAAGCAGCCGCCGGCCGCCTTGTCTGAACCGGTCTTGACGCCGACAAAGCCGCCGTGCCCGAGCAACGTGTTGGTGTTGTGCACGGTCCCGGCGACCGGCAGGGTCGCGCTCGGCGTGGCGACGATGCTCGCAAACACGGGCACGCGCATTGCCCGATCGACGATACGCACCTGGTCGGCGGCAGTCGACACGGTCGCGTCGTCGTAGCCGCTCGGGTCGGTGTAGCGGGTGTCTGTCATGCCGAGCGACCGTGCGGTCGCGTTCATCCGGGCAACGAACCGCTCCACCGAGCCGGCGTCCCATCGCGCCAAAACCGCGGCGATGTTGTTCGCCGAGGGCAGCAACAACGCCTGCAGCGCCTGCCGCTCGGTCAACCGTTCCCCGGGGGCGATGGACACCACCGACTCCTCCTGTCCGCGCCGGCGGTCGGTGTCGGCGACATCGTCATCGGTGAGCGTGATCGTCGGGCCGTCCTGGCCGGGCACGAGCGGGTGGTCCCGGAGCACGAGATAGGCCGTCATCACCTTCGCGACGCTCGCGATCGGAGCGGCGTGCTGGTTCGGGCCGGCTCTGACATGCGACTGTTCTCCTTGCACGAACGCGGCTTGGCCATCTGCCGGCCAGAAGGTGCTCGGCACCGATTCGCCGGCCGCACCACGGCGCTCACTGAGCAAGACGCCGATGGGTGACGCGGTCGTCGAGGAAGAGGACGCGAGCAACCGGTAGCCGAGGGCGGCGGTCGCCGCGATGACGACGAGCAGACCGGCGACCCGGATCTTGCGAATCCGAATCCGACGGGTCGTCGTTCGTGCGCGGTTGCTGTAGGCCATGCCGCCATTCAAGGCAGCGTGGTGTTGCGAGCACGTATCCGGTTTTCGATATGCCGACGACATGCATCAGCTCGTAGCATCGGAGCATGCGTGTGTTGATCGTCGAGGACGAGCCCCACATGGCGGAAGCCATCCGCGATGGCCTACGCCTGGAAGCGATCGCGGCAGACATCGCAGGCGACGGCGACTCCGCTCTGGAACTGTTGCGGGTCAACACCTACGACATCGCCGTCCTCGACCGGGACATTCCCGGGCCGTCCGGTGACGAGGTCGCCAAACACATCGTCGCGTCCGACAGCGGCATGCCGATCCTCATGCTCACCGCTGCCGACCGTCTCGACGACAAGGCCACCGGGTTCGGGCTCGGCGCCGACGACTACCTCACCAAGCCGTTCGAACTCGGTGAGCTCGTGCTCCGTCTCCGAGCACTCGACCGAAGGCGTGCTCACTCGCGGCCTCCCGTCCGAGAGATCGCGGGCCTGCGTCTGGATCCGTTCCGCCGCGAGGTCTACCGCGACGGCCGCTACGTCGCGCTGACCAGGAAGCAGTTCGCGGTGCTCGAAGTCCTCGTCGCTGCCGAAGGCGGTGTCGTCAGCGCTGAAGAGCTCTTAGCGCAGGCGTGGGACGAGAACGCAAACCCGTTCACCAACGCCGTGCGCATCACCGTCTCGGCGCTGCGCAAACGTCTCGGAGAACCCTGGATCATCGCCACCGTGGCCGGCGCGGGGTACCGCATCGAGGCAGGATCAGACGACGGGCGAGAAGGAGAAGAGCGTGGATAGAGCCCCCGGGTTGAGCGTTCGCCTCAAACTCACGCTCAGCTACGCCGGCTTCGTGATGCTCGCAGGTGCCGTGCTACTCGCCGCCGGGTACTTCTCCCTTTCGCGAGGTGTGCACCCGGGTGTGATCTTCATGGTGCGTAGCCACGCCGACCTCCTGCGCGATTTCGCTCCGATCGCAGCCATCGTGATGGTGTTCCTGCTGGTTTTCGGTCTGCTGGGTGGGTGGCTTCTCGCCGGCCGCATGCTCGCTCCCCTGACTCGCATCACCGACGCCACACGCCTGGCCGCGAACGGATCGCTCTCGCACCGGATCGAGCTGGAAGGACGTCAGGACGAGTTTCGCGGGCTCGCCGACGCCTTTGACACCATGCTCGCCCGGCTCGAAGCACTCATCGTCGAACAGCAGAGATTCGCAGCCAACGCCTCCCACGAACTGCGCACCCCGCTGGCGATCACGCAAACACTTCTCGACGTGGCCCGCAACGATCCCAACCGCGACAACGGCGAGCTCGTCGACCGCCTC
>JBAQHS010000035.1:0-10166 GCA_049288455.1 Gaiellaceae bacterium | reverse complement strand
GACACCCTCCTCGGCCGGGAGCTCGACGAGCCCACGCGTCAGCGCACGTGCCTCGTCGATCACCGCTGCGATCGTGGGTTCGATCTGCTCGGCGGGCATGCGCAGCGAGCTCTCCCAGCGCTCATGCCGGTCGCGTAGCGGCCCGTCGCCGGGGAGTAGATCCTCGAGCTGCTCGTGCGCGGCTCTGAAGACGTCCTCGTCGGTGTGCGCCGGACGAACGCCGTAGCATCCCTCCACCTCGTCGGCATACGAGCCTGGATCGCCGGCCAGCGCTCCCGCGTAGGTGCGCAGGCCGATCACCTGATCGCGGAGCCAGCCGTCGTCGACGTCGTCGAGCAGGGCCTGGGCGGTCGCGACGAGCTCGCGTGGCTTGACCGGCGGTGAGGCCTCGACCGCCGCAGCCAACTCGGGTGGCCCGAAGTAGGCATCGACGATGCCGTCGACGTGCCGGCCGAGCTGGAGCCCCAGGCGGAGATAACGCTCCGGGAGGGACTCGGTCATGTTGCAAACCTCGCGGGTCTATGCCCAGGGCAGGCTGCCCCAGAACGCGGGGCGCCCCGGCTGCGGCCGCTCGAACGGCGCGTATGCCTGTTTCGCGTCGGGCGTCTCCTCCGCCGCGCTCGCGCCGTAGCGCCCAGCGAGCTCTGAGACCGGATACAGGAGCTGCTCGTCCGGCAACCGCGCACCGGCCATCAGGATCACGCACGGCCCGTCGCCGGCGCCAACCGCGACATGCTCGGTTCCCGCGGGGCAGTGAAAGAAGTCCCAGGTCCGGAGGAGGCGCTCCTCACCCTCGACGAGCAGCTTGCATTCTCCGGACAAAACGAGGAACGCCTCCTGCTGCGATTCGGAGTGGTAGAGGCAATTCGGCTGGCCCGGCTCGAGGACGCTGAGGTTGATGCCGAACTGCGGGAACCACGCGTCCCGGCTCTCGAACACGCACCCCGAGCCGAACGTCTCCGACGTCATCCATTCGGTGTCGCGCACGTTCACGACGAACCAGCCTTCGCCGGTGGGCGCAAGGCCTGCGCCGGAGTCTTCGAGCTGCGCCTCGGGCATGTCGCGACTCTACCCGAGCACCTCAGGCGCGACGATCGCGTCGGCCGGCCGCCATCGCGACGCCGACGACCGCAATCAGTAGTCCGAGGAACGCAATCGCAGCGAGCGCGTGCGGCCAGAACAGCGGCCCGCTGTACGGATCGCTGTAGCGCTCCGCCATGACCGTGACGCTCACGGCGACGAGCGCAACGCCGATCGCCCCTCCCGCAACTGCTGCGAAGCGGCTCCTTCCGGGCAGCACCGCAGATCGGGCTCTCGACGGCAACAGCGCGGCGACCAGTACGACCCCCGCGGCGGCAGTCGCCGCCCAGCGCCACCACTGCCACTGCTCCCCGTTCAGCCCGAAGACCGCGCCGAGATACACGAGACCGACGGCCACGACGACTCCGACGCCGGCTGTCGTCGCGCGCATGCGGCAACGTTAGCCGCAGGTCACTCGCGTAGGCTTTCCCGCGATGCTCCTCGCGGCGACCTTGCACTACCTGATTCACTGGCCGACGCACGGCGGCTACAACTTCGTCAGCGGGCCGCTGGCCGACATCACCCTCGTCACGGCGTTCGCGGCCACCCTCTATCTCTGGTGGCGCAAGCACAACTGCCACGTCCATCGCTGCTGGCGGCTCCAATGGCACCCGCATCCAGTTCACGGTCACCCGGTGTGCAAGAAGCACCATCCAGATGGTCACCGCGTGACGGCCGCGGGCGAGCTGCGCGCCTGATGCGTGCTCAACGGCAGGCGAGGCCGCAGCGGCTGCAGCGGTGTCGTTTCGCCGAGAGTCGCGCGCCGCAGCGCTGACACTGGGCTGGCGAACGCGCTCGCCGTGCGGCTGCTGCTGCGACGACCTCATCGGCCCGGATCAGCAGCACGACGAGACCGTCGTCGGCGTCGAGTGACGCGAGGTACTCGTCGCGGCACCGCTCGACGTCGCCGTGCTGCTCGACGAGCTCCGCGAGCGCATAGAGATGGCGGCGGCGCGACCTCATGGCCGCACCGCCGTCGGGCTGATCACCGCTGTCATCGTCCTGCCCTCGGCAACCGGCATCCCATCGAGCTTCCCGACCTCCTTGACGTCCTCGGCCAGCCGGGCGATCAGGTCGCGGCCGCGCTCCGGATGCTCGCGCTCGCGGCCGCGGAAGATCACCACGGCCTTCACCTTCGAGCCGTCTCGAAGGAACTCGAGCGCACGATCTCGCTTCCAGGCGTAGTCGTGCGAACCGATTTTCGGCCGCAGCTGCACCTCCTTCAGCGAGACGTGCACCTGGTTCCGCAGTGCGACGCGCAGTTTGCGCTCCTCCTCGTAGCGCCACTTGCCGTAGTCGAGCGCACGGCAGACGGGCGGATCGGCGTTCGCCGCCACCTCGACGAGATCGAGATCGTGCCCGTACGCGTACGCGCGCGCCTCCTCCGCGCTCATGATTCCGAGTTGACTTCCATCCTCGGCGAGCAGCCGCACCGACTGATCGCCGAGCTGTTCGTTGATCCTCGCGGTGACGCGCCTGTTCTGCGCGACCGCGCCGCGCTTGCGTGCTTTTCTCAAGCTGAGTCCTTTCTCGAACGGAAACGGGGACGCAGCCGCGCACCGTTCGGCAAGGACGTCTGTGCTGTACGCGCGCGCGAAGCTAGCGCGCGGCCGGGCCGAGGCGGAGGGCTGCTGCAGAAGCTGTGTGAACCATTGCGGCCCTCCTTTCACTCGTGACGAGCCGACACCCGAATACTACGCGCAGGATCTCTCTGCGGCAACGAGACTCCGGAACACTGCCGTCGTGTCGAACGAGCGGAATCAACAGCTGCACGAGCTCGCCCGGGCGTCGTCGATGCGCTTCCCGCCGACGTCGCCGAGGAGGTCGTGCTGACCGGCAGTGTGTCCCGCGGGGTTGCCGATGACGTGTCCGACATCGAGATGCTGATCGTCACGCCGGAGCCGCTCGACCTCGCGGCGTGCTTCGAGCACGCTCGGGCAGCGGGCCTCCGGGAGCTTGGCACGTGGGGTGCTCAGGGCACACCGACGGAACGCGTCTCAGGCGTCCGCGAAGGCGTGCCGCTCGAGCTCATCTGGTGGTCGCGTGAGTACGCCGAGTCGTCGATCGACGCGATCTTTGCGGGCGAGACGTCGTCGACCGCTGATGCAATCGCAAACGGCGTGGCTCTGCGGACGTGCGGCCTGCTGTCCCGATGGCAAGCGCGCCTGAGCAACTATCCGGACGACCTCGCGGCGCAGTGGATCGAGGAGGCTGCTCTGACCTGGGGTGGGTTCGCGGCCGCTGGGCTGCTGGCGCTCGCGCGCCCTGGAGAGCAACTCGCACGCATCGAGCGGATGCTCGATGACGCCTCGCGCGTCCTCCGCATCGTCTACGCACTCAACCGTGTCTGGCAGCCGACACACAAGCGTCTCGCCGCCCGGACGGCTTCGCTCGCAGTCAAGCCTGCTCGGCTCGCCGAGCGCATCGAAGAGGCGTTCTCGGAGTCAGGCCCACGGCGCGCGTTGCTCCTGATGACGGAACTGCAGTCGGATACCGTCGCGCTCGCTCCCGACGGCCCGAACGTCAACCGAGCGCGCTTGTGGCTCGCGGCAGGGGCCAGCCTCCTGTCCGACGAGACGTAGGTCGACGCCCTCGACCGGGCTAACCGGGCGTGCGCCTGATCGCTTCCTCGTAGCGCGCGGCCTGCGGCGTCGAGAGTCGCACCTCGGGCGGATCGCCCCAGCTCTCGCCGGCCTCGGGGAACGGGACGACGACGCGCAGGCGCGTCTCGCCATCATGCTCATCGACGCTGACGTCGGGTGCGGAGCACGCGTACGTCGGGTAGCCGTTCTGGAGCCCGAACTTCCGTCGGTACGCGGCATACCCCGTCTCGAGGACGGGCGTTGCGGCGGTCGTGTAGTCGAGGATCATCAAGATCACGAACTTGTGCTTCCCTTCGGGGCCGCCGGTGGCGAGCAAGACGCGTCGGTCGGTGAGGACCGAACGCACGCGATGGGTGACCGTCCCTCCGCCGCGAGCAGCGGCCCGGCGGATGCGATGGAAGAGCTTCAGGCCCTCTTCTTCGAGGATGATCTGCTCGCCCTCATCAAGCGGCAGGCGTGCGACGATCGCTCCCCGCTGCATCCGCCGCACGACCACCGCGGCGACGACCACGAAGGCGACGACGATGACTGCGAACACCACGCCCGGCACCGACCGATCCTACGCCCTCAACGTTTGCGGGACCGTCGCCTGCCCCGTCGTTCCGTCGCCGTGGCGCTTCAGCGCCGACCGCCGAACTCCCAGGCGTGGATCTCGAGCTCGGAGAACCCGTCAAGGCCTGTTCGCTCGTCCTCGATGAGCGCATCAAGAGCTTCACGGTCTGGCGCCTGAAGAGCCAGTGCGACCCCGGCGGGCTCACCGCCGTCGAATGTGGTGAGGGCCCCGTAGAGGATCAGCCGCGCGAGCAACTCTGCTGGGAGAGTCGCAACGTGGCCGGGCCTGGCTACGTGCGAACGGCCGATGATCAGGAATCGCGGCTCTGCCGGGTGACCCGAGAACTCCCACATTGTGCGTCCGAGCAGGTTCTCGAACCGCCAGAGAGAGTGCTCCTCGTAGAGTCCTGCACGGTTGTTCGGCTCCAGCGCAACGAACTCGCGCGCCGCATCGACGCTTGCCAACGCGAGGACGTGAAGGCTGCCGGTCGCGGTCGCGCGGCCGGTATCGAGCGTCGGCCCGCGGGCGATCATCGACTCCGCGAACCGGTCCATGTACGTCCAGTGTTCCTCCAAGAGCGCCAGGTCGTCACGAAGCTCTGCCGTCTCGGCCCCATCTCGGCTGTACGCGAAGAAGTCCAACTGCAGCGAAACGTAGAGGTTCCTTGGAAGCGATGATTTACCGGCGGCTGCCAAGTCTGGTGGACTGAGAGCCGTCCGGTCCGTTGCGGGCCGGTGAAATCGAGAGGTGGTAGACAGGTGGACGAATCGACGGAGAGGACATCGACGGAAGGCGATGCGTGGCCCGGAGGGATTGCTGCGATCACGCTCTTCGTCGATGACTTGGAGGAGGCGAAGCGCTTCTACGGCGCCGTCTTCGGATTGCCGGTGGTCTTCGAAGACGAGAACTCAGCGGTGTTCAAGTTCGGCGAGACGCTCATCAACCTGCTGAAGGCAACGGAGGCCACCGGATTGGTCGAGCCGGCGATCGTGGCGTCCTCCGACAGCGGCGTCCGGTTCCAGTTCACGCTTGCCGTTCAGGATGTCGACGCGATGTGCGAGGAACTGAGAGGACGAGGTGTTGAACTCCTCAACGGCCCAATGGATCGGCCGTGGGGAATCCGCACCGCGAGCTTCCGCGATCCTGGTGGCCACATCTGGGAGATCGCGCATTGACCGCGCGATGACCCCCTGAGCTTTTCGATCCTGGATGCGCTCTTCAACCAACCTGACGATCACAAGCGCAGTCGCACGCGCCGGAGTTCCGGAATGCACCTTGAGCAGGCTTGAGCATGGGACTTTCCGCGTGCGGCTATGTCGCGCTAACGATGTACGCGCGCACCGGGAACGTCGCGCCACCAACCCACGCGATCGGTACTGCATGTAGACGCCCGTGATCGGACTCAACCGCCGCCAGGTTGGTCATGTGCTCGCAGATCGGGACGCCGGCGCCCAGCAGGATCGTGTGCGCCGGTCGAGACTTGTCGTCGATGTCGTCGATGTTCAATGAATCGATTCCGACGAAGGCCGCCCCGGCCTCGATGAGCGCCTCGCACGCCTCGGCGGTCAGGTACGGGTTGCCGCTGAAATAGTTGTCCGTTCCCCAATGGCGTGAGAAGTCGGTCCGGACAAGCACCGCCTTGCCACGAACATCGCCGCTGGGCAGGTCATTCGGGCCAATCGCGCGCCCGGCGCCGGTGGCATCAGCGACCACAACAGCGAGGTCGGCGAGCCGTTCGAGCGGCAACCCGGCAAGGTCGACGCC
Source organism: Gaiellaceae bacterium (assembly GCA_049288455.1). Taxonomy (GTDB): domain Bacteria; phylum Actinomycetota; class Thermoleophilia; order Gaiellales; family Gaiellaceae; genus PALSA-600. The sequence continues at coordinate 4,166 of JBAQHS010000035.1, read as the reverse complement.
GGCCCGAAACCGGTGGCGCGGCGAATCGACGTACGTACCAGTGTTCCCACACAGGTGCAGAGAAGCGATCAGGAACTCCGACTTCCCCTCGTACACGGACGCGTCGTAGTTGTTGATGACCTCGACCCGCGGCGTCGGCAGCGGCCGATACGTTTCCATGCCCTCGACCACCTGGTGGCTCAGATCGATGAAGCGTCCCATCGCCGCCGGCGATGCTACCGACGCGGCGGTCGAGGTGAACCTGGCCTGGCCATATGAGTGTTCCGGAAGGGCGCCTGAGCACCAGTTGGGCCGAGGTCGGAGCAGGTCGGAGGGGAGCCGGGCGGTGCGCATCCTTGCTTCAGAGTTTGCGTGCAGGCGCATCAGCGAATCCCCTGACGCAATAGCCGTCGCCGAGCGTGACACTGTGACGGAAGGAGGAACTTGTGGCCGTTCCGGTCAGCTCATCCTCGCGGCACCGATTCTCGCTCCCGGAGGAGCCGGGAAGACGCGCGGCAACGCAGTCGCTGCTGATGGTGGCCGCAACGGTCGCCGCGGGTGTCGTCGCCGGGATCATCGGAACGTTCCTACAGTTCGTCGTGTTCGACCTCGGCGAACAAGAACTGCTCACCGAGGCCGGTGCGTGGGGCTACGTTGCAGCTGTCCTCCTGCTCGCGCTGATGGTGCTGCCCGCTGTCACGGGGATCGCGCTCGGCGTCCGTGCACGTCGCCTTGGTGAGCATCGCCTAGGAACCACAGGGATGATCGTGAACGCCGTGGTTGCCACGTATCTCGTCTTCACGGTCGCCGCCACCCTCCTGTTCGGCTGACGCTCCGCGATCCGCTTCTCCCAGCGCCTTCGCTCGGCTGCGCCAGGTCTAGGAATGTTCCCTGAGTCCGGCGGCTTCCACCTGAGGCGGGCGGTGGGGTGAGCGGGTTCCCGTCGGATCCGTATGTTTGCTGATGTGCTTGGGCCTTGAGGGTGTGACGCTCATGTCATGTGCAGAACGGCCCGTCCGAAGGTTCCGGCGATGCGCGGTCTTGGATCGACGGGGTTGCGGCTCGCGGGATTGGTGTTCGCGAGTTTGTTCGGCGCCTTGGCCTCGTTGTTCATCGCCGGGGAGGCGATGTCTGACCCAGGTGGCCTCGCGGGGGCGGCGCTCGTGGCCTCGTGGTCGGTTCCGTTGGCCGCGCTGGGAGCGCTTGCGTGGTACCGGCCGGCGCGGGCCACCATTGTCCTTGGCGGTCTGACGTTGGCTGGTCGTCGGGTCGGTGTGGTTCGCCGCTTCCCCGCAGAGCTGGCGCTCGCTCGAGAATGGGATCGGTCCAGTGCGCGCGATCGGATTGTTCGTCGTGATGATGCCGCTGGCGCTTCTTGGTTGGCGGCGGCCGCATGTTGCTGGCTGGATGCTGCTGACCGTTGGGCTGATCCCCATGGTCGCGGCATCCACCGGACGTTCGGCTGGCGTGGGTTCGCTGACGGCGGTCGCGGTCCCGGCCATGATCGACGGGATCCTCTATCTCCTCTCGGCTCCGCCCGGTACAGCGACGCTCCGCCGTCCTCATCACGACCGACGCGTAGCACGACGTTGACTACTGCGCGAGTTGATCGAGGCACACGACCGGCACGACATGGATCAGACGATCGTGATTCCGATTCCGAGACAAGGCGACCTCAAGCCGCAGCAGCGCGCCGCCGAGCACAGCCGAGCGGCACAACGCTCGTTTTGAGACGAGTTCCCGGATCGTGAGTTTCCTCGGAGGCGCCACGAGCTTTGAAACTCGGCAACCTGGTTTAAGAACGAACCAGGTTGCGGGAGGGTTGCGCAATGACGCCTCACGGAAGGTGCGCTCTCGGCGGTTCGATGCCTGCCCAAAGGCGGGCCGTCCCCTGGCGGTTAGAGTCGTGTGATGGTGGTGCCGACGACGCGGTTCGCGCAGAGCGGTGAGGTGAATATTGCGTATCAGGTGGTCGGCGAAGGCGAGTTCGACATCGTCTTCACGCCTGGGGCGATCTCGCACGTCGATTTGATCTGGGACGATCCTCCAAAGGCGCGATTTTTCGAGAGGTTGTCGTCGTTCGGTCGGTTGATCGTCTTCGATAAGCGGGGCACGGGTGCGTCGGATCCGGCGGAGGTCGGGGATTTGGAGACGCGTGTTGATGATGTGCGGGCGGTGATGGATGCCGTGGGTTCGCGTCGGGCGGCGTTGGTCGGGGCGTCGGAGGGCGGGCCGATGAGTCTCCTCTTCGCGGCGACCCATCCTGGTCGTGTTGCGGCGCTGGCGCTCTATGCGTCACTTCCTCGTTTCACTTGGGCGCCCGATTTTCCGTGGGGGCAGCCGCTGGCTGAGCGAGAACGGGAGCGGGAGGCGGAGGCTCGTCGTTGGGGGACGGTGGAGCAGGCTCGTGAGTGGCTTCCTGATGCGAGTGAGGCCGAGGTGATCGAGGCCGCGCGACGGCGCCGGCTGAGTGCAAGTCCGAGCAGTTATCTAAAGATGAGCCAGATGAACTCGACGATCGATGTGCGCAATGTCCTCTCTTCGATCTCGGTGCCGACGCTCGTTTTGCATCGCAGCGGCGACGAGTTGCCGATCGAGGGTGCGCGCTGGACGGCAGCACAGATTCCTGGGGCGAGCTTCGTCGAACTGAATGGGAGTGAGCATCTTCCGTATATCGGCGACTGGGAGTCGATCGTCGATTCGATTGGATCGTTCTTCCGCGAGGTATGGGCGCGCGGCGACTGGGAGGAGCCCGAGCCGGACCGAGTCCTGTCGACTGTGCTGTTCACCGACATCGTCGGCTCGACCGCTCGGGCGGCGGAAATGGGAGACCGGCCGTGGCGTGACCTCGTCACCGAGCATCACCGGCGCGTTCGAGCACGGCTCGCGCGGTTCCGCGGCCGTGAAATCGACACCGCCGGAGACGGGTTCTTCGCGAGCTTCGACGGGCCGGCACGAGCAATCCGCTGCGCGCAAGCGATCGTCGAGGAGATGCGCGAACTCCAGATGCCGATCCGGGCCGGAATTCACGCCGGCGAATGCGAGATCACCGACGGCAAGGTCGCTGGAATCGCGGTCAACATCGGAGCTCGGATCGCCGCACTCGCAGAACCGAACGAAGTACTCGTCTCCCAAACCGTGCGAGACCTCGTCGCCGGGTCAGGCATCGCATTCAACGACCGCGGCGACCACGAACTGAAAGGGATCTCCGCAACCTGGCATCTCTATTCCGTCGCACCACAAAACGAGCAGCCACACCTGGTCGCAAACCGATGAGTTCTGGCAGGCGTGCCGGTCTGTAGCAGGGCGGATCCGCCAGCACGATCATCCTCGCCAACGCCAACGATTTTGGGGGTCACTTGAAGCTTCTTCTTACGTCCGGCGGCGTCACGAACGCGAGCATCCGGGAAGCGCTGGTCGACCTGCTCGGGAAACCGATCGAGGAGTCCAATGCCCTTTGCATTCCCACTGCGCAATGGGGGCACCCGATGTGCGGCCCATCGTCAGTGCGGGGCTTCGTCTGCGGCACGCCTCCGTGGGGTGGGATGACCTCGCTGGAGTGGAAGTCGCTGGGCGTGCTCGAGCTGACCGCACTATCCAGCATCGGCGAAGAGCGCTGGCTCCCCTGGGTGTCGGGGGCCGATGCCCTCCTGGCGGACGGCGGCGACACGACCTACCTGTGCCACTGGATGCGGCAGAGCGGACTGGCGGACCTCCTCCCGTCTCTCTCCGAGACGGTCTGGGTTGGGGTGAGCGCCGGGAGCATGGTGATGACCCCCCGGATCGGTGACGACTTCGTGAGGTGGCCCTCCGCGACAGACGACCGCACCCTGGGGATCGTCGACTTCTCGATCTTCCCGCACCTCGACAACCCCGACCTGCCGTCGAACACGATGGCCACCGCCGAAGCATGGGCGGCCGGCTTGTCATGTCCGGCGTACGCGATCGACGACCAGACCGCCCTCAAAGTGGTCGAGGGTACCGTCGAGGTCATCTCCGACGGGCACTGGAAACTGCTCACGCCCTAGGACTGAGACTTGCGCGAACGTTCAGATATGATGCCAGAGGGGACAACTTGCCCGAAATGGCTTGCGCCCGCGCTGAGTCAGGAGCCGGAACGGTTCCAGCCGACCAGACCGAGGCGGGCTCGTACCCGGTCTGACAACACGAGATACGCCTCGTACCGG
>JBAQHS010000034.1:0-22332 GCA_049288455.1 Gaiellaceae bacterium | reverse complement strand
TCGACCTGTCCGAGTTGAAGCCGCAGGTCACGTGGGGCACGAACCCCGGCATGGTTGCTCCGGTGGACGGTGTCGTGCCGGATCCGGCCGACTTCGATGACAGCGACGAGCGCGAGGCGGTGGAACGCGCGCTCCGCTACATGGACCTCGTGCCCGGCACGCCGATCGCCGAGGTGCGGATCGACAAGGTGTTCATCGGGTCGTGCACAAACGCGCGGATCGAGGATCTGCGCACGGCGGCCACGGTCGTCTCGGGACGCCGTGTTGCCGACGGCGTCCATGCGATCGTCGTGCCGGGCTCGGCGCAGGTGAAGCAGCAGGCCGAGGCGGAAGGATTGCGCGAGATCTTCGAGGCGGCAGGCTTCGAATGGCGCCGTGCCGGCTGCTCGATGTGTCTCGGCATGAACCCCGACGTGCTCGCCGCCGGCGAGCGTTGCGCATCGACGTCGAACCGGAACTTCGAGGGCCGGCAGGGGGCAGGCGGGCGCACGCACCTCGTCAGTCCCGCGATGGCGGCTGCGGCGGCGGTCAGCGGGCACTTCACGGACGTGCGGGAGCTCGCATGAACGCGCTTCGCTCGGTCACCGGGAGCGCAGCTGTTCTCGACCGCCCCGACGTCGACACGGATCAGATCATCCCGAAGCAATTCCTGAAGCGGATCGAGCGCTCCGGGTACGGCGAGTTTCTGTTCTTCGACTGGATGAAGGACCCCGCGTTCGAGTTGCACGCCTATCCGGGCGCGTCGATCTTGATCGCTGGCCGCAACTTCGGCTGTGGGTCGTCGCGTGAGCACGCTGCCTGGGCGCTGGAGGATCATGGCTTTCGCGTGGTGATTGCGCCGTCGTTCGGCGACATCTTCCGCACGAACGCGATCAAGACCGGCCTCGCCCCGGTCGAGCTACCCGCGGCCGACGTCGCGCGCCTGCGCGCCGCGGTCGAGAGCCGCAACGAGCTGACCGTCGACCTTGAGCACCTCGTCATCAGCCACCCGGATGGCTTGCAGATCTCGTTCCCGTTCGATGCCTACGCGCAGGAGACACTCGTCAACGGCCTCGACGACATCGCGCGCACGCTCCTGCGCGACGACGCGATCGCCGCCTTCGAGTCGACCCACGCATCCCGCTTCGACGCGCGCGCCCTCAGCGCCTAGCGCAGCTCGAAACTCGGCAACCTGGTTTGACCCCGAACCAGGTTGCGTCGGCGTTCAACCTGGTTTCGCTCTTTGAACCAGGTTGATGAGTTTCGCCTCGGCCCCGCGGTCGCCCTAGCCCGTGTTGCGCAGTGCGGCTGCGATGCCGGCGATCGAGCGCAGCAGGGGAAGCTGGGCGGTCTTGTCGCCGGCGCGGTGGCGGCGGAGGAGGTCGACCTGGACGGCGTTCATCGGGTCGACGTAGGGGTTCCGCAGGTCGATCGACCGGCGGAGCATCGGCTGGCGCTCGAGCAGCGCCGACCTGCCGGTCGCGGCGAGAACACCGGCGACCGCGCGCTTGTGCTCCTCCTCGATCGTCTGGAACGGGCCGGGGTCGCGCACGAGTCGCAGATAGCCGCGCGCAATCGAGAGGCTTGACTTCGCGAGCGTCATCTCGAGGTTGTCGATCATCGTGCGGAAGAACGGCAGACGCTCGTAGAGCTCGCGCAGCGCGGGCTCGCCCGCCTCCGCAAATGCCGTGCCGCAGCCGAACCACGCCGGCAGCAGCACGCGGTTCTGCGTCCACGCGAACACCCACGGAATCGCTCGCAGAGACGCCAGGTAGTCGACGTCATCGGGCCGGCGGGCGGGACGCGATGCGATCTCGAGCAACGCGAGCTCGTCGACCGGGGTGAACGTGCGAAAGAACTCGACGAACTCGTCGTTCTCCCAGACAAACGCCCTGTAGGCCTCGCGAGAGACGGCGGCGAGGCGGTCGAGCACCGCACGGTCGGAGTCCGAGGGGGGCGCCGTCAGCCGCTCAGGGAACGCGGCGAGCACCGTGCCGGCGAGCGCCGCTTCGAGGTTCTGCCGCGCGAGGCCCTCCAGCCCGTACTTGAACGACACGGTTTCGCCCTGCTCGGTGACCTTCACCCGCCCTGGCGGATGGCCCGCCGGTTGCGAGACGATCGCGGCGTGCGTCGGCCCGCCGCCGCGGCCCGCGCTGCCGCCACGGCCGTGGAAGATCGTCAGCTCGACACCGTGCTGCGCGGCGACGCTTGCGAGCGATTCCTGCGCATGGTAGATCGCCCACTGTGCCGCGAGATAGCCGCTGTCCTTGCCGGAGTCCGAATAGCCGACCATCACCTCGACCCTTCCGGCGCGCTCGCGCACCCGGGCCGCGTAGAGCGGATGCACGAGCAACTCGTCGAGGATCGGCGCCGCCCGGTCGAGATCGTCGACGGTCTCGAGGAGCGGAACGATCGCGAGGGGCTCGCTCGTCAGCGCGAGCGCGCGCAGCGCATCGCCGGCCGAGCTCGTGCCGGAGACGATCAGCGTGTCGAGCGCCTGCGCGCCGAATCGGAGCCTGGCTCCCTCCGCGGCCGCCACCACCTGCCGGGCGCGGTCGGTGTCGAGCTCGCGCGCATGCAGCCGGACGTCGAGCCTTGACACGTGGAAGCCGAAGATCTCCACCATGCCCGCGAGCCGTGCGACGCGACCGTTTGCGATCCGTGCGCCGCCGTTCGCGCTCAGGCTGCTTCGAATCAGCTGCAGGTCGTCGATCAGCTCCGACGCGTTCGAGTAGCCGTCGTTGCCGAGGCGCCACCACATGAACGAGAGCTTGCGCCGGTAGGGCTCGAGCTCGTTTCGCGCACCGATCTCCGCCGCGTATGCCGGGAGCTCCACCTCGTCGCGTCGCAGCGATTCGTCGAGCTCGGGCGATACCGAGACGAGCGAGCGCGCCACGGCGATCTCGACCGCGAGCGCGCGCACTTCCGAGCGGTAGCGGGTGAGCGCCAGCTCGCGCCCGCGAGCGAGCGCCTCTTCGATCGATGCGGCGCCGGCAGCGGGGTTGCCGTCCATGTCTCCCCCGACCCAGGACCCGAACGAGAGTGGGCTCGGAGCTTCGGGCAGACGCTCACGCCACGCGTGCAGAAGATCGGTGGCGGCGGACATGAGGCTGTGCTCGAAGAACCACAGTGCGTGCCGGATCTCGTCCGACACGCGCAGCCGGTCATGCCGCACCTCATCCGTCTGCCAGAGGAGCGTCACCTCCTCGGCGATTCGCTCCTCGGCCTCGCGCCGCTCGGCCGGTGACACGCGAGCGTCGTCGAGGACGCCGAGGTCGGCCTCGACGCGGATGTGTGCGAGCAGGACGCTGCGCCGCGTCGTCTCGGTGGGGTGGGCGGTCAGGACGAGTTGCACCGACGCCGCCGACGCGCGCCGCGCAAGCTCGTCGGCGGGTGTCTGCTCGAGGCGGCTGAATGCATCCGCCAGCGACTCGCGTGAGACCACGCCGTCGTGCGCGTCCTCACGCCGCCGGCGGAGGCGGTGGTGCTGCTCGGCGAGATTCGCGAGCTGGAAGTACAGCGAGAACGCCCGCAGGACGAGCACCTGCGATCGGGCATCGGTGCCGGCAAGCGGGTCCGCCGAGTCGACCGAGCGACTTGCACGCGCAGCGCGCGCCGCGCGGCGAACCTGCTCGACGAGGTCGAGGAGCCACTGCCCTTCCTGCTCGACGAGCACGGTGCCGAGGATCGTCCCGAGGACGCGGACGTCACGCCGAAGCGGTGCCGCGGCATCACGCTCGCGACCGGGATCCAGCTCGGACGCTATGAGTCGAGGCCGAGCGCCGCGAGCAGTGCCGTTGCGTCCGGGGCGATCACATGCTCGCGGCCGCCCTCGGCCTGCTCCGCACGGGGAAGCGAGCCGGTGACGACGAGCACGACCCGCGAGCCCTCGTCGATCTCGCCTCGGCTGATCGCCTCGACGAGCGCGCCGAAGGCAGCGCCACTCGCGCGGTCCGCTTCGATCCCGACGGTCTCGCTCATCAGCTCGGTGTGCGCCGCGATCGCGGCCTCGCTGACAGCGAGGACGGCGCCTCCGGTTGCGCGGGCAGCGCCGAGTGCAAGGTCGCCGTGGGATGGGTTGCCGACGGCCAGGGAGCGCACGTCGGTGGTCGCCTCCACGGACGAGATCCGCCGATCGCCGGCGAACGCGTCGGCGATCGGGCTCGACCCCTCGGCCTGCCCCGCAAAGAGCTTCGGCACCGGCTCGTCGCCGAGCCCGACGCGGGTCAGCTCCGAGAACCCCTGCGCGAGCTTCGAGAAGAGCACGCCGCTCGCGGCGGGACACACGACCGCGTCGGGCAGCTGCCAGCCGAGTTGCTCGGCGATCTCGAACGAGATCGTCTTCGCCCCCTCACTCGCGGACGGATGCAGGTTCCCGCTCACGAACCCCCACGGGAAGAGCGCACCGAGCTCGAGCTCGAGCCGCCGGCAGTCGTCGTACGTCCCGGTGATCGAGAAGACGCGTGATCCCGGGTGGCGGGCCGCGACGGCTCCGGCCCCGATGCCGGCGGGAGCGAGCACGATCGCCTCGAGGCCGGTTGCGGCGGCGGCCGCCGCCACCGCGTCGCCCAGGTTGCCGGTCGACGAGCAGCAAAGGGTGGTCAGACCGTGCTCCAGCGCCGCCGCGACCGCGAGCGCCGCGATCCGGTCCTTGTACGAGTGCGTCGGGTTCATTCCCTCGAGCTTCAGCAGGAGGTCGACGCCGAGGAGCTCGGAGAGCGAGTCGATTCGTTCGAGCGGCGTCCAGCCTGCCGGCACCGATCCGGCAGCGGCGGCCGGAAGGAGGTCTTCGTAGCGCCAGAGCGACGCGGGGCCGGCGGAGATTCCGCGGCGCGTCACGACCCGGCGTAGCTCGTTCCAGTCGTAGGCGATGTCGGTCGGGCCGTCGCAGCGGCGGCACGCATCGAGCGCCTCGAGCTCGGTGACCTCCTCGCAGACGCGGCAACGGAGCGCGTACGAGCTGCGCGAGAACGCACTCATCTGCCCGAGCCCCCCGTCCAGATGAAGGAACCTAACCGGGGGGACGGGTGTGCCCGGCTAGGCCAGTCGCGCGCAGGCGATGACCGTAATGAGCGAAACCGGCTTCATCGTCGCTGCGGGGCGCATGGAAAGAGTCTACCTCGGAGTCGCTGGAACTTCAATTCGTCGCTTCAGTTTGTGTAGTATCGAAGCAGTCGGTCGCCGCCGTAGGCGCCCGGCAGAGGCATCGAGGCCTCGGGAACACGTTGTGTCGTGTTCCCGAGGCCTCTTTTTTTGTGCGCGAAACCGAGGAGGAGCGGATGGTGAAGGTCGAGGCAATCGTGATCCGGGAACGGGTCGAGACGGTGATCGATGCCGTCGAGCACGCGACGGGGCACGTCGGGGTGACGGTGATCGAGGCAATCGGCCACGGCCGTCAGCGTGGCGTGACCCACGAGTACCGCGGCCGGGTGTTCGAGTCGCGGTTCCTGCCGAAGGCGCTGCTCGTCTTCGTCGTCGAAGACCGGCTCGTCGAGCTCGTCGTCGACGCGATCGTCGATGCGGCGCGGAGCGGCAACGAGTCCGGAGATGGGCTCGTGTGGAGCTACGCGATCGAGAACGTCGTCCATAACCGAACAGGACGGAAGCTCGAGGAGGTCGGGGCCGGTGCCTAAGAATCACGATCTACTGATCGCGGCGTCGACCATCTGGGTGGTCATCACCGCTGTGCTCGTCATGTTCATGCAGGCCGGCTTTGCGTTCCTGGAAGCAGGCCTCACCCGCATGAAGAACGCGGGGCACATCGCCGGCAAGAACGTCCTGATCTTCGGCATCTGCTCGCTCGTCTACTGGGCGGTCGGGTTTGGGCTGGCCTTCGGCGACGGCAACGCGATCATCGGCACCGACGGCTTCTTCCCGTCCGTGAACGCGATGATCTCGGTGGGTCAGAAGCCCTACGACTGGTTCTCGGAGATCCCCGGCGCGGCCGGCTACCTGTTCGAGGTCGTCTTCGCCGGCGTCTCGCTCGCGATCGTCTGGGGTGCCATGGCCGAACGCGCGAAGCTGTGGGTGTACTTCGTGTTCGGGGTCTGGTTCACGGTCAGCTACTCCGTCGTGTCGCACTGGATCTGGTCGCCGCACGGCTGGCTGTTCAAGCACGGGATGCAGGACTTCGCGGGCTCGACGGTCGTCCATTACCAGGGCGCGCTCGCGGGCCTCGCCGGAGCGTTGATTCTCGGTCCGCGCATCGGGAAGTTCGGCACCGACGGGAGGGCAAACCCGATCCCGGGGCACAACATCCCGTACGCCGTCCTGGGCACGCTGATCCTCTGGTTCGGCTGGTTCGGGTTCAACCCGGGCTCGACGCTCTCCGTCGATTTCGGCGGCTTCGGCTACTTCGCGTATGTCGCGCTGACCACCAACATCGCTGCGGCCGCCGGCGCCGTGACGGGCATGTGCGTCGCCTGGGTCAAGCTCGGCAAGCCGGACATCTCGATGATGCTGAACGGGGCGCTCGGTGCACTCGTCGCGATCACCGCCGCCTCCGGCTTCGTCGCGCCCTGGGCTGCGATCGTGATCGGCATCGGCTCAGGGTTCATCGCCGTCTTCGGCGTCATCTTCGTCGAGCGGATCGGGATCGACGACCCGATCGGCGCAGTCGCGGTGCACGGATTCTCGGGCGTCTGGGGCACCCTCGCCACGGGACTCTTCGCTGTGCCGTTGCTGGCGAAGAACCTCGCGACCGGCACCGGCGGTCTCTTCTACACCGGCTCGTTCCATCAACTCGGTGTGCAGGCGCTCGGGCTCGTCGCAGTCGGAGCCTTCACCTTCGGGACCAGCTTCGCCGCCCTCGGAGTCATGCACAAGCTCTGGGGCATTCGCGTCGAGCCGCATGTCGAAGAAGGTGGCCTCGACGTCCACGAGCACGGCATGTGGGGCTACCCCGAGTTCTACATCCCCGTCCCCGGCGGCTATGGCACCGAATCGCATAGCCATCTCGGGAGCGGCGGGGGACGAACGCAGCACACTCCACTGGCGGTTCATGCGCCGACGCCGCTACCGGAGCAGTGACGCGGAGGGGAGGGAGCGGAATTGTGGGCCGCTCCCTCCCCGTCTACTTCTGCAGACGGGAGGAGTGAGGAATGGACGATCGCGTGCACGTTCTCATTGCCGAAGACGAGACGATCATTCGCCTCGACTTGCGGCAGCTGATCGAATCGCAGGGTCTCGCCGTGTGTGCCGAGGCTCGCGACGGTCTCGAAGCGGTCGCACTGGCACGCGATACCCAGCCTGACGTCGCGATCCTGGACATGAAGATGCCGAACCTCGATGGCATCGAGGCCGCGCGCCGCATCTATGCCGAGCGGCCGATCCCGATCGTCATGCTGACGGCGTACGCGGACCCGGTGCTCGTCGAGCGAGCCATCGGCGCCGGAGTGTTCGCGTATCTCGTGAAGCCGTTTCGCTCGACCGATGTCGTCCCGACGATCCGTGCCGCAGTCGCCCGTCATCAGGAGTTGCTTGCCTCGCGCCGGGAGCGTGGCCGCGTCGAGGACCCGATCGAGGTCGACGTGCGGTCGAGCTCCGGCGCGGTGTATCCGCTGCGACTTCGTCGCGGCCCAGATGGGAACCTCAAGGTTTCGCTGGGCTCAGTTGATACTTCATAATGTAAAGTGAATCGATCGTGACTCTCACGGTCGTCAAATGCGGCGGGGCCGCGCTGGCTCTCGGCCCGTTCGTCCTCGAACGCCACGTCGCGCCCGCGTCCGGCGTGTGTGTCGTGCACGGCGCGGGCGCGCGGATCAGCGCCGATCTTCGTGCAGCTCGGATCGAGTCGCACTTCGTCGACGGTCGCCGAGTCACGAGTCGTGAGGCTCTGCCCGTGGTGCGCGAAGCGTTCCGAAGGGAGAACGACGAGCTCTGCCGGCAGATCGGCGATCGCGCGGTCGGCCTGATGGGCGACGAGCTCGGGCTGGAGGCCGACCAGCTGGCCGCGCTCGGTCACGTCGGCATGCTCAGGCCCGTCGTCCCAGCCCGCCTCGAGCAGGTTCTCGCGGCCGGAGACGTGCCGGTGATCGCCCCGATCGCCCGCGGTCCGCTGAACGTGAACGCCGATGACGCGGCGGCGATCCTTGCGATCGCGCTCGGCGCCGAGCGCCTCGTCTTCGTCTCTGACGTGGCGGGCGTGATCGTGGACGGCGAGGTCGTCACGAAGCTCTCGGCGCGGGACATCTCCGGCCTCGGCGCCACGTTGGCCGGCGGCATCCTCCCGAAGCTCGAGGCGGCGATCGCCGCTGCTCGCGCGGGCGTTCGCGCCGAGGTCGGTGCGACACTGGTGGTCGCGTGAGCGAAGCCGCCGTCGAGACGACCCAGCTCGTGGTCCAGAAGTTCGGCGGATCGTCGCTCGCGACGCCCGAGCGGATCGGCCACGTCGCAGAGCGCATCGCCGCGACCGCCGCCTCGGGCGTCGCAGTCTGCGTCGTCGTCTCGGCGATGGGCGACACCACCGACGATCTGCTCGACCTCGCCGCGCAGGTGTCCGCCGCTGCGCACGCCCGCGAGACCGACATGCTGCTCGCGGCCGGGGAGCAGATCTCGATCGCGCTGCTCACGATGGCGCTCCTCGACCGGGGCCTCCCGGCTGTCTCGCTGACCGGCCCGCAGGCCGGCATCCTCACCGACTCCAGCCACGGGAATGCCCGCATCATCGGCATGCGCGCCGACCGCGTCGCCGCGGCGATCGCGCGCGGCGAGATTCCGATCGTCGCCGGCTTCCAGGGTCTTTCCCAGGACCTCGACGTGACGACGCTCGGCCGCGGGGGCTCCGATACGACCGCGGTCGCGCTGGCCGCCGCGCTCGGCGCAACCGTCTGTGAGATCTACACCGACGTCGACGGCGTGTTCACCGCCGATCCCCGGCTCGTCCCGAACGCGCGCAAGCTCGCGCGCCTCTCGTACGATGAGATGCTCGATCTCGCCGCCTGCGGCGCGCGTGTCCTGATGGCCCGCTCGGTCGAATACGCCCGCCGGAACGGAGTCCCACTCCACGTGCGTTCGTCCTTCCGCGAGGATGACGGCACCTGGATCGATGAAGAAGGAGGTGCGATGGAGCACGCGATCGTCTCGGGAATCGCGCACGACACGAGCGAAGCCAAGGTGACTTTGTTCGGCGTCCCCGATCAGCCCGGGATCGCCGCGTCCGTCTTTCGGCCCCTGGCCGCGGCCGCGATCAATGTCGACATGATCGTCCAGAACGTGTCGGAGCAGGGGCACACGGACATCTCCTTCACGCTGCCCGAGGACGACCTGCCCCGCGCGACGACGATCCTCGAGGACGTCGCCAAGCGCATCTCCGCGGCGGGAGTGGTCGCCGAGCGCGGCATCGCCAAGGTGTCGCTGATCGGCGCGGGCATGAAGAGCGATCCGGGAGTTGCCGCCGACATGTTCGAGGCGCTCGCGGAAGCGGGGATCAACATCCAGATCATCTCGACCTCGTCGATTCGAATCTCCTGCGTCATCCGGGCGGATGCGGTCGAGGCGGCGGTGAACGCGGTTCACACCCGGTTCAAGCTGCACCTCGGCGAGCCGGGCGCCTGACGGCTACCCCGCGAGGGTGATCGAGCCGACGAGCCCATGGACGCCGAGCTCGGTCACGCCGCGCCAGTCGTGTGGCCCGGAGGCAAAGAACAGCGTGCCCGGTGACCCGGCGCTGCGGCCGTTCCCGAAAGCGAGGCCCCAGAGACCATTCACGTGGAGCGGCCGGCCGTGCGCATCGGACAGCGTGCCGTCGTGCTTCCAGGTCGTCCCGGTGCGCCGGTAGGCGTTGATACGACCGTCGCCGAAGTTGCCGACGAGGAGGTCGCCGCCGAACCGGCCGAACGATCTCGGGGCGAGCGCAATGCCCCACGGCGCGTTCAGCTTGCCTTTGCGCGCGACGCGCGCCACCAGGTTCCCGGCGGGATCGAACTCGTCGACGTAGCCGCCGGTGGGGTCGTCGTTCCCGTTCACCGGCGCGCGCCCGACGTACGTGACGAAGATGCGATTCCCGATCGCCTGGATGCCGAACGGCGCGTACCAGGCGGGGATCGAGTGGTCGACGAACGCGCCGGCACGGGAGACGCGCCGCCAGCGCGTGTCGAACACGTCCACGCGAGCGTTGTGGAAGTCGGTCGCATAGACGTGCTCACCGGCGATCGCGATGCCGCGGAAGACGGCAGCTTCACCGGCCGCATCCGCGACGACGACGGCCTGGGTCGACCAGGCAGTCGGCACCGTCGGCGTCCACGCGCGGAGCTTGCCGTCCTCGCACGCGTACACGAACCGCGCGGGGTCGGAGCGGCCGCCGGTCGTGATCCGGAACCCCTTGCCACCGTAGAAGACGACGCCGGTCGGCCCACCGGGAACCGAGACGGTCAGCGACTGCTTTCGCCCGCCGCCATCGTAGAGCGTGCTCGATGCGGTCGCCTCGTTCGAGACCCACCAGGGGCCGGTCGGGCTTGCGGCGATACCCCAGGCATTCACGAGTCGCCGGTCGACGGCCGACGCGCGAACGCCCTTGTCGGACACGAGCCGGTGGATCGCGTAGGCGTTCGGCCGTCCGCTCCCGCGCGCGAACGTCGAGGCGACGGCGATGCCGCAGAGAATCAGCGCCGCGACGACTGCGACGCGACGGGTCATCTGGGAGGCGGGCCGGTCGAGTCGCGGACGACGAGCTTCGTCGAGAGCTCCATGCGCAAGGCGTCGACCCGCTGCCCTTCGATGATCCGGATCAACAGGCTGACACCCATCCGTCCCATCTCGGCAAGAGGCTGGCGCACGGAGGTCAGCTGCGGCATGACGATCATCGCCAGCTCGGTGTCGTCGAATCCGACCACCGAGAGATCGTCGGGGACTTTGAGCCCCCGGGCGTGCGCGGCGTGGAGCGCGCCGATTGCGACGTTGTCGTTGAAGCCGAAGATCGCTGTCGGCGGATCGGGAAGCGAGAGCAGCTGCTCCGCCGCCTCTGTGCCGCGCGGCACGCGCCAGTCCGAGTACACGATCAGCTCGGGATCGATCAGGATCCCGGCCCCCGCGAGCGCCGCGCGAAAGCCGAGCAGCCGCTCCTCGGTCGCGTACCAGCCGCGTGCGCCGGCGATTGCGCCGATCCGGCGATGGCCGAGCTCGAGCAGGTGCTCGGTCGCCTGCTTCGCGCCCGAGGCGTGCATTGCCGCGACGCAGGCGACGCCCTCCGGCGGTGGCTCGCGCGGGTCGACGACGACGAACGGGAACTGCTGCTGCTGCAGCATCCGCAACTCGTCGACGGACTCCTCCGGCAACATCAGAATTGCGCCGTCGGTTGTGCCGCGCATGAGCCGCTCGAGCAGCGAGACCTCGCGGTCATGCTCGTGCAGGGTCGGCGCGAGCACGATGCGCATGTCGCGCTCGTGCAGCGCCTCGGCCGCGCCGCTCAGCATCGGCCCGAAGTAGGCGTCCGCGACGAGCGGCAGGGTCAAGCCGATCATCCCCGTGCGGCCGCTCGAGAGCCCACGAGCGCCGCGGTTCGTTGAGAACCCGTGCGCGCGGACGACTTGGAGCACGTTCTCCCGCGTTTCCGGCGCGACGTCCGGGCGGTCGTTGATCACCCGTGAGACAGTGGCGATCGAGACGCCGGCGAGATCGGCGATGTCGCGGATCGTCGCGCGGCCCTGGAACGGAGGATCGAGGTGGCTATCGGCTTGGGCCATCGAGGTATTGAACCACTCGTAAACGTTTCCGGCAATTCCCGGAGCAAATTGTGCCCCTTCCTGCCAATCCTAGCCGACCGACCGCACGACCCGGCTTGACAGGGGTGGGTCGGGCATGGTAACCGTTCCCGGTAATTCTCGGAAATAACTCCCGGAACACACCCGGCTGCCCCTCAGCCCCCAGGTTGCCCCTCAGCCGCGCACGCGGCAGGAAAGGAAGGCAGATGTCACCTTCGTCCCGTTCCCCCCGCGCCGGACTCGCCGCCCTCGGTGCCGTCGCAGTCGCGGCGCTCGTGCTGGTTGCGATTGCCGCGGCGAGGCCGCTCGGTCATGCCGCTCACGCCGCTCCGCTCGCCGCCACTGCCGCCACCGCACACTCGTGCCTCGTCATGGCCGGAGCGGGCGACCCGGCATTCATCAAGAACTTCAACCCCTACACCGGCAACGGGCTCCCGAGTGGACAGTTCGTTCGCGGCGCGATCTACGAAGGGCTGACGGTCTCGCCCGAGGGCGGCAAGCCGACGTTGCCGTGGCTTGCCCGCACCTGGAAGTGGAGCAACGGCAACAAGACGCTGACGCTGCAACTCGCGAAGGGCGTGAAGTGGTCGGACGGCAAGTCGCTCACCTCGACCGACGTCGTCTACAGCCTCACGGCCGGCCGGCAGAACAAGGTCATGGACCTGATCGGGCTCACGCGTCCCGACACGAACATCGCATCCGTCAAGGCGATCGGCTCCTATGCGGTCGCCATCAACCTGAAGACGCCCGACTCCCAGTTCATCGCGGCGACGCTGAACGCGCAATACATCATCCCGCGTCACATCTGGTCGAAGGTTGCCGACCCCGCGACGTTCCTGAACTCGAATCCGGTCGGGTCAGGCCCGTTCACCCGGATCACGCGCTTCACGACGCAGGACTACGTGCTCTCCAAGAACCCGCACTACTGGCAGGCCGGCAAGCCGCTGATCGGCTGCCTCGAATACGTGCAGGCCGCGTCGAACGACGCGTCGCTCGCGCTGGCGCAGAGCGGACAGGTGGACTGGACGCACAACTTCGTTCCGAACGTCGCCAAGGCCTACATCGCGAAGGATCCGCAGCACTTCCACGCCTTCTACGCGACCACGGCCTATCCCGTCTCGCTCGTCTTCGACAACAACGTCTACCCGTACAGCCTCGTCGCGTTCCGTCACGCGCTGTCGATGGCGATCGACCGCAACACCGTGTCGAAGCTCGGTGAGTACGGTTACGCGCCGGCGACGGATGCGATCGGCCTCAACGGCCTGTTCCCGCAGTGGGTCACCGACGCCTCGGTGAAGGCGCAGTCGAAGCAGCTCTCGACGTACGACCCGACGGCGGCGAA
Source organism: Gaiellaceae bacterium (assembly GCA_049288455.1). Lineage (GTDB taxonomy): Bacteria > Actinomycetota > Thermoleophilia > Gaiellales > Gaiellaceae > PALSA-600. The sequence continues at coordinate 9,312 of JBAQHS010000034.1, read as the reverse complement.
GAAGCTGCTGACCGACAACGGCTTCACCTACAAGGGCAACAAGCTCTACGACCCGAAGGGCAACGCGGTCTCGCTCGACATCCACGTGATCTCGGGCTGGTCGGACTGGGTCGCCTCGAACCAGATCATCACGAAGAACCTCCAGGGGATCGGCATCGACTCGAACGTGAAGCTCGAGCCCGATTGGAACTCCTGGTTCCCGAACGCCTTCGCCACGAAGAACCCGACGCTGCTCTGGCAGACCGGCTCGCAGGCGTCGCCGTACGGCTACTTCAACTCGAACCTGTCGCAGAACTCGCTCATCGCGTCTGGAACTGACGCATCTGCAACAGGCAACTGGTCGCACACCTACAACAGCCAGGCGACAGGCTTGCTCAACCAGTGGAAGGTGACGCTGGACGCATCGAAGCAACACGCAATCGCAACGCAACTCGAGAAGATCTTCCTCGACAACATGCCGATCGTGCCGCTCTTCATCGGGCCGCGCTGGTCGACCTACAGCACGCGCTATTTCCACTGCTTCAACTCGCCGAAGAACTTCTACGGCGACCCGATCTTCTCGACCTTCCCCGACAACCTGCTCTCGTTCACCCGCATCTGCCCCGGCGACATACTCGTCCGTGGTCAAACCCATGCGCTGGTTCCTTCGCAGAGTCGTCTTCTACGTCTTCGCCGGCTGGGTGGCCGTCACCCTCAACTTCCTGCTGCCCCGGCTCATGCCGGGCGACCCGATCGGTGGCGTCCTGCAACGCCTCTCGCCGGCTCAGATCCAGGCCAACCCCGGGATCGTCCAGACGTATCAGGCGCTCCTCGGCGGCGGGAAAGGGTCGCTCTGGCACGACTACGTCGTCTACCTGCATCGCCTGGCCCACCTGAACTTCGGGATCTCGACGTCGAACTACCCGGCGCCCGTCTCGGAGGTGATCGGCCGTACGCTGCCCTACTCGATCTTTCTCGTCGGCGTCGCGTTTCTCATCGCGTTCGCGCTCGGCACCGCGATCGGGATGATCGCCGCATGGCGTCGCGGTGGCGCGGTCGACACCGTCGTCGTCCCGACGCTGATGGCGCTCTCGGCGTTCCCCGCGTTCTTCACCGCGCTTCTCGGCGTCTACTTCTTCGGACTCAAGCTCGGGTGGTTCCCGATTCAGCACGCCTACGACAGCGGCCTCGTTCCCGGCTTCGACTGGTCGTTCCTCTCGAGCGCCCTCCGCCATTCCGAGTTGCCGATCCTCGTCATCGTCAGCGCGTACGCCGGCGGCTGGGTGCTCAACATGCGCACGGTCATGATCAACACCGTCAGCGAGGACTACATCGCGATGGCGCAGGCGAAGGGCCTCCGGGACCGGCGCGTGATGACACGTTACGCCGGTCGCAACGCGATCCTGCCGCCGCTGAACGGCTTCGCCGCGCAGTTTGCGGGCGCGGTCGGCGGGCTCGTCTTCATCGAATATGTCTTCAGCTACCCGGGCGCCGGCCTGACCCTGCAGCAGGCGGCGCTCGGCAACGACTACCCGTTGACTCAGGCCCTCCTGCTCGTCTTCGCGTTCTGCGTGATCGCGGCCAACTTCATCATGGACCTCCTCAACTTCCTCCTCGACCCACGCGTGCGCGCCGGCTGATGTCGCAACTTCAACCTGTCGTCGAGCAGGAGGCCGTACCCCTCAGTGTGATCGCGTCGGGCGAGAACAGGCGACGCCGGCTTCCCGGTTGGGCCTCCCTGTTGCTTGCGAACCCGAAGTCGCGCTTCGGTCTCCTGCTCGTCGGCTTCATGGTCGTCGTCGCCGTGATCGCGCCGTGGATCTCGGTCAACAATCCGACTGACTTCAACATCCTGGCAACGCGCCAGGCGCCGTCGTGGCATCACCTGTTCGGCACCACCGACCAGGGCAGCGACATCTTCTCACAGGTCGTCCTCGGCACCCGGCGGTCGCTGATGCTCGGCGCTGCCGCCGCAGTGCTCGCGACGGTCCTCGCCGCGACGCTCGGCATCGTCGCCGCCTATTCCGGCGGGATCGTGGACGAGGTCGTCAACTTCCTGACGAACGTCTTCCTCGTCATTCCGACAATTCCGCTCCTCGTTGTCATCTCCGGCTATCTCAAAGCACGGGGCATGACGACGATGATCCTCGTGCTCGGCCTCACGCTCTGGTCGTTCGAGGCGCGCATCCTCCGCGGCCAGGCGCTGTCGTTGAGAAACCGCGACTTCGTGCAGGCGGCGAAGGTGGCCGGCGAATCGACGTGGCGCATCGTCTTCGGCGAGCTGATGCCGAACATGATCAGTCGCATCGCAGCCGCTTTCGTGCTCGTCTTCTACATCGCGCTGCTCGTCGACGCAGGCCTCGAGTTCCTCGGCCTTGGCGACACCTCGCATGTGAGCTGGGGGATGGTCCTCTACTGGGCGCAGACGAACTCGACGGTGCTCCAGGGCGAATGGTGGCCGTTCCTGTTCCCCGGCCTCGCGCTTGTGATCACCGTCGTCGGGCTCGTGTTCCTGCTCGCGGGGATCGACGAGGTCAGTAATCCACGGTTACGCAAACTCGGGCGGTCGAAGTGACGGTGATCGTTCGCGAGTCGCAGCAGGCTGGGCCGAGCTCGCGCGAGTCGCTTGTCGAGGTGCGCGGCCTCACGGTGGCTTACGGCGATGTCGTCGCGGTCGACGGCATCGACCTGACGATCGGGGCCGGCGAGATCATCGGCCTTGCCGGCGAGTCGGGGTGCGGCAAGACGACCGTCGCGAACAGCCTCATGCAGATCCTCCGGCCTCCCGCGCACATCACGGGCGGCAGCATCCTCTTCCGCGGCGACGACCTGACCCTGCTCGGCCCCGAAGAGCTGCGCCGCCACCGCTGGCGGAATGTCTCGATGGTCTTCCAGAGCGCGATGAACGCGCTCAACCCGGTGATGCGCGTCGGCGCGCAGTTCGTCGACATGATGCAGGCGCACGAGCGCATCTCGAAAGCGGCGGCACTCGCGCGCGCAGCCGAGCTGCTCGACCTCGTCGGCATCGACGAGCGCCGGATCCGCGCGTATCCGCACGAGCTTTCGGGCGGCATGCGGCAGCGGGTGATCATCGCGATGGCGCTTGCGCTGCAACCGGAGCTCGTGATCATGGACGAGCCGACGACGGCGCTCGACGTCGTCGTGCAGCGTGAGATCCTGCAACAGGTCCGCGACCTGCAGCGCGAGCTTGGCTTCGCGGTGCTGTTCATCACGCACGATCTCTCGCTCCTCTTCGAGATCGCTGACCGCATCGCGATCATGTACGCCGGTGAGATCGTCGAGCACGCGCCCGCCGAGCGGCTTCGTACTTCCGCCCGGCATCCGTACACGCTCGGCCTGATCGGCTCGTTCCCGTCGCTGACCGGCCCGCTCGAGCGGATGACCGGGATTGCCGGGGCTCCTCCCGACCTCGCGTCGCCGCCCTCCGGCTGCCGGTTCCACCCGCGCTGCCCACATTGCACAAGCGAGCCGAGCGCGTTGCACACGCGGCAGACGACCGTCGCGCCGCGACTGCAGCCGGTCGCCGCTGCCCACGAAGTCGCCTGCCATCTCGTGGAGCAGTCCGCGTGACGACGTCGATCCTCGCCCCGCTCGAGGTGCGCGGCCTGACCAAGCACTTTGCGGCCGACAACCGGCTGCTCGGCCGCCGCAGCCGCGTGCATGCGGTCGACGATGTCACCTTCGCGCTACGGCCCGGCACGATCACGGCGCTCGTCGGCGAAAGCGGGAGCGGCAAGAGCACGGTCGCGCGCCTGCTCGCACGCCTCTACGCACCGACGCGCGGCTCTGTCCTCTTTGAGGGATCCGACGTCACGAACGACCGGCGGCGGGCCGACCTCCTGCGCTACCGCTCGCAAGTGCAGATGATCTTCCAGGACCCGTTCGCCTCGCTGAACCCGGTCAAGACGATTCGCTATCACCTGACGCGTCCGCTGAAGATTCACGAGCAGCTTTCGCGTGACGGCATCGAGGCCCGGCTGCACGAGTTGCTCGAGACGGTCGGTCTCGTTCCCGTCGACCGTTATCTCGACAAATACCCGCACGAGCTCTCCGGCGGCCAGCGGCAGCGGGTCGCGATCGCGCGAGCCCTCGCCGTCCGGCCGAGCGTGCTCGTCGCCGACGAGCCGACCTCGATGCTCGACGTGTCGATCCGCGCGGGGATCCTGAATCTGATGCTCGACCTGAAGGAGCGCGAGCGCCTCGCGTTTCTGTACGTCACGCACGACCTCGCGAGTGCGCGCTACGTCGCCGACACAGTCCTCGTGATGTACGCCGGACAAATCGTCGAGCAAGGGCCTGCCGAGCGCGTGCTCGCGGCGCCACTCCACCCGTACACGCGATTGCTGCTCGCCTCGGTGCCCGACCCGGCGTCGGGCGCGCGAGAGCGCATCGAGATGCGCAAGGGACTCGCCGCCGCGGCGGTCGACCCGCCCGAAGGCTGCCGGTTCGTCGAGCGATGCCCTTTGCGGATCGGCGTTTGCTCGGAGGTCAGTCCCGAGCTCGTCGCCGCTTCCGCTGGGCAGAGCGCGCGGTGCCACGTCACTTCCCCATCACCTGCCATTCGAGAGGACAACCATGTCGAGCCAACTCACTAGATCGTTTCCCGCCGAGTTCGTCTGGGGTGCTGCGACCGCGGCCTACCAGATCGAGGGCGCGGCAAACGAGGACGGTCGCGGCGAGAGCGTGTGGGATCGCTTCTGTGCGACGCCGGGCAAGGTGCGAAACGGCGACACCGGCGCGATCGCCTGCGACTTCTACCATCGCTATCGGGACGACATCGCCTTGATGCGCGAGCTCGGGCTCGATGCATTCCGATTCTCGATCGCGTGGCCGCGCATCCTGCCCGAGGGCCGGGGGAGGGTGAATCAGGTCGGTCTCGACTTCTACGACAAGCTCGTCGACGAGTTGCTCGGCAACGGCATTGCGCCGTACGTGACCCTCTTCCACTGGGACACACCACAGCCGATCGAAGATCTGGGCGGTTGGCCGGCGCGCGAGACGGTCGACGCATTCTGCGAGTACGTCGAGGTCGTCTCCGAACGGCTTGGTGACCGCGTCGGCCACTGGATCACGCACAACGAGCCGTGGGTCGTCTCGTGGATCGGGCACGGCTGGGGCCACCACGCGCCCGGGCGAGAGTCGGACGCAGATGCACTCGCGACCGCGCACCACCTGCTCCTCTCGCACGGACGCGCCGTCGAGATCCTGCGGCGAAACTCGCCGAGCGCGCAGGTCGGGATCACACTGAACCTTGACAACCCGTATGCGGCGAGCGAGTCCCCCGAGGACATCGCGGCGACCCGTTGGGTGGACGGCCTGCATAACCGCTGGTTCCTCGATCCGCTCTTCCGGGGGTCGTATCCGGAAGACATGGTCGAGGCCTGGGCCGAGATCATGCCGGAGGTGCGAGAGGGCGATCTCCAGGAGATCTCTGCACCGATCGACTTCCTCGGCGTCAACAACTACACCTCGCCACTCGTCGCGGCGGACGCGAACGGCGGCCGCTCCCAGATCGTGCGGCGTGCCGACGTCGACCGCACGGACATGGGCTGGGAGGTCGTCCCGGAGGGTCTCGAGGATCTGCTTCTACGACTCCAGCGCGAGTACGAGCCGCCGGCGATCTACGTCACCGAGAACGGTGCGGCCTACCCGGACGTGCGCGGCCACGACGGCAGCGTCCGCGACGTCGAGCGTCAGTCGTATCTCGAGCAATACCTCGCCGGAGCGTCTCGCGCGGTCGCGCAGGGCGTGCCGCTGCGCGGGTACTTCGCCTGGTCGCTGCTCGACAACTTCGAATGGGCGTGGGGCTACTGGAAGCGCTTCGGTCTTGTCTTCGTCGACTATGCGACGCTCGATCGCGTGCCGAAGGGAAGCTTCTACTGGTATCGCGACTACATCGCCGGTCAGCGCGAGCGCGCCACTGGGGCGGAGGCGGCTGCCTGAACACCCGCGAGGAACTCACGAATCGCGTCGTGGTAAGCGGCGACGGGCAGCAAGAACGAATCGTGGCCGTGCGGTGAGGAGATCTCGCGGATCTCGGCTGCGACGCCGGCCTCCTCGAGCTCGTCGGCGATGTGGCGCGAGTGGCTCGTCGGGAACCGCCAGTCGGAGTCGAACGAAAGCACGAGGAACTTGGTCGTGGAGCTCGCGAGGCGCGCACGTGACTCGGCGTCGAACGGATCGTAGAAGTCCATCACGCGCGAGAGGTAGAGGTATGAGTTTGCGTCGAACCGGTCGAGGAAGATCCGGCCCTGGTGGTCGAGGTAGCGTTCGACCTCGAAGTCGGACTCCAGCGTGCTCTTGCCCGAACGGGCCCGGCCGAACTTCGCCTCGAGTGACCCTTCCGAGACGTAGGTGATGTGGGCGGCCATCCGCGCGATCGCCAGGCCGACATCGGGACGCTTGCCCGAGTCGTAGTAATCGCCGTCGGCGAAGTTCTCGTCGCGCATGATCGCGGCGCGTCCCACCGCCGAGAACGCGATGTTCTGCGCCGAGAGCTGCGCGGACGCGCACACGACCATGCCGGCGCCGAGCTCATCGGGGTGGTCGATCGCCCACTGCAGTACCTGCATGCCGCCGAGCGAGCCGCCGATTGCGGCCAGCGGCCGGCTGATGCCGAGGTGGGCAAGGAGCGCACGTTGTGGCTTCAGCAGATCCGAGACGCTGAAGAGTGGGAAGCGCAGCCCGTACGGGCGTCCGGTCGATGGATCGAGCGACGGCGGGCCTGTCGTGCCGGAACAGCCCCCGAGGAGGTTCGACGAGACGACGAAGAAGCGGTCGGTGTCGATCGCCTTGCCGGGGCCGATCAGGTTGTCCCACCAGCCGGGGCGAGCCGGGTCGCCATGATGGCCCGCGGCATGCGCGTCCCCGGTCAGCGCGTGGCAGATGACCACCGCGTTGCCGGCGTTCTCGTCGAGCCGGCCGTAGGTCTCGTAGGCGACCTCGACCGGCGCGAGGCGGCGGCCGGAATCGAGCACGAGCGGGCTCTCCTCGGTGAAGAGGAGAGCCCGCTCGGTGCGTGTGAGCCCGACCGACCCCGAGGCTTGCGTCGGCTCAGGCGGCAACCGGCGTGCGCACCTTGGCAAGCGCCTGGTTGAGGTCGCCGAGGATGTCGTCGATGTGCTCGATGCCGACCGACAGTCGCACCGTGTCCTGCGACACGCCCGCGGCTTCGAGCTCTTCCTCGTTGAGCTGCGAGTGCGTCGTCGAGGCGTTGTGGATCGCCAGTGACTTTGCATCGCCGATGTTCGCGAGATGGCTGAAGAGCTCGAGGCTCTCGATGAACTTGCGTCCCTCCTCGCTGCCCCCGGTGATCCCGAAGGTGACGAGCCCGCCGTAGCCACCCGACAGGATCCGCTGTGCGACCTCGTGCGACGGGCTCGACTCGAGCCCGGGGTAGTTCACCCAGGTGACCGCGTCGTGCTCGGCGAGATGGGTCGCCACCGCGAGTGCGTTCGATGAGTGGCGCTCCATCCGCAACGGCAGCGTCTCGAGCCCCTGCAGGAACAGGAAGGCGTTGAACGGCGAGAGTGCCGCGCCAGTGTTGCGAAGGAGCACCGTCCGCACGCGCCCGATGTAGGCGGCGGGGCCGAGCACATCCGCCCAGACCACGCCGTGGTAGGACGGATCGGGCTTCGTGAGACCGGGGAAGCGCTCGGCCTGTGCCGTCCAGTCGAAGCGGCCGGAGTCGACGACCACTCCGCCGATCGACGTGCCGTGACCGCCGATGTACTTCGTCGCCGAGTGCACGGCGACGTCGGCGCCGTGATCGAAGACGCGGCAGTGAATGGGAGTCGGAACCGTGTTGTCGACGACGAGTGGAAGGCCCGCTGCGTGCGCCGCGTCGGCCCAGGCAGCGATGTCGACGACGTTGAGCTTCGGGTTCCCGATCGTCTCTGCGAACACCAATCGCGTGCGGTCGTCGGCCAGCCGCTCGACGGCGCCGGGGTCGTCCGGATCGGCGAACCGCACCTCGATCCCGTACTGAGGGAGCGTGTGCGCGAAGAGGTTGTACGTGCCGCCGTAGAGCGTCGACACCGAGATGATGTTGTCACCGGCGCGTGTCAGGTTCAGCACCGAATACGTGACCGCGGCTTGGCCTGAGGCGGTCGCGACTGCCGCGATGCCTCCCTCGAGCGCTGTCACGCGCTGCTCGAAGACATCCCACGTCGGATTCATGATCCGCGAGTAGATGTTGCCCGGCACCGCGAGCGCGAAGAGATCGGCCGCGTGCTGGGTGTCGTCGAAGACAAACGACGTCGTCTGGTAGATCGGAACGGCGCGCGCCTTCGTCGTCGGGTCGACCTGCTGGCCGCCGTGCAAGGCGATCGTCTCGGGCCTCAGTTCGGACATGCTGTCCTCCTTTCGCACGTCCCGGTCACGACCCGAAGCCTCCGCCGGGGGCCTCGGTGCCCCGCGCGGGGCGTTGCAATCATCTTTCGGTGTTCCTTCTCACCGCTCACACTGAACGACGCTTCAGATTTTATAGTAATGGGACCTCGCGGCAGATCAGGCGTTGGTGGCGGCGTAGTCGAGCTCGAGGAAATCCGCCACCTCCGGGACCCAGCGCTCGGCGACGAACTGCACGTGCGCCGGATGCCCGTTGTAGCCGTCGTACGCCTCACGACCCGCGAACTCCATCGAGATGCCGAAACGGAAGTCGCTCTTCGCGCCAACCTGTCGGAGGAGCTCGAAGGCCTCGACGCCGTCGATCGCCGCCAGGGCTCCGGCAGCTTCGAGGAATGACGTTTCCTCGGCTGAGCCCGCCGGGTGGCGCAGGGTGAAGCTCACGGTATGGCGGATGCGGCCGGACCTCACAGAGTGGCGATCCTAGATGTTTGATCGGTAATTCGAGTGGTCGCGGGGATGTCATAGATCAAGCAGGTCAGTCAGGTCGGGCGCAGGGCATAGCGGTGCCTACGTTCCAGCCCGACCTGGCTGAGATGCGCAGCATCCAGGGCACCATCCGCGGGTGCTCCAATTACCGATCAATCATCTAGACGGTGTTCTGAGGCTGCAGTCCGTCGAGCAGCAACGCACGGAGTGCACCGACCGCCGAACGGCCCATCGCCTCGCGAGTCGCTCGCGTCGCGCTGCCGAGGTGCGGCGTCAGGACGACGTTCTCGAACGAGAGCAGCTCCGCCGTCACCTCCGGTTCGCGCTCGAACACATCGAGCGCAGCGCCGGCAAGCCGCCCGTCCCGAAGCGCCCGGGCGACGGCGCGCTCGTCGACGATCGCCCCGCGCGCCGTGTTAACGAGGACGGCGCTCGGCCGAAGGAGCCCCAGCGCCCGTGCGTCGATCAGGTGCCTCG
>JBAQHS010000033.1:0-10924 GCA_049288455.1 Gaiellaceae bacterium | reverse complement strand
AGGTGCTCGCTACTTCGGTCTCGGCGTCATTCGCGAAGGCGCCGAGCTCGTACTTCGGGTTCGGGCAGCCGGTCGGGTAGTAGCAGCGCGTGAAGTCCGGGTAGTAGAACGTGACGTAGAACACCCCGGGCGGGCTTGGCAAGCTGTGCGGCCCCGGACCGGTCGGGTTGTCGACCTCGATGCCGGGAATGTCAGGCGACGTCCGCTGGATCGTCGTCGGACGCAGAAGGACGTAGACGCTGTCGAGCGCCTCCATCGACTTGATGTCGATCACCGGCGTCGTCACGAGCGGGTTCGGCAGCGTCGAGTCGCGCAGGATCGTCTTCAGGTCGACGAAGGTGTTCATGCCGGAGAAGCTCGTGAACTCCTGCGGATGGAAGGCCCAGACGATCAGCGTGACGTTGACGCACGGTTTGTCGGGATCGACGCACAGGGTCTGGCTGCCGTTCGTGCCGGCACAGCCGAACTCGCCGTAGACGCACGGGCTCGACTCGCCGATGCTCGTGCCGGCATACAGGTGGAGGATGTTCGTCTGGATCAGGCTGCTGTGCGGAGGCGTCGCAGGAGTTGCCGAGGGGTTCGACCAGTGGGCGTAGACGTTGCTCAGCCCGCCGCGGATCGTCGTCGCCGAGATCGGGCCGAACAGGCTCGTGATCTCGGTCTTGCCGATCGGGTTCGTGATCGTGCCGTTGATGACCAGGTTCGGCCCGCCGGCGTTGTCGTTCGTGATCGTGACGAGCGACGGGTCGACCTGCCGCACGATGGCGAACGTCGCGTTCGCCGCTGCGTTACCCGTGGTGTCCTCGGTCACGATCGGCCGCTGGGTGCTGCTGATCACGTCGATGTTGTCGATCACGAGGTCACGGTTCGAGTGGTTGATGATCGTGACCGTCTTCCAGTCGTCCCGGAAGCTGAACGTGCCCCAGTAGTGGTCGCCGCCGGGGACGGTTTCGTGGTTACCCCCGTCGATCGTCCCGTTGTGCGACTGCATGTAGATGTCGCCGGTGTCCTCGTCTACGAGGTCGTTGACCTCGATGTACGGGACGACTCCAGGGCACGTCCCGCCGCCGGTGAGGCACAGGTTGTTGCCCGGCTGCGGGTTGCTGAGACCGTTGACAGCGATGTTCACCGCGGTCTGGACCGTGCCGTCCTGGGCGATGATCAGGAGCGGGCTCGGGCCGGCGTAGATGACGACGTCCGAGTTCCAGTGGATGACGTTGTTGCGGTTGTCGAAATCGGAGCTCTGCTCCTCGCCCTGCACGTAGAGCGCCAGGGATTTGTCGCTCGTATGGACGAGGAACGAGGTGACCTGCAGGTCGTCGCGGGTCGAGCAGTTCGTCTCGAGCGGCGGCCAGGCGGGCGGCGAACCGGCGCACTTGGTGATCCGCGGTCCCGTGGTGACCGTCATGCCCTGATGCCCGGACGCCAGGTCGGTCAGCTCGCCATCGGTCTGGCCGCCGTCGTCGCCGAAGTGGAGATCGAGACAGATGCACAGGTGCCCACCGTCGGAGATCAGCTTCAGGCTCTCGTGGTGCGCGCGCACATCCATGCCGTTCAGGGCGGTGACCTGCCCGTTCGAAACCGCGCTGCCCGTGTTCTCACCGTCGAGGAGCGCGATGTTCCTCGAGGTGACGTTCACGGTCGGGCTTGCACTCGAGCTGCCGAACAGTGCAACCACGAACGACTTGGCATGCGAGTGGTTGCTCCCGCCCGTGGACGCGTTCATCGCGAGTGTCAGCCCGGTGACGTTCGCGTTCTTGCCGATCGCCGTCGACGTATTGTCGGTGAGGTTGATGTGAGCGTCGGCATTGCTGTCGTCGAACCCGCCGCCGCTGTCCGACTTGGCGCCGGCGTCGGAGTTCAGCGACGACTTCGAGTCGATCTTGATGTTCCCGCCCGCGTTGATCGTCACGTTCGACGCATTGACGGTCGCCGTCGTCCGGCCGGGGTCGCTGCTGATGCCGGCGATGCTGGAAAAGTCGCCGATGCCCGCGGTGTTGTTGTCGGTGCCGCTGATCTCGGAGTCGACGCTCGGGATCGAGACGAGGCCGCCGGAGCCGTTCTCCGTCCACGCGGAGGTGTTCGTCACAAGGTTCGTCGTGATCCAGAGGTCGCCGCCGATCGTGATCGTCGTCGCCGCCACGTACGCCTTGAGGCTCGGGTTGATGTTCACGATGGCCGTCGGCTCGGAGACGTCGCCGATCGAGCCGCCGCCACCGGTTGCCGATGCGCCCGACTTGCCGTCGCCGACCGGCGGATGCGCGCCGCGGAGCGAGCTCGCGTCGAGGTTCAGCAGCTGGTCGGTGCCGGCGGTTGTGCCCGTGAGCTGGATGTCGAGCTCCTGGCCGCCCGTTGCCGTCTTCAGCGCTGCGCCGGCCTTGAAGAGCACCTGGGTGTTGCTGCTCGAGACGAAGTCGCTCGGGTTGTTGTCGCCGCCGATCGTCGAGCACGCCGTCGTACCGTTGTTGTGCGTCTCGCAGTAGAACGGACTGATCGAGATGTCGGTGCTCGAGCCGACGTTGCGCAGCGTGATGTGGGTGGAGTCGACCTGATGGGTCTCGTAGGTGAAACCGTCCGTGAGGCCGTTGATCGGCGCCGGCCGCAGCGACTGCAGGTTGCTCGGGTGCGCCGGATCCGACAGCGACGGGCGTGTGATCGAGATCACGTTCCGATCGATGTGCGTGAAGTCGTCGGCGGGGTTCGACGAAGGCGTCGGGTCGAACGTGCAGTTGCTGTCCTCGCTGAAGCCGACAGCCTCGCAGTAGCTGTTCGCGAGCTGGATCGTGTTGGAGTCGACAACGTGGACGTAGTAGGGACTGCCGTTCGAGAGGCCACCGATGTGATTCACGGTGTCGCCTGCCTGGTAGATCACCCGCTCGCCCTCGCTGAAGCCACCGGCGCCCGAGCCGAAGTAGATGTTCTTCTCGCCCGTGTGCTCGGAGGTGTCGCCGAACAACCCGAGCAGGACCTCGTTGATGTTGACGCTGGTACCGCTGAACGTGATCGGGTCGGCGTTCTTGTACGTCACGCGCGTGCCGTCGGCGAACGCGATGTTGATCTGATCGCAACTCGGGTTGCAAACCGAGCCGGCGCCGAAGGTCGTCGTCGACGCAAGCGCTGCTGACAGGTCAGACTGGCTCGTGTACAGCTCGATCGTGTACGGGTCGATCACGCGGACATACAGGACGGCGCCGTTGCCGAAGCCGTTGCTGATATTCGTGCCGGTCGTCCGGTAGACGACGACATCGCCGGTCTCGAGATCGTGTGTGGTCGAGAACCGCACCATCGAGCGGTTCGCGTCGATGCCGAACACGCCGGTCTTGATCGTGTCGGCGCCGAAGATGCTGTCGCCGTTGTAGACGGACGCTCCGGTGAAGGTGTCACCGAGCCGCACGTCGTTGCCGTCGACGACGATCGCGTTGTAGACGTGAACGCCGGTGACGACCGTCTTGCAGCTCCCATCGTTGTTGAAGTCGGTGCAGACGGTCTGGTCGGCGTGGAGCCCGCCGATCGGGCTGAGCGGGTTGCTCGGGCGGTAGAGAACCGCGTCGCCGCTCACAAGACCGTGCTTGATGAAGCACAGGGTGTCGGGCGCGGTGGAACAGCTTGTGAGATAGGACGGAGTCGAGTCGCCCGACGACGTGCCGCCGTCGTTCGTGATCCGCACGATGTTGTCGGTGAGGGTCGGTCCGCTTGCCGCCGACTTCGATTCGGCGTCGACCTTCACCGCGCCGCCGGCGACGATCGTCGTGCCGGTGCCGATCCAGGCCTGCACGATCGGGTTCGAGGTCACGGTCGCATCTGGTGCGCCGATGCGCACGCCGAGCGCGCCACCGTAGGCGGAGGCGTCGGCGTCGGCCTCGGCGTCGTCGAGCCAGGCATAGACGGTGACATCGTGGCCGGCGTCGTCCTGGAGGACGATGCTGACGTTGTTGCCGATCCAGGACTTGACGGTCGGCGACGCGGTGGAGTCGGCCTTCGCAGCGCCGGCCGTGAAGCCGATCGCGCCGGAGCCAACGGTCGTCTCGGTGGAGGCGTTGCTCGTGTCTTCCGCCAGCAGTGCGAGCCCGCCGGCCTTGTTGGTGTTGGTGCCAACCGTGCCGCCGTCGACGTGCGTGAGCACCTGGCCCTCGATCTTCGCTGTCGCGTGCAGGTCGACGCCGCTCCCGAGGAGAGCGCCGGCGCCCCCGTCGGACTCTGCAGTCGCGGTCGCACCGCGGTTCGCTGTGATCGAGATCGCCGTGCCGGTGCTGTGGATGTTCGTGTGCGACCCGAGGAACGCCTCGTCGATCGAGAGCGGGTCGTCGCCGAGCGTCGCCGTCGCGCTCGAGCTCGCGACCGCGACTCCAGCCGAGAACGCCAGGCTGAGGAGTGTCACCGTCACGGAGCGCGTGGCGTCCGTCCGCACCGTGAGTGACGAGGCGTCGGTGAGCTCGCCGTCGAACGACGCGTGGCTGCCGCCGTAGTCGTGTCCCCTCGCGTCGATGATCCCGAGGCTGAAGGCGATGCTGATCGTGATCTCCGGGTCGCCGGTTTTAGCGTCGACGTTGTCGATCTGCTTCGCCTTGACGCTGACGGGCTTGCCCGACGTGCTGATCACTGCGTGCTGGCCGATGCTCGCGGTTGCCTGAGCCTCGTTCGTGATCTCTCCGTCGGCGACGGCGATCGCAAGCGCGAACAGCCCGGCGCTGAGCGGCGTCGTCGAGACCTTCGCATCGTTGTCCGCCTCCGTCTTAACGGTGAAGCCCGTCCCGCCGGTGACGGAGCCGTCCCACGTCGCGTTCGTGGGCGCGCCGATCGAGGCGGTCGGGACGGAGACCGCGGCCCCGAAGACGGCGCCGAAGCTGCCGACCTCGGCGGTCGACTTGGCCGTGTTGCTCGCGAACGACTCGATCGTCGATGTGCCGCTGACGCCGGCGATCGACGCCCCCTGAGCCCCGGTCGCGCTCACATGCGCCTTGCTCGTGATGCCGGCGTACGAGACGGAGCCGGCGAGCGCCCCACCGAGGCTGATGCTGCCTGCGAGCGTGTGCGCCTCGGCGTCGTTCGTGGCGTTGGCGTTGACGTCGACCGACGAGCCGCCGGTGATGTGCCCGTTCATGTTCGCCTCGACGTTGCCGTTGATCTCGGCGATCGAGACGAAGAACGTCCCGGCGGCGAGCACGCCGAGCGTGCCGCCGAGGGCCGTGCCCTTGGCCACGTTGCCGTCGTTGCGCGTCAACGCCTCGACAGTGATCGTGCTCGAGCCGTTGAGGGTGGAGCTCGAGCCGACGGTGGTGGTGATGTTCGCGCCCTCGTCGATGGTCGCCGAGGCGAGGGCGCCGGAGATGCCGACGACCGACACGCCGATGATGAAGGTCTCGGACGTCACCGTGTTGTCGGCGATCGCGCTGATCAGAATCGTCGTCGCGTTCGTGATACTGCCGTTGACAGTCGTCGTCGTGTGTCCTGAGAGGTCGGCGATCGCGATCGTCGCCGCGATGCCGACGCCGCCGAACGCGCCACCCGGGGCGAAGGCCGTGACGGAGTTACTGGCCGTTGCCCTGACCTTCGCGGCGCCGGGCGTCGTGAAGTTGATCGCACCGTCCGCTGTCACCTCGGCCTCGGTGTTCCGCGAGTTCTCGATCTTGTCGACGGTCACGCCGACGGCGCCGACGCCGGTGGCAACGTTGACGCTCAGGAGGCTGGTTGTGTGCGTACCGTCGGCCGTGACGTTGAAGCCGCCGCTGCCGACCGAGCCATGCGCACCGGAGGAGGCCTTCAGCGTCCCATCGAGGCCGATCACTGCAACCGCCGCTCCGACGCCTACGAAGACGCCGCCTGCGACCGAGATGACGAGCGTGTCGGACGTCACGTGGTCGGTCGCGGTGACGTTGACGGCGTTCACTGGGCCGGGACTGCCGACCGCGACGTTCCCGATCTTCGCTGTCGCGTCGCCGTCCACGCTCACGACCGCGACAGCGGCGCCGACGGCCCCGGCCCCGGCTGCGACACCGATCGCATACGCGTGCACGTCGCGTTGCGCGTTCACGCTCACGGTGAGCCCGCTGCTGCCGCCGGCCTTCTTGACCTCGGCGTGGTCGTCGATGTGCGCGTTCTGCGTGCTCGTGTCGTTGAGGACAGAGACCTGAGCGCCGACGCCGACGAAACCGCCGCCACCGGCGAAGCCGATCGGCGTCGAGTGCTCGTCCATGCTCGCCGACACGGTCACGCCACCGTCGCCGCTGATCACCGCGTACGGGGCGACGCCGGCATCCGTGACGCTCTTGACGTTGAGGATGAGGACGGACGCGCCGACGCCGACGAAGCCACCGGCCGCAGCGCCTGCGATCCCGAAGACGTCGAGCACGTCGTTCGCGAGGACGTTCACGTGGCCGCCGGCGACGATCGTCGTCGGAGTCAAAGACGTCGAGTCGATGGTCGCCGTCGTCCCTCCGGTCGGCGTGTGGGCGATCGCGTTCGTCGCGATGTTGCCGTGGCCGGAGGAGGCTGCGTTGAGCTTGTCCTGCGGCCCGCCGGAGGCGCTGAAGGCGTTGCTGATGCGCGTGTTCGTCGCGTCCTGCGAGTCGGCATTCGTCCACAGCGACGGGTGCGCCTTCGGATCCTTGCCGATGTCGGCCCCGGAGATGTCCAGCTTCGCCTGGTACACGTGCGCGCCCTTGCCGTCTGAGGCGTCGTACGTGACGCGGTCGCCCTTGCTGTAGGACGCGAGGCTGCTCCAGAGTGGCGCCGGCGCGCTCGACGTCGTGCCGCTGAGTGCGCTCCCGTAACCGCCGACTTCCTGCGCCCAGTCCGCCGTGTCGGTCTGCGGGTCGCCCGCCGCGCCGAGGACGGCGTTCTTCGCCTTCCAGACATGGCCGCCGAAATTGACCTCGTCGCCCGCGTTGTACGAGCCGCCGGACGACCAGTCGGTGCCGGTCGTGTCCGACGAGCCGGAGCCAGCCTGGTCCGCACCGTTGATCGACGGCGTCGTGTCCTGCTTGTCCCCGCTCGTCGTATGGAGCGCGTCGGTCGGTCCGTCCCACTCGGTCGTGTCGCTCGGATTGTTCAGGGGGTGGTCGATCTTCGCCGCGTAGCGCGTGTGGTCGGGGCCAAAGGTGACGACATCGCCTTCCTTGTAGAAGACGCTCTTGTCGGCGCTGATGGCGGTGGTCGAATCCCACTCGCCGCGGAACGGGCCGTCAGCGTCGTGGTAGTCGCTGTTCGTCTGCGTGCCGACCGACCAGACAGAGACGGCGACCGCGACGCCGACGAAGCCGCCGGCCGCGCTCAGCGCGAATGTCTGCGTCTGCTTCCGCGACAGTCCGTTCACCTCGATGTCGCCAAGCGCCCGCACGTACGAGCCCGGGTCGATGTGGGCTTGCGCGCTCGTGTCGGCCACACCGATGTCCACGCCGCCCGCGACGCCGACGAAGCCGCCTGCGATGCCGCCCGCGATCGTCAGCGACTTGAAGTAGTCGACGGCCGAGACGTTGACGGACTGAGCGCCGTTGGAGCCGGTCGCCGTCGCAGCGCAGCTCGAGTCCTGGCAGTTGATCTTCGAGCCCTGGCCGATGAACGCCTCGGTCGTGATGAACATGACGGTGACGCCGACCCCGCCCGCAACGCCGACGAAGCCGCCGGCGACGGCCGGAGCGAGCCCGAAGACGTCCTCGCTCGAGGTCGCCAGCACGACGAGCCCCTTGAACCCCGGCGCGGTGTGCGTCTCGTACTTCTGGGAGCCGTTGTCGAATGCCCCGCTCGGGACGAAGTCGAGCGTCCCGCCCTGGCCCTTCGCGACGACGAAGCTGCCCGCGCCGAGGTACGCCTTGGTCTCCTTCGTCAGCGACGCGACGCCGACGGCGAGGCCCACCCCGACAAGGCCGCCGGCGACGGCAACAGTGACGAGCACGAACTGCGAGTCGTCGTTCGCCGAGACGATGACGTTGCCGTCGGCCTCGAGGGTTGCGCCACCGGTCGCGCATGCATATGCGGTCGCCCCCGGCGTGCCGGTGCAGGCGTACGTGTGCACATTGGCGACGGTGACGGAGACGGTGCCGGCGACGCCCACGGTGCCGCCGCCCGCGCCCGCGGTGACGCCGATGATCGACTCCGTGCCGTTCGCCGTGACCGAGATGTCGTTCGCAGCTCTGACCAGGGCGCCGTTGCCGACGTATGCGTACGTGTCGAGGTTCAGGACGCGGACGGTGATCGGGACTGCGACGCCCACTTCACCGCCGATCGCGAGCGACGCCGCGATCTCGAGCTCGTAGTACTGGTTCCCGGCCGCAACGCGCACCGACTGCCCGCCGTTCGGGCTCGCCACGTTCGTGGAGCACGTCGCGTCGCCGCAGTTGACGTGTGCAGAGTCGCCGATGTGCGCCGAGGTGTGGATCTTCTCGACGTTCACGACACCTGCGAGGTTGATCGCCGCCGTTCCGCTGAAGCCGAGGCTGATGCCGAACGCGCCGATGTTGTCGCTGTTGTTCGCGGTGACCGCGACGCCGCGGAAGGTGTCCGAGTTCTCCGTGATCGTGCGCGGGCCTGTCGCGCTCGAGTCGCCCGACGGGGTCGTGCCGTGCGGGACGATGCTGTGCGACCTGCCGGTCGCGCCGGCGCCGAGGTCGATCCACTTGACGGTACCGGCGACCGGATTCCCGCTCGCGTCCTTGCCGTCGTCGCTGCCGCTCGCCTGGTTGTCGCAGATGTTGTCGGGCCCGTAGTTGATGCCCTTGGCGTCGCAGTAGTTGGCCGAGAGACGGATCTTGTGCGGGTCGCCGCCGTCGACGATCGCGTAGTACTGGCCGCCGTCGACAAGGCCGCCGATCGGCGTTCCGCCGCCCGCGCTGTAGACGACGGCATCGCCCGTCTCGATCGGAACCGTCGACGAACCGGACTTCTTCTGGAGGTCGTACGGAACCGTGATCCAGTCGGTTGAGTAGTCGACGTCGCCGCCGGACGAGGCGTCCGCCGGGTTGAACCGGTTCGACGCATCCCTCGAGACGCCGGCCTGGTCGGTCGGGACGAGGCGGTGGTTCTCGCCGCTGCCGCCCGAGATCGCGATCGGCGAGCCGCTGAAGTTCGGGTCGGCGTAGAGCTGATACTGATGCGAACCGGCACCGCCGACGTTCCTCATGTAGTAGAGGCCGCCGCCGACGAGGGCGTCGTTCGCGACCGTGCCGCGGCAGCTGACGTTCTGGAACTCCGTCCCGGTCTTCCCGCTGTAGGTGCAGATGCCGGAGATGCCGTCGACGGTGAAGCTGCCGCTCGAGTTGAACCCGGCGGTGGAGTCCACGACGAGCGTCGTGTTCAGGTCGGTGAGCGTCTGGACGCCGCTGACCTTCGCGACGCCGCAGGTCGGCGGGTCGGCGGTCTTGTCGGTCGTGGCGCAAAGCCCGCTGATCGATGTTCCACCGCCGTTGTCGTAGATGACTTCTTCGCCGTCCCGGTAACCCGGGTCGTCCTGTGCGGAGAACGTGATCGTGCTGCTGCTCAGCGCGGTCGTCGGGTCGAAGCGCATGTCGACCGTGTGCACCGAGTAGGTGCCGGTCGGAACGGTGATCGTGGTGTTGCCGGTCGCGTTGACCTGGGCGTAGTTGCCGATCGAGGCGTGCGTCTCCTTACTGACAACCGGCACCGAGACCGCGGCGCCGACGGCCGCACTGCCTCCGCCGCTGATGTTGCCTGCGATCACGTTCAGTGTCATCGCCTCGTCCGCAGTGACGCCGACGCTGCCGCCCGCGCTGATGACCTCTCCGTTGGAGAGGCTCGTGCCGTTGGCGACGAACGCCTTCGTGGTGACGCTGATGACCGGTACCGCCGCCTGGACGTTGACCGAAGCCGTGCCGCCGAAGCCTCCGCCGACGGAGATCTCGTTGAAGGTCTCTGTCGACGTCGCGCCGACGGTGACGTTGCCCGAAACCGTGATGGCCTTGCCGAGGGCGCCCTTGCCGACCGACGCCTCGGTGTCCTTCGTGAAGACGTCGACGACGACGCCGACACCGACACCCGCGGTGCCGCCGATTCCGATCGTGCCGGCGAGCGAGAAGTCGGTGGTCGTATCGCTGGCGGAAACCGCGACGCCTGTGCTCGAGCCGCCGACGTTCACGCCGTCGTCGATGTGGGCGTGGGTGGTGTCGTTCTGGATGTTCACGATGACGGATCCGGCGACGCCTGCGCTGTCACCGCCGGCTGCGCCGACCGAGATCAAGGTCATCTCCTCATGCTGCGTCGCCGACACCTTCAGTCCCTCGCCGCGAGCCTGCAGGTCGGAGCCCGAGCCGACGCCTGCCTCGACGGTGCCCTGGCGGTCGATCACGATCACCGAGACTGCGATACCCGCGGACGACGTGCTGACTGCCCCGCCGCCTGCGAGCAAGAAGTCGCTCACGGAATCGGAGGCGCTGATCTCGAACGTATCGCCCGCATGCACGGTGCCGGTGACACTGGCTTTTGTGCTCGACGGATCGAGGACAACCACGATGATCGAGCCGTCCACGGCCGCGCCGGAGCTCGAGCCGCCGACGTCGACGGCGAGCTCGTGGAAGTACTCGGTCGAGGTTGCCTTCACGTCGATCGCGCCCGCTGTCGTGATGACGGTGTTCAGCTGGATCGTCGCCGAGACGTGCTTGATGATCACGTCGACGTCGATGCCGATGCCGACGCCTGAGGAATCGGACGAGAAGTTGAGCCCGCCGGCGATGTTCGTGAGCACAGTGTCATCGGTCGCCTCGACCTTGAGGGTCTGCGTGCCGCCCGCCGTCCCAATCAGCCGCTCGGGATGCTGGTTGATGTGAGCGCTGCGGTTGATCTGTGCGCTCGTCGTAATCTCGAAGACGTCGACGATCACCGAGCCGCTGACGGCGGCGCCGCCGCTCGAGGCGGCCGCAGCAAGCGCGACCGATGAGAACTTCGGCAGCGCGCCGATGATCGGCACCTCGATCGG
>JBAQHS010000032.1:0-26815 GCA_049288455.1 Gaiellaceae bacterium | reverse complement strand
CTCGCGCACGGCTCACACGCGATCTCGGTGCCGACACTGGTCTCGTTCACGACGCTCCAGACGAGGCTCTTCTTCCCGGTCGGCTCGCTGCTCGGCGTCGGGCTCGACGTGCAGACCTCACTGGCGCTCTTCGACCGGATCTTCGAGTACCTCGATCAGCCCGTCGACATCGAGGAGCGCCCGGACGCACGCGTGCTCGACTCGGCAGGCGAGGTCACGTTCGATCACGTGTGGTTCCGCTACGGCGACGGAGACTGGACATTGGAGGACGTCACGTTCACGGTGCCCGCGGGGACGACGACCGCGCTCGTTGGCGAGACCGGTGCGGGCAAGACGACACTGGGGTACCTGGCAGCGCGCCTCTACGACGTGAACGAGGGCGGCGTGCTGATCGACGGCGTCGACGTGCGTGATCTCTCGTTCGCTTCACTGGCCCACCTCGTCGGCGTCGTCTCACAGGAGACCTATCTCTTCCACGCGAGCGTCCGCGAGAACCTCCGCTTCGCGAAGCCGGACGCGACCGACGAGGAGCTCGAGCTGGCCGCGCGTGCGGCGCAGATCCACGACCTGATCGTCTCGCTCCCCGAGGGCTACGACACCACCGTCGGCGAGCGGGGTTACCGCTTCTCGGGCGGCGAGAAGCAGCGCATCGCGATCGCGCGCACGGTCCTCCGCAACCCCCCGATCCTCGTCCTCGACGAGGCGACGAGCTCGCTCGACACCGAGACCGAACGCCAGGTTCAGGACGCGCTCGACCGGCTCGCCGAGGGGCGGACGACGATCGCGATCGCGCATCGCCTGTCGACCGTGCAGGACGCCGACCAGATCGTGGTCCTCGACGGAGGTGAGATCGTCGAGCGGGGCACGCATGACGAGCTGCTCTCGCTCGGCGGGCGGTATTCCGAGCTCGTCGGCCGCACACCCGTGGGCCTCTAGACTGGCCGCGATGGAGACCTCGCTGCCAGTCGCCGAACGGCCGCGCCGCCCTGAGTGGATGAAGGTGCGTGCGCCATCAGCCAACGGCAGCTACTTCGACGTGAAGAAGCTGATCCACGGCGCGGGCCTGAACACGATCTGCGAAGAGGCGCGTTGTCCGAACATCGCGGAGTGCTGGGGACGCGGCACGGCGACGTTCCAGATCCTCGGCGAGACCTGCACGCGCGCCTGCCGGTACTGCTACGTCCATTCCGGCAAGCCGAGCGAGCCCGTCGATCCGCTCGAGCCGCTGCGGCTCGCGCAGACCGCCAAGCAGATGAACCTCAAGCATGTCGTCGTCACCTCGGTCGACCGGGACGACGTGCCCGACAAGGGTGCGGGGCATTACGCCGCGACGATTCGCGCGATCAAGGCGAAGTTGCCCGAAGCGACGATCGAGGTCCTGACCCCCGACTTCCTCGGCGTCGAGGAGGCTGCGCTGCAGACCGTGATCGGCGCGCGCCCGGATGTCTTCAACCACAACATCGAGACCGTCCGCCGCCTGCATCGCAAGATGCGCGGCGGCAAGGCGAGCTATGACGGCGCGCTCGAGCTGCTGCGCCGCGCGAAGGAGATCGCGGAGTACAACGTCCTCACGAAGTCGGGGATCATCGTCGGCCTCGGCGAATCGAACGACGAAGTGGTCGACACCCTGCGCGACCTACGTGCAAACGGCGTCGACGTCGTCACCATCGGCCAGTACCTCCAACCGAGCGCGAAGCATGCAACGATCGACCGCTGGGTCCACCCGGACGAGTTCCGCTGGTTCCGCGAGCAGGGCGAGGCACTCGGCTTCGGCTCGGTCTTCTCGGGCCCGCTCGTCCGCTCGAGCTACCGCGCCGACGAGCAGCGACACGCAGCCGAGACCGGCCGCGGCGCCCTCGCGTACTAAGCGCTAACGAATCCCCGTATCGATCGAGAAATCGTGGGTCGTCATGCGGCCCGCGACGACGACCGCCGAGCGCGGCCGGAAGCCAAACCGCGCCGACGGGAACCGCACCGCATAGGTCCCCGCCGCAAGCAGGATCGAGTAGCGGCCGTTCGCGCCCGTCACGACGGTCTTCGCGACACCCGCGCGCGCGAACGTGATCTTGATGTGCTTTGCAGGGGCAGAGCACGGCACGCCCTCCTGGCAGATGGGCGTAATCGGCCCGCGCGTCACGAGCCCCCGGGCACCGGTCGCCTGCACGCTCGCGCTCGCCGGCACGGCGACTGCCAGGGTGGCAAGCACGGCTGGGACGGCGCGCTTCATCTCGTTCAATCGTAACGCGCTTTTAGACCGAAAAACGCAAGCGGGCCGCCCGAAGACGGCCCGCTTCCCACTCGGCGAAGCCCGGGATCAGCCGAGGCCGGGCTTCGTGATGCTCCAGATGCCGCGGCCGTGGGTCGCGGCATAGATCTTGCCGTCGACACCGAGCTCGACATCCATTGCGGTCGTCAGCGGCAGAACGCCATTGCCCGTTGCCGGGCCGAGGCGCTGCCAGGGGTTCGTCGCGCTTGCGCGATAGAGAACGCCCAGGTCCGTCCCGGCGACGAACGAGCCGTCGCTGAGAGCCTGGATGCTGTTCACCGGGATGTCGGGGAAGTTGCCCGAAACATCCGCCCAGGAGGACGTTGCCGGCACGTACTTGAAGATATGCCCGTTCCCTGCGCCCTCACCCTCGGTGAAGCGGCGCGAGAAGCCGTTCATCCCCACGTAGATCGTGCCGTCGTCAGCGACGGTGGCGCCGCCGATGTAGCGGTTCGGCAGACCGGTCGTCGGCACCTCGGCGAAGTTCCAGCCCGAAGGGTTGCTCGCGTCGCGATGACCGATCGTCACGCCCATCGTGAAGCCGGCGTTGTTGCAACCGCCGCACCACCCGCCGACCGCCACATCACCGTTCATGGCGAGCGCGGTGTAGGTCTGACCGGCATTCGCGAGTGCGTACGCCGCAGCACCCCAGCCTGCTCCCGAGCGAATGGCGAAGCCCTTGTTCTGCACCCAGAGATGCGAACCGCCGGCCAGCCACTCGTTCGGATGTTGCTTGTTCGCCACGAACGGCGCGATGAAGCGGGCGTTCGTGTCGGGGGGGCCGATCTTGAACTCCGTCGCCTGCGACAGGTCGACGAAGGCGAGCGGCCGCAACGTGCGATCCGGCGATCCGCAGGTTTGCGTCAGCGTCATCGACAGGACGACGTACTCCTGCACGATGTTGCACCCGTCGTTCGGGTCGACGAGGACGTCGCCGCCGTCGCCGCCGAAGTTCGAGACCATGTTCCCGGCCCGCGGGTTGACGAGCGACCCGCCGTTGTCCTGCAGGCCGCCGCTGACGAGCACGTCGCCGGCGATGCCGCCGACCTGCGGCAGGGCACCCTCGTTCACGACGGCGCCGTTGTCGGCCCCGGAGCTCGTGATCGTGTGCACGGTCGGGTTCAGCCAGCCGACGCCGACCGCGTAGTACTGCAGGTTGTCGATCGTGCCGTCATTCAGGCTCTGCCAGTCGTTGGCGTTGCCGTTCGAATCGGTCGTGCCGTTGAGCGGCCGGCGATAGACGCCGCCGTCGTTGCCGACGTAGACCCACGACTTGCCCTGTGCGTCCTTGCCGAACGCGATCGAGTGCTGGTCGGAGTGCGTCGTGAGCGGGCAGCCGTTCCCGGTGCCCGTGTCCGAGTTGTAGGTGGCGTCGAGCCGCCAGCAGCTGAAGTAGAAGTTCCAGTACGGGCCGACCGTGTTCCAGCTCGAGCCGCCGTTGGTCGTCTCGTAGACCTCCTCGAGGCCTGCAATGACGTGGTTCGGGTTGCTCGGGTCGACGCCCAGCGACTGGTTGTACCAGGCCTGGATTCCCGGGCCATAGCCCTTGCCGCCGACCGCCTGCTTCAGCGCGGAACCAGAGTTTGCAAGCTTGGTCGACTCGGCGATCTTCGACCACGGGCCGGCGGGATTCCCGTTGTTCGAGACGTAGATCCCGTCGAGATAGCTGTTGACCGTTCCGGTCAGCTTGTTCAAGAGCCGCGGCGACTGATTGATCGCATACAGCTTGCTGCCGTCGGCCGAGAACGCGAAGCTGACGTTGCCGATGTCGGTCTGGTCGATGCCGCCCTGCGGGTTGACCTTCGCGAACGTCGCGCCGCCGTCCTTCGACTCGTAGAAGCCGTTGTAGTTGATCACCGTGCTGTTCAAGGACAGCGCGCCGCTGCGCCACCCGATCGCGGCGATGATGTGCGACGCGTTCTTCGGGTCGACAGCGATGTCGTTGACGATGTTCGCGTACGCCGCATTCGAGTTGCCGGCCGTCGTCCCGCCGCCGATCGCGCCTGCAAGCGCAGGGACCGCGTAGGTGCTCAGCGAGGCCGGGAGGTTGGCCGGGTTCGGCGCGTAGTTGAGCGTCCACGAGCCGGTGTTCGTGCTCGCGTCGTGCGACCAGATGCCGCGGAGCGTTGCGGCCCAGACACGGCCGTTCGCAAACCGAAGCGCGTTGATCGTCGTGCTCTCGAGCTCCGTGCCACCGACCCGGTCGCTCGGCGAAAAGGCGTGCGACTCCGGATCGACGAGGCGATAGACGCCCGAGCCGACGTAGGAGGTGCCGCCGGTGTTCGCTTCGCCCGTCGCGTACCAGAGCACGTTGTGCCCGGACGCATCCTTCGTCAGTTCGAGGTCACCGGTCGAGAGCGAGGGCAGGGCGTCAGTGATCGGCGTCCAGTGGCCGCCGCCAGTCGACGACCGCCAGACGCCGCCGTTCGCGCCTGCGGCGTACACATGACCCGCGTTATCCGCGGCGAGGCCGGTGATCCGGCCGGTGACGTTGCCTGAGCCGCCACCCGAGTTCGAGTAGAAGTCGCGGTAGTCCGGGCTGTCGGCGTCGTACTTTCGCAGCGTGACGTCTGTCCACGCGCCGCCGGTCGCACCGAGTGCCGTGAGCTGCGTGAATGCGTTGGAGTAGGCACCGGGGTCGACGATCCCGCTCGGTGCGGTGCGGGCCTGAGCGAACTGGGCGGATGCGGTGGCGTAGTCGTTTGCCTCGCCGCCTGCCCCACCGTTCTCGATCCCCTGTGATTCCTGTTGCATTTGCTTGAGCGCAACTCGCTGTTGCAGCGAGGCCTCATGCGAGCCGCCCGTGGCGAGTACGGCTGTCAGCGCCGCAATCGCGACCGCGACGACCGCGAGGACGACAAGCGCCCTCCGCCCCTTGAAAATCCCCATTGAACGTTCCCCTCTCACCCTGTTGACAGATTGCTTCGCCTCGAAGCTCGCTTCGAGGCGGGCAACAATTTCCCGATTCAGACTGTGTTCAGAGGTCCGCGCGGCGTCAGCCAGATGCTGGCGCAGCTCCTCCGGCATGCGAAGGAGGAAACGGTAGACCTCTCCCCTGACCAAGCGCGCGCATCGTAGATGCGAGATATCGAAACCGCAATAGCCCGAACGGCGCGATATCAGCCGTGCGGATTGGCCATCTTGCGGTAATCGAGCGCCTCGTCGAGCACCTCGTCCGAGACGCCCTCCTCCCGGGCGACCTCGCGCAGCGACCGGCCCGACGCCGCCGCCTTCTTCACGATCTCGGTCGCCTTGTCGTACCCGATATACGGGTTCAGTGCGGTCGCCGCCGACAGGGTGAGCTCGGCGTAGTGCTCGCACTGCTCGCGGTTCGCCTCGATCCCCGCCACGCACTTCTCATCGAGCAGGCGGGCGGCCGCGGCGAGCAGCTTGATCGACTGGAGCAGGTTCCGGGCCATCAGCGGCACAAACACGTTCAGCTCGAAGTGGCCCTGCATGCCGCCGACCACGATCGCAGCGTCGTTCCCGATCACCTGTGCCGCGACCTGGGTGACGACCTCGGGAATCACCGGGTTCACCTTCCCAGGCATGATCGACGACCCCTTCTGCAGCTCCGGCAGGAAGATCTCGGCGAGGCCCGCGCGGGGCCCGGAGCCCATGAACCGCAGGTCGTTCGCGATCTTCGTCAAGCTGACCGCGAGCGTCTTCAGCGCGCCGGAGGCCTCGACGAGGCCGTCGCGTGCAGCCTGCGACTCGAACGGATCTGCGGGCGGCGAGATGCGCAAGCCGGTGTCGGCGGCGAGCCTCGCGCGTACGCGCTCCGCGAACTCGGGATGCGTGTTCATGCCGGTGCCGACCGCGGTGCCGCCGAGCGGGACCTGCCCAAGCCGCTGCAACGTCGCTTCGACGCGCAGCTTGCCCTCACGTACCTGAGCGGCATAGCCGCCGAACTCCTGGCCGAGCGTGACGGGAACGGCGTCCATCCAGTGGGTGCGGCCGGACTTGATCACGTCGGCGAACTCCTCGGCCTTCGCCTGCAGCGTCACTGCGAGGTGCTCGAGCGCAGGCAGGAGGTCGTTGACGGTCTCGTCGAGCGCAGCGAGGTGAACAGCCGACGGGAAGACGTCGTTCGAGCTCTGGCCCATGTTCACGTCGTCGTTTGCGTGCACACCCTCGCCGGCCACGCTCGCGATCACCTCGTTGGCGTTCATGTTCGACGAGGTCCCCGAGCCGGTCTGGAAGACGTCGATCGGGAACTGATCGTCGAGCTCGCCGGCCGCGATCCGGTCGCCGGCAGCGGCAATCCGCTCTGCTTTCCCCTCGTCGAGCAGGCCGAGCTCGGCGTTCACGCGGGCGGCGGCCGCCTTGATGCGGCCGAGCCAGCGGGCGACAGGGGTCGGAATCGGCTCGCCCGAGACCGGGAAGTTGACGACGGCCTTCGACGTCTCAGCTCCCCACAGCTTCTCTGCCTCTGCCGCCGTGTCCGCCACGGCTTCAATCTAGCTCGCGACGCGAATGCGCCGGTCGGCGAGCGTGCGTTCACGCAAAACCCGGCGCAGCGACTCGTCCAGGTCACGGGCGAAAGCCCAGCCGACATAGCCACAGCGCGGGCAGTCGGTCTCAGGCAGCCGGCGCCGCTTGCCGCAGTTGAGGCATTCGACCATCTCACCCCGCCTATCGGCGGCTCAGGCGCCGGGGGCGTCACTCGGGGGAGGGATCCTCCCGCCGGTCGCAAGCAGATGCGCCCACGTCCCGAGCTTCACCCGCGGCCGGCCGAGCGGCTCGCCCGCCGCCCGTTCGGCGGCGTCGATCGCCTGCCAGCCTTCGTACTCGACAAACTGGGTGCCCCGCGCCTCCAGCAACGCCTCGAGGCTCCCACCGCGGGCGCCTCCGAGCGCACCCGAGCGCGCGTCGGCGAGCAGCAACTCGATCGTCTCGGTCGCATCCTTCTTGTTCGTGCCGATCACACCGCTCGGGCCGCGCTTGATCCAACCCGCGACATAGGTGCGCTCGGCGCCCGCCACCCGCCCACTGTCGTTCGGGATCGTGCCGCTCGCCTCATCGAACGGCACGCCCGGCAGCGGCACACCCCGGTAGCCGACGCTCCGGAGCACGAGACCGCAGGGGATCGTCTCCGTCTCGCCGGTTGGGCGCGCGACGATGCGCCCGTTCTCCTCGACGAGCTCGTTGCGGACGATCTCGATCGCCTCGACCCGGTCGGTGCCGTGGATCGCCACGGGCGAGGTGAGAAAGCGCAAGAGGATGCGCCGTGGCTTGCCCTCGGGCTCGCGCGGCGCGTACTCCCGCAGCAGGTCGAGGTTGCGCCGAGCCCGCTCGCGGTCGGCCTCGAGCTCACGCTCGCTCGCCGGGTCGAGCTCCAGATCTCGTGGATCGACGATCACGTCCGCGCCTGCGAGCTCGCTCAGCTCCTTCAGCTCCGGCGGCGTGAATGCCGCCTGCACCGGCCCGCGCCGGCCAAGCATGACGATCTCCTCGAGACCTGAGCCGACGATCCCTTCGATCGCCGCGTGGGTCGTGTCGGTCGGCGCAAGCTCCTCCGCGGTCAGGGCGAGCATCCGGACGCAGTCGATCGCGACGTTGCCGTTCCCGACCACGACGGCACGGGGGTGCGACAGGTCGAATTCGAGCTCCTGGAAGTCCGGGTGACCGTTGTACCAGGCGACGAATGCGGTCGCAGGCCACGATCCGGGCAGGTCCTCGCCGGGAATCCCGAGCCGCCGGTCGGTCTGCGCTCCGACGGTGTAGACGACGGCGTCGTAGATCGCGGCGAGCTCGTCGTGCGAGACGTCACGACCCACCTCGACGTTGCCGAAGAACCGGAACCCAGGGCGCGCAGCGGTCTTCTCGAACGCGCGTGAGACAGCCTTGATGTTCTCGTGATCGGGCGCAACCCCGAGACGGACGAGACCCCACGGCGTCGGCAGGCGGTCGATCACGTCGACGGCGACGCTCGGGTCTTCGCTCTTCAGGAGCGCGTCGGCGGCATAGAAGCCGGCCGGGCCTGAGCCCACGACCGCAACGCGCAACGCATTCACAGAGGCAGTGCTGCCGGGGTCAGTGCGAGCAGCCGGAGCCGCAGCCACCGACGGCTTCCGGGGGCGTGCCTTCTTCGACCTGGAAGCTGTGGCCGCAGCCGCACGCCGAGGAGGCGTTCGGATTCTCGATCTTGAAGCCCGACTCCTGCAGGCCCTCGAGGAAGTCGATCGAGGCACCCTGGAGATACGGCGCGCTGAACGGGTCGACGACGACCTTGACACCGTGGAATGTCAGCTCGTGGTCTCCCGACTGCGCGGCGCGATCGAACCCGAGCGCGTACTCGAAGCCGCTGCAGCCCCCGCCCTGGATGGCGATCCGCAGCACCTCGGCCTCGCCGGCCGGCTCCGCGGCCATCAGGACGCGAACCTTCTCGGCGGCGCGCGCCGTCAGCGTCACGACGTCGGTGCCGGAGGTCTCGACTTGTTCGATCGCGGCCATGGCCCACAGTGTACCCGGAGAGGTCGAGGTCGGCACCCCCAGGCGGGCGATTTCGCCTCGACTTCGTGACACTCGTAACGCGCTTTCCTGCGTGGGTTCGGGTTCCGTTCGTGCCACCGGATGGAAGTTGCTAGCGTCCGCGCCGGGCAGGCCTCGGAGGCGCAGTCCCGGAGGAGGAGCACGTTGTTCAACGATTGGTTGCCGTTCGCGATCTACGCGATCTTCGCCCTTGCGATTCCGGTGACGATGATGGTCGGAAGCTTCGTCTTCGCGCAGCGGCCGCATCGCCGCGTCCGTGCCCGCACGATCCCGTTCGAGTCGGGCGTCTCGCAGGGGCCGCCGCAGCGGCAGCGCTTCACCGTGTCGTTCTACCTCACCGCGATGCTCTTCATCCTCTTCGACATCGAGATCGTCTTTCTCTACCCGCTCGCGGTGATCCTCCATGAGCTCTCGTGGTTCGGGTTCTTCGAGTTCCTGACGTTCCTCGTGATCCTGCTCGTGGCCTATGTCTACATCTGGCGGAAGGGTGCGCTCGAATGGCGCTAGACAAGCGACTGAACCAGATGGGCATGAAATCCGAGCGTCTGCTCTGGCCGACGAAGGGGCCGGGGCGCTTCGAGGACGAGGTCGCCGACCTCGAGCAAAAGGTCGGGCTGACGACGCTCGCCAAGGCGGTCGCCTGGGCGCAGACGAACTCGATGTGGCCGGACACGTTCGGCCTCGCCTGCTGCGCGATCGAGATGATGTCGATTGTCTCGAGCCGGTACGACATCGCGCGCTTCGGGATGGAGCCGTTTCGCGGCTCGCCCCGACAGGCCGACCTGTTGATCGTCTCGGGCCGGGTCTCGCACAAGATGGCCGCGCCGCTCCGCCAGATCTATGACCAGATGCTCGAGCCGAAGTGGGTGATCGCGATGGGCGCATGCGCGAGCTCCGGCGGCATGTTCAACAACTACGCGATCGTCCAGTCGGTCGACAAGATCGTGCCCGTCGACATGTACGTGCCCGGCTGTCCGCCGCGCCCCGAGCAACTGATGGAGGGGATCATCCGCCTCCACGAAGCCGTGCGCGCCGGCGTCCCCCCGGCCTACGAGTTGCGGAGTGTCGCATCGTGAAACGAGGATCGAGGTGAGTGAATGGGATGCGGTCCCCGGCCTCGTCGAGGTGCGGGACGAGCATCGCGAGACGACGGTCGTTGTCGACGTCGAGCGACTCGTCGACGCGTGCACCCACCTGCGTGACGAGGGCGGCTTCAACTTCCTCTCGGACATCACGCCCGTCGACTACCTCGGCTGGGGAACGGCGGGTGTCTCCGGCTACATCGGCACCGCCGCCGGGCGTGACCTGAACCGGCCGATGACGCAGGGCTACCAGACAGTCCCGCTGCCGAAGCCGAAGCGGTTCGCGGTCAACTACCACCTGCTCTCGATCAGCGAGCGGCCACGCCGGCTGCGCCTCCAGACGTGGGTCGACGAAGGCGAGCCCGTGCCGACCGTGATCCCGGTCTGGCCGACAGCCGACTGGCACGAGCGCGAGGCCTGGGACCTGATGGGCATCGCGATCGACGGCCACCCGAACCTGAAGCGGATCCTCCTCGACGACGACTGGGACGGGCACCCCCTGCGCAAGGACTATCCGCTCGGCGGCGAGCCTGTTCGCTTCTCGGGAGAGGTATGACCTCGACGGCATCGACGCGCCGCCGCGCCCCGATCTACGAGGGCTCGCGCATTCCGGAGCCTTGTCCGACGCTCCTCGTGACGCCGCCGGAGCTGCTGACGACCGGCGATGTCATGACGGTCAACTTCGGCCCGAACCACCCGTCGACCCACGGCGTGCTGCGGTTGATCGTCGATCTCTACGGGGAGGACGTGACGGGGCTCGAGGCCGTGATCGGCTACCTCCACACGGGCTTCGAGAAGAACATGGAGGCGAAGACGTGGTGGAAGTGCGTCACCTATCCGGAGCGCATCGACTACGTCTCGTACCAGAACAACGAGTACGTGTTCGTCGCTGCGGTCGAGAAGCTGCTCGAGCTCGAGGTTCCGCCGAAGGCCGTCTGGATGCGCACGCTGATGTGCGAGCTGAACCGCATCCACTCGCACCTCGTCTGGATCGGCACGTCGGCGCTCGAGCTGGGTGCGATCTCGATGTTCTGGTACGCGTTCCGCGAGCGCGAGACGATTCTCGATCTGTTCGAGCTGGTGACCGGCTACCGCATGCACACGCGGTACTTCCAGATCGGCGGCCTGGCCGAGGACATCCCGCGCGGCTTCTATCCCGAGGCCCGCAAGTTCTGCGACCTGATGCCGAAGGCGGTCGACGATTACGAGACGCTCCTGACGCGCAACAAGATCTGGCTCGAGCGCACCGAGGGCATCGGCCTCCTGTCGGCCGCCGACGCGATCGCGCTCGGGCAGTCGGGCCCGGTGCTGCGTGGCTCCGGAGTCGACTGGGACCTGCGCAAGATCGAGCCGTACCTTGCCTACCACCAGGTCGACTTTCGGGTTCCCGTTTATCTGGAGGGCGACGTCTACGCGCGCTACCGCGTGCACATGGACGAGATGCGCGAGTCGGTGCGCATCGTCGAGCAATGCCTCGACCGCCTCGAGAACATGGAGGGCGATCCGTGGATCGCCGACGACCGCAAGGTAGTGCTGCCGCCGCGCAGCGAGCTCCACACCTCGATGGAGTCGCTGATCCATCACTTCAAGATCGTCACCGAAGGCTTCCGCGTTCCCGAAGGCGAGGCGTACGTGACGATCGAATCGCCGCGCGGCGAGCTCGGCTGTTACATCGCCTCCGACGGCGGTCCCAAGCCGTGGCGCGTGAAGTTCCGCGCCCCGTCCTTCGTCGCGCTGCAGGCGACGGCAACGTGCATGCACGAGGCGCTGATCGCCGACATGATCGCGATCGTCGGCTCGCTCGACACCGTGATGGGCGAGGTCGACCGGTGAGCACTCTCTACGACCGGATTCAGGACGAGCGTGCGAAGTACCCGCCCGAGTCGGAAAGCGCGGTGCTGCCTGCGCTGCGGCTTGCGCAAGAGGCGTACGGCTGGCTTTCAGCCGACGTGATCCGTGAGGTCGCGGACGCCCTCGAGGCGACGCCGGCCTACGTGAAGTCGATCGCGTCGTTCTACGACCAGTTCCATCTCGCTCCGGTCGGCGAGCACCTCGTCGAGGTGTGCACGAACGTCTCGTGCGCCGTCGTCGGCGCGCAGCGCGTCGTGGACGCGTTCGAGTCGGAGCTCGGCTGCCGTGCCGGCGAGACGAGCCCTGACGGCAAGGTGACGTTGCGCACGGTGGAGTGCCTCGGCGGGTGCGGCTGGGCGACGATCGTCTCGGTCGACCACCACTACCGCACGCACGTCAGTGCCGACGACGTACCCGCGATCGTGGAGGAGCTCCGTGCCACCTAGCATCGTCCTCGCGAACGCTACGACGAGGCTTGCCGAGTACGAGGCGACCGGCGGCTACACCGCCCTCGCGAAGGCGCGCGCGATGACGCCGGCGGACGTCACCGAGGAGCTGATCACCTCGGAGCTGCGCGGCCGCGGCGGTGCGTTCTTTCCGGCCGGGCGCAAGTGGTCGTTCGTCCCGTCGAAGGAGCAGCTGCCGAAACCCCACTACCTCGTCATCAACGCTGACGAGTCCGAGCCGGGCAGCTTCAAGGACAACGAGATCCTCTCGCGCGTGCCGCATCGCTTCATCGAAGGCTGCCTCATCACGGCGCACGCGATCGACTCGACGCACGTCTTCGTCTACATCCGCGGCGAGTACAGCGGCCCGTACGAGATTCTCGTCGCTGCACTCGAGGAGCTGAAGGACCGGCCGGAGATCCGCGGCGACGTGACGATCGTCGTCCACCGAGGCGCCGGCGCCTACATCTGCGGTGAGGAGACTGCGCTGCTCGAGTCGCTCGAGGGCAAGCGCGGCCAGCCGCGCTCGAAGCCGCCCTTCCCGGCGATCTCAGGCCTGTATGCATCGCCGACAGTCGTCAACAACGTCGAGACGATCGCGACTGTCGCACCGGTGATCACGATGGGCGGCGCGGAGTACGCGAAGCTCGGCGTGCCGAACACACGGGGCTCGCGAGTCGTCTCACTGTCGGGCAACGTCGTGAACGGCGGCAATTACGAGATCGAGCCCGGGATGTCGATCAAGGAGATCGTCTACGACCTCGGCGGCGGGATCCCCGACGGCCGCGAGCTGAAGGCGGTCGTGCCGGGCGGATCGTCGACGGTGATCCTCACGAAGGAGGAGATCGACGTCGGCTACGACTTCGACTCGCTCGCGGCCGCGCGCACGGCGATGGGCTCGGCGGGGATCGTCGTGCTCGACGACCGGTGCTGCATCGTGCAGCTCGGCATTCGCTGGTCGGAGTTCTACGAGCACGAGTCGTGCGGCAAGTGCACCCCGTGCCGCGAAGGCACCCGCTGGCTGACCGCGATCCTGCGCAAGCTCGAAGACGGCCGCGCGACGCAGGGCGACCTCGACCTGCTGCTCGACGTCTGCGACCGGATCAACGGCAAGTGCCTCTGCCCGCTCGGCGACTCGGACGCGATCATCATCGCCTCGTACGTCGCGAAGTTCCGCCCCGAGTTCCAGGCGCACATCGACGAGGGCGCCTGCCCGTTCGGCGGCGAGTCGTCCCTCGACGGCGTGCTGTCGCCGATCCAGATGCACACGCACGCCCCGACGGCCGAGGTGCCCGCATGAACCCGTCCTCTGTGAAGGTGCCCAGCGGAGCCAGGTCTGCATCAACGCGTGCGGCAAAAGTGGAACCTCCTCTCCACAGCGGCGGAGCCAATTTGGCTCCAGCAGCGCACTCTCGGCGAGCAGACGCGGCCGAGCGGGACACGACCCTTGGTCAGACCAAGATTTCAGAAGTGCCACAGACAATCCACAGGGCGGCGGCGTGACCCAGGCTGCGACCGACCTCGTCACCGTCACGATCGACGAGCGGACCGTGCAGGTGCCGAAGGGCACCGGGATGGTCGAGACCGCTGCTGCGGCCGGGATCGAGATTCCCGTCTTCTGTTACGAGCCGCGGCTCGGGCCGCCCGTCGGCGCCTGCCGCATGTGCCTCGTCGAAGTCGAAGGGATGCCGAAGCTTCAGGCGGGCTGCACCTTGAGTGCGCAGGAAGGAATGATCGTCCACACCGCGCGCAGCTCCGAGAAGGCCGCCGACGGGCAGAATTCGACGCTCGAGTTCATCCTCGTCAACCATCCTCTCGACTGCCCCGTGTGCGACAAGGGCGGCGAGTGCCCACTGCAGGACCTCACCTTCCGGTACGGCCCTGGCAACACGCGCATGCAGTTCCCCAAGCGCACGTTCGAGAAGCCGATCCCGATCTCGCCGCTGATCGCCCTCGACCGCGAACGCTGCATCCTCTGTTACCGATGCACGCGGTTCAGCGAGTCGGTCGCCGAGGACGGGCAACTCGTCGCGATCAATCGCAGCTCGCAGTCGGTGATCGCGACGTTCGAGGACGAACCGTACAAGGGCCACTTCTCGGGCAACGTCACCGAGCTCTGCCCCGTCGGCGCGCTCACCTCGACGCAGTACCGCTTCGAGGCGCGCCCGTGGGAGATCCAGAACGTCCCGACCGTCTGCGGGCTCTGCCCCGTCGGCTGCAACATCAGCGCGACGACGCGCGAGGGCAAGGTGAAGCGAATCCAGTCGCGCAACCATCCGCAGATCGACGAGGGCTGGTTGTGCGACAAGGGACGCTTCGCGTACTCGCACCTGAACGCCGATGACCGCATCACCTCGCCGCTGCGGAAGGTCGGCCGGCAGCGGTTCGAGGCGATCTCCTGGGACGAGGCGATCGACGAGGCCGAGCGGCTGCTGCGCGAGGGCGGCGCAGCGACGGTTACCGCCCTCTCCGGCGGAGAGTCGGTGGAAGAGGCCTACGGGCTCGCGAAACTGCTGCGCCAGGGACTCGGCGCGCACGCCGCCGTGCTGCCCGAACCGGTTCCCGATTCGCTCGACGCGTGGCGTGCACCGCTCTCCTCGATTCGCGGGGCGAAGACTGTCGTCGTCCTCTCGGATGTGCCCGTGATCGAGCGCGCGCCGATCGTCGACCTCTGGATCAAGGCGGCCCGCCGGGCCGGCGCGCGCATCTCCTACGACGTGCCTGACGGCGCAGTCGACGTGCTGATCACCGACGACGAGGCGAACGCTTCGCGCGTCGACGCGGAGAGCGTCTACTACCTGCCGCTCACCCCGAACGGCCGCGGCGTCACCGATGCCTGGAGCGCCGCCGGCGACGGAGAACCCGGCGACGCCAAGCCGCGGCTGCTGATCATCTCGGGCGACGAGGCAGCCACCGACCCGAACGTGCGCGCCCTTGCGGGCGACGCGGAGCTCGTGATCGGGATCGGGATGTTCGAGG
Source organism: Gaiellaceae bacterium (assembly GCA_049288455.1). Classification (GTDB taxonomy): domain Bacteria; phylum Actinomycetota; class Thermoleophilia; order Gaiellales; family Gaiellaceae; genus PALSA-600. The sequence goes on along the minus strand of JBAQHS010000032.1, from coordinate 11,696 downwards.
AGAGCTTCCGCGGCCTCGCCGACCTCGTCCTACCGGGCACGAGCTACCTCGAGCGCGACGGCACGACGATCAACCTCGAGGGCAGGCTGCAGCGCCAGCGCCGCGCCGTCCTTGCGCCGGTGCCCGACGCGCTCGCCTGGCTTGCGAAGCTCGCCGCGCGGTTCGAAGTCGAGCTGTCGCCGCATGCGTCACTCGTCTTCGACGAGATCTCCGAGAAGTGCTTCGGCGGCATCACCTTCGGTGAGGTCGGCGAGCAGGCCGACCTCCCACCGCGCCCGGAGCGCGCAACCGCGCACGGCGAGCCCACCCGCGCAGCCGCCCAGCCGGCCGGGGAAGGCCTGCGCCTGATCGCCTACCGGCCGCTCTTCTCCGGTGCCGCGGTCGAGCGCACGCACGAGCTCGCGTTCCAGGCGCCCGCCGCCGAGGTGGAGCTCTCACCGGCCGACGCGAAGTCGCGCGGGATCCGCAACGGCGCCACCGTCACTGTCTCGTCGAACGGGACGTCGCTCGAGCTGCGCGCACGCATCGCCCGCGACCTCAGCGCCGGCACCGTGCGCATCGCACGCGACCACGCCGGCGACCTGCACCCGACCGTCGAGGTGGCCGCGCAGTGATGCATCACGAGGCCTGGTGGATCACGATCCCGAAGGCGTTCGTCGTGATCAACGTCGTGATGGTGTTCTTCGCCTTCACGACCTGGCTCGAGCGAAAGCTGCTCGGGCGCATGCAGCTGCGCTTCGGCCCGAACCGTGCAGGCCCCAAGGGCCTCCTCGTGCCGATCGCCGACCTGCTGAAGCTGATCCGGAAAGAGGCGTTCGCACCGATGGCGGCCAAGGAGCCGCTCTACATCATCGCCCCGATCGTCTCGATGTTCACGGCGCTCGCCGCGTTCAGCGTGCTGCCGTTCGGCGCCGGCTGGAACCTCTGGGGCCACCACATCAACGGCGCGGTCGTGAACATCCCGATCTCGCTGATCCTGATCTTCGCGCTCGGCTCGCTCGGTATCTACGGCTTCATCATCGGCGGCTGGGCGTCGGAGTCGAAGTACTCGATCCTCGGCTCGATGCGCACGTGCGCTCAGCTCGTCTCCTACGAAGTCTCGCTCGCGCTGAGCGTGCTCGGCGTCGTCCTGATGGGGCAGTCGCTCAACCTGCAGGGGATCGTCGACAAGCAGCAGGCGACGCTCTGGTTCTTCATCCCGCAGTTCGTCGGCTTCGTCGTCTTCCTGATCGGCGGAGTCGCGGAGACATCGCGGCCGCCCTTCGACCTGCCCGAGGCCGACACCGAGCTTGTCGCCGGCTACCACACCGAGTACTCCGGCATGCGCTGGGGCCTCTTTCAGGCGGCCGAGTACATCAACATGATCACGCTCTCGGGTCTCTGCGTGACGCTCTTCTTCGACGGCTATCACTTCCCGTGGGTGCACTCCCTCGACGTGCTCGGCCCGATCTGGTTCGTGCTGAAGCTGTTCACGCTCGTCGCCGCGTTCATCTGGCTGCGCGCGACTCAGCCGCGCCTGCGTTACGACCAGCTGATGCGCTTCGGCTGGAAGGTCCTGCTGCCGGTCGCGACCGTCAACGCGCTCGTGACCGCATTCTTGGTGGTGCTGATCAAGTGAGCTTCGTCGTCCCGAATACGCTGAAGGGCTTCGGCGTCACGCTGAAGCAGGTCTTCAAGAAGCCGATCACGCAGCAGTACCCGGAGTACAAACGGCCGGTGTACCCGCGCTACCGCGGCCGTCACCGCCTGCACCGCCACGAGAACGGGCTCGAGAAGTGCGTCGGCTGCTCGCTCTGCGCCGCCGCGTGCCCCGCTGACTGCATTCGCGTCGTTCCGGCCGAGAACACCGCGGAGAACCGCGTCTCGCCGGGCGAGCGCTACGCGCGCATCTACGAGATCAACCTCTCGCGCTGCATCTTCTGCGGCTACTGCGAGCTCGCGTGCCCGTTCGACGCGATCACACTCGGCAACGACTTCGAGATCTCCGAGCACAACCGCGACGACCTGATCTACACGAAGGACATGCTGCTCGCGCCGCCGATCAAGCGTGTCCCGGTTGCCGACCCTGATCTCTACGACACACCGATCCCGTACTACAAGGACAATTCGTAGTGGCGAACTTCCTTGTGTGGGTCGTGTGGTTTGGCGCCGCATTCGCCTGTCTTGCGAGCGCACTCGCGGTCGTCAGCTTTCGCAACCCGTTCTATTCGGCGCTCGCGCTGATCGGGAACCTCGCGTCGCTTGCAGTGCTGTTCCTGCTGCTCTCGGGTGAGTTCGTCGCGGCCGGCCAGGTGCTCGTCTACGGCGGTGCAGTGATGGTGATGTTCCTGTTCGTGATCGCGTATCTCGGCGATCGCAGCGACGACTCGCCGTGGTCGGGTGGCCCGACCTGGCAGATCGTCGGCGCCGTGCTCGCGGGCGGGGCGATCCTCGCCGAGGTGGTCGTCGTGATCGGCCTGAAGGCCGGCGGCTTCCTCGGGCACTCGCGCCACGTCGGCCGCAGCTTCGGCTCGCCGGAGGCGATCGGCCGACTGTTCCTGACTGATCATCTGCTCGCGTTCGAGGTCACGTCGATCGTCTTGCTCGTCGCTGCCGTCGGCGGCGTCGTGCTCGGCTCCCACGCACGCACGTTCGAGACGCCCGGGGAGCGCGATGCACGGACCTGACATCCGCTGGTACGTGATCCTCGCCGCGCTGCTCTTCACGACCGGCGCGCTCGGCGTGATGCTGCGGCGGTCGCCGCTGATCATCCTGCTCTCCGTCGAGATCATGCTGAACTCGGCGAATCTGCTCCTGATCGCCTTCTCGCGGCTCCACGGCCGTGAAGACGGACAGATCTTCGCGATCTCGGTGATGGCGGTGGCTGCGTCGGAGGTCGTCGTCGGCCTCGGCCTGATCGTCGCGATGGGCAGGCGGGGCGTCGAGCTCGACGTCGACAAGCTGCGGACGCTCCGAGGCTGATGGCCGCCGCGACCTGGATCTGCCTGCTGCTGCCGCTCGCCTCGGCGCTTGCGATCACCCTCGGTGGAACGTGGCTCTCGCGCCGGCTTGCCGGCTACATCGCGACCGCGACGACCATGGGCTCCTTCGTCGCGGCGGTCGTCGTCTTCGTGGGCATGCTCGGCGAGCACACCGGCGCCCGCGGCCACGTCACGACGTCGTGGACGTGGCTTGCGGCCGGGCAATACCACTTCGGCCTCACGCTGCTCGCTGACCAGCTGAGCGTGATGATGATGCTGATCGTCGCCGGCGTCGGAAGCTTGATCGTCGCCTACTCAGTCGGCTACATGGACGGGGAGGACGAGGAGCGACGCTACTTCGCCTACATCTCGCTCTTCGTCTTCTCGATGCTGCTACTCGTCGAAGGCGGGAACCTGCTGCTGCTGCTCGCAGGCTGGGGCATGGTCGGCCTCTCGAGCTACCTGCTGATCGGCTTCCACCAGGATCGCCCTGCAGCCGTGGCGGCCGCGAAGAAGGCATTCGTGATGAATGCGTTCGGCGACGCGACGATGGCGCTCTCGCTCTTCTTGCTCATCCAGCACACCGGCCACCTCGACTACGCGACCGTGTTCGCAACGTCACCGCACGGCGGCGCGGTCGCGAACCTGATCGCGCTCGGGCTGCTCGGAGGTGCGCTTGCGAAGTCGGCACAGATTCCCTTGCACACGTGGCTGCCCGACGCGATGGAAGGCCCGACGCCGGTGAGTGCGCTCATTCACGCCGCAACGATGGTGACGGCGGGCGTGTACCTGATCGTGCGCACGCATCCGCTATTCGAGAACGCGTACGTGATTCAGGACCTCGCCGCCGGGCTCGGCGCGGCGACGCTGCTGATGGCCGGCCTGATCGCGCTCGTGCAGACCGACATCAAGCGCGTGATCGCGTATTCGACGATGTCCCAGATCGGGTACATGTTCGTCGGCGCCGGCCTCGGCGCCTACCCGAGCGCGATGTTCCACCTGATGACGCACGCCTTCTTCAAGGCATTGCTGTTCCTCGCCGCCGGCATCGCGATCCACGCCGTCGTCGGCGAACAGGACATCCACAAGCTCGCGGGCATCGGGAAGCTGATGCCGCAGACGAGGATCGCCTTCCTGATCGGCTCGCTCGCGCTTGTCGGCATCTTCCCGTTCGCCGGCTTCTTCTCCAAGGACTCGATCATCGCCGCCGCGCTGGCGCACGGCTGGTACGGCACGGTCATCTGGGTCGCCTGCATCGTCGGCGCGTTCCTCACCGGGCTCTACGCATTCCGGCTCTATTTCATCGTCTTCACGGGCGAGCCCTCGGCCTTCGCACGGGAGCACTTCCACGCACATCACGGCCAGGAAGGGCCGCTGTCGATGCGCTGGACCGTCGCCACGCTCGCGCTGCTCGCGGCGATCGGCGGCTTCCTGCAGTTCGCGCCCCTCTGGCACCCGCTGACCTCCTGGCTCGAACCCGTGGCGCGGCCGTTCACCGAGCCGTCATCGACGCAGGAGTGGCTGACCTCGGGGATCGCAATCGCCGTCGGCCTCGCAGGCATCGCGGTGGCGTGGGCGATCTACTCCGCGAAGCGCGCCGAGGCGCCGAAAGCAGTCGCGCTCTTCGAGCACAAGTTCTACTGGGACGAGCTCTACGACCTCCTCTGGTACCGCACCGCCGACCTTGCTGCACGCGGCCTCTACGCGTTCGTCGAGCAGCCCCTGATCGGCGGCTCGCTGACCGCCCTCTCGAATGGCATCGGGCTCGGTTCGCGGGAGCTCGGCCGCGCGCAGAACGGCCTCGTGCGCTCCTATGCGCTGGCCCTCGCGGGCGGTCTCGCGGTTCTCGCCGTCGTCTTCCTGGCGGCGCGCTGATGCACGACTGGCTGACGACGATTCTGATCTTCTTGCCGGTCGCGGGCGCGGTGCTGATCGCCCTCGCGCCGCTGCCCGCCTACTGGCTCGGCTCGCTCGCCGCGCTCGTCTCCCTGATCGAGGTCGGCTTCTGGATCACCGCGGCGTCGAAATTCTCGTTCGGTGACCGCGGGCTCCAGTTCTCGCAGAATCACGCGTGGTTCAGTGACCTGCACGTGAGCTACCACGTCGGCCAATACGCGTTCTCGCTCTGGCTGGTCGGCGCGACGGTCGTCGTGATGGCGGCGTGCACGATCTACGGCTGGTGGGTGAGCCGTGAGCGGGCACGCGCCTACTTCGCGCTGATGCTGCTGACGACCGGCGCGATCGTCGGCGTCTTCACCGCCCAGGACCTCCTGCTCTTCTACGCGTTCTTCGAGGCGATGCTGATTCCGCTCTACGTGCTGATCGGCGTATGGGGCGGCCCGAACCGGATGCGCGCGACGCTCACGTTCGTCATCTACACGGTGGTCGGCTCACTGCTGATGCTTGCCGCGATCATCGTCTACGGCCTGCAGCAGGGAACATTCGACCTGACGAAGATGGGGCCGAGTAACTCGACGTGGCTCTTCCTCGGCTTCGTCGTCGCCTTCGCGATCAAGTCGCCGCTCTTCCCGTTCCACGGGTGGCTGCCGCTCACCTATCGCGAGTCACCGCCGGAGGTGGCAGCGATCCTCTCGGGGATCGTCTCGAAGGCCGGGCTCTATGGCCTGCTGCGGATTGCGATCGCGAAGTTCCCCGACGTCGTCGACGACTGGCGCGTCGTGCTGCTCGTGCTCGCGTCGATCTCGCTTGTCTACGGCTCGCTACTCGCGTTTCGCGCGCCCGACTTCCGCGGCGTCGTCCTCTACTCCTCACTCGCCCAGTCGGGCCTGATTGTCCTCGGCCTCTTGGCGAACAACGATCTCGGCTTCGACGGCGCCGTCCTGCAGATGGTCAACCACGCGTTGATCTCGGCGACGCTCTTCCTGATCGCCGGCATGGTCGAGCGGCGCACCTCGACCGGCGAGTTCGCGCTGCTCGGCGGCATGGCCCGCGGCCGGCCTGCACTCGCGACCGCGCTCATGACGATCGGGATCATCACCCTCGCCGTGCCGCTCTCGAGCTCGTTCGCGGGCGAGTTCCTGATTCTCGCCGGCGTGCTCACGCAAGGCTGGGCCTGGGCGGCGATCGGCGCCGGCGCGATGGTGCTCGCGGCGATGTACGCGCTGCGGCTCGTCTCGGCTGTCCTGCATCGCGATGCCGGGCCTGCCGTCTCCGACTCGGCGCTCGACCTGCGGCTCGGCGAGCTCGCGGTCGTCGTGCCGCTGATCCTCTGCTTGCTCGGGCTCTCCGCCTGGCCGAACCTCATCTCGGGGCATGCGTTCGGCGGGAACCACGCACAGGACGTCGTCCTCCGAGGGCTGCCGAAGTGATCGACAAGCCCCACGTCGACTGGTTCGCGCTCACCCCCTCGCTTGCGCTGATGACGGCGTCAGGCCTCCTGCTGATGGTGGCCGTGTTCGTACCGCGCAGACCGCGCGCCGCAGTCGCCGCGTCGGTCGCGTTCGCCGGTTTCATCGCATCGCTCGTGTGGGCGGTGCTCCTCGACCACAAGAGCCCACACGCGGCCACGCTCGTGCACGACGCGATGTTCCGTGACCGCTGGTCGTCGCTTGCGCAGGTGCTGATCGCAGGCAGCGGCGCTGTGGCCGTGTTGATCTCCTCACGCGAGCGCTGGCGCGAGGAGCACGTGGCCGAGTACTACGCACTGCTCACCGCCGCCGGTGCCGGGATGGCGTTCTTCGTGCAGGCGTCGAACCTGATGACGCTCTTCCTCGGGCTCGAGTGGTTCTCGATCGCGCTCTATGTGCTCAGCGCGATCGACATCGACCTGATCGGCTCGCTGGAAGCCGGTCTCAAGTACCTGATCGTCGGCGCGGTCGGCTCGGCGACGCTCCTCTTCGGCTCGGCGCTCGTCTACGGGGAGACCGGCCAGTTGAGCTTCGACAAGATCGCCGCCGCCGGGCACGGGCACGACGCGATGCTTGTCGTCGGCCTCGCGATGATCATCGCCGGCCTGGCGTTCAAATCGTCGGCGGCGCCATTCCACATGTGGACCCCCGACGCCTATCAGGGTGCGCCCACACCGGTGACGGCGTTCATGTCGTCGGCGACGAAGATCGCGGCGCTCGTCGTCACCTACCGGGTGCTCGCGACGGCGTTCCCGCACGATCAGAGCCTGTGGCGCTACGCGATCGCGGTGATCGCGTGCATCTCGCTCGCCTGGGGCAACATCGCCGCGCTCGTGCAGCGGAACGTGAAGCGGATCCTCGCGTACTCGTCCGTCTCGCACGCCGGTTTCATGCTGATTGCCGTCGCCGCGGCGAGCCAGCTCGGCGGGCGGGCGCTGCAGTACTACCTCATCCCCTACGCAGCGATGTCCCTGGGTGCGTTCGCGGTCGTCGCGGCGCGCGAGCGCGAGCTCGGCGTGCCGGTGACGCTCGAGAATTTCGCCGGCTTCGGGTGGGAGCGGCCGTTCTTCGGCGTCGCGATGTGGGTCTTCATGCTCGGCTTCCTCGGCTTCCCGCTCACCGGCGGCTTCATCGGCAAGTTCTACGTCTTCGCCGCCGCCTACGACCACGGCATGTGGTGGCTGATCGTCGCCGGCGTGATCGCGACGATGATCTCTGCGTACTACTACCTCGGCATCGTGCGGGCGATGTACTTTCGCGACGCGGCGGAGCTGCAGCTCGCCCCGGCCGGCGGGTCACCGCCGCGCGAGCTTCTGCTCGGCGTCGCCGTGACGGTCTGCCTCGCCGTCACGGTAGGCTCGTTCTTCGCCGTGCAGCCGCTGATCGACGTCGCCCGCAGCGCCGCGCACGCCCTGCCGCTCTAGCTTGTAACAGTCTGTTACGAACTGCCCGAGGGCGCGCCCGACGCGAGGGCCCGAGCCAACGGCGCTTGTAACAGTCTGTTACTTGCGGCGGTTAGGGCTTGGCCGGTTGGGCGAGCGCGATCCGGCGCAGCACGGGCGCGACTGCGACCGTCACCTTGATCGCGAACACGCCGAGGCAGGCGACGAGCGCCGACCAGCCGAGCGGCGGCAGGGTTGCCGTGTGCGTTGCCGGGGAGCGTGCGGCACAGGAGAGCACGAGCAGCGCAAGCGCAAGCGTCCAGAGGAGCGCCTGCACGCCGCCGACTGCGTCCTCACGATGCTCGAGATACGTGCCGAACGCCTCGAGCGCCGCGACTGCCGCGAACGGGATCGCGCCGAGCAGTGCGTCGAATGCGAAAGCGTGGGCACCGCGGCCGTCGGCCAGTGCGGCGACCAGGGCGAGCATGGCCGGAAGCGCTCGGCGTCCCATCTCTTGAGAAGGTTCGCTCTCGGATCGGACGGTCCTTCTATGCTCCCCGGGTCCCGAGGGCGAAAGGAGTTCCGTTGGCAACGCTCACCTGGCTCGGTCACGCGGCGTTCCGTATCGACACGGACGGCGGCAAGCGCATCTACGTCGACCCGTTTCTTCAGAACAATCCCAAGACACCGGACTCGGAGCGCAAGCCCGAGCGCGTCGACATCATCGCCGTCACGCACGGGCATTCCGACCACGCCGGCGAAGTCCCGCTTCTGTCCGAATCGTTCCCGGACGCGGAGATCGTCGCCCAGGTGGAGCTGAAGGGGTGGCTCGGGCGTCAGGGCGCCGCGGTCGGCGACATGCCGGGCATCAACAAGGGCGGCACGCAGGAGATCGACGGCGTCCGCTTCACGCTCACGAACGCGTTTCACTCCTCGAGCTCCGACCGCGGTGAGTACCTCGGCGAATCGTGCGGGCTGGTGATCCGCTTCGACGACAAGTCGGTGTACTTCGCCGGTGATACCTGTGTCTTCGGCGACATGCAGCTGATCGCTCGGCTGTACAAGCCCGACGTCGCGGTGCTCCCGATCGGCGACTGGTTCACGATGGGCCCAGAGGAAGCTGCGCTCGCGCTCGAGCTCCTCGGAAACCCCCGCTGCGTCCCGTCGCACTGGGGCACCTTCGGGCTCCTCACGGGCACCCCGGACGCTCTCGCGAAACTCACCGACGCAACGGTCGAGCAGCTCAAGCCCGGGGAGTCGATCGAGCTGTGAGGGAGGCGCGCAGTTGAGGGAGCGTTGGTTCGGCGCAACGGGACGCCGCGTGCCGGAGATCGCGCTCGAAGACGAGCTGGAGCTCGGCGACGCGCTCGTGCTCGATGCGCTCGACGAGAGCGCGCTCGCAGACGCGCATCGGCGCGGCCGGCCGGTCGTCGTGCGGGCACGGACGGCGGCGGACGTGAAAGCCGCGCTCTCCCGCCCCGAGGTCGCGGTGGCGCTCGTCACCGATCGCTCCCTGCTCGACCTCGACCTGACCGAGCTCACATATGGCTGAGCTGTATGACTAGACCCCCGGTAGTTGCCACCTACTCGATCGCCGCCTGCGATCTCGACGCGGGCCACTGGGGCGTTGCGACCCAGTCGAAGTTCCTGGCGGTCGGCTCGGTCGTTCCCTGGGCCGAGCCCCAGGTCGGGGCGATCGCCACGCAGGCATACGCCAACCCGCGCTACGGCCGGGACGGGCTCGAGCTCCTGCGCGAAGGTCTCGCTGCGGCGGAAGTCGTCGAGCGGCTCACGGATGCCGACGACGACCGTGCGCAACGGCAACTCGGCGTCGTCGATGCGAGAGGCAGCAGCGCGACGTTCACCGGCGCCGAGTGCATGGACTGGGCCGGAGGCATCGCCGGGCCCTGCTTCGCGGCGCAGGGGAACATCCTGGTCGGCGAAGAGACCGTGACGGCGCTCGCGACAACGTTTGCGGCAACGTCGGGCCGCCCGCTCGCCGAGCGGCTGCTCGAGTGCCTTGCCGCCGCACAGGCCGCGGGCGGAGACCGGCGGGGGCAGCAGTCGGCGGCGCTCCTCGTCGTCGAGCGTGACGGCGGTTATGCCGGCCTGAGCGACCTGCTCGTCGATCTGCGGGTCGACGACCACGAGCACCCGGTCGCCGAGCTCGCGCGCCTGCATGGCCTGCACGCACTCCTCTTTGGCAAGTCGCCGCACGAAACCTGGATCGACGTCGACGACAACCTCCGGGCCGAGCTCACCGACCGGCTCGCGAAGCTCGGCTACACGGGCGGGCTCGAGCAGGCCTTCGGCGCCTGGTCGGGCACGGAGAACCTCGAGGAACGCGTCGACGGCGTCGAGCGCATCGATCCGGTCGTGCTCGCGGAGCTCCGCAAGCGGTGAGCGACGCCGGCTACGAGATCCTCTCGATCGACGACCTCGACCGCTACCCGGGCGCGACCGGCGACGCGCCGATCCTCCTGCCGCTGCGCCGCCGCGTGGGCTTCCAGGCCTTCGGCGTCAACTGCTGGGCCCCGCCGGCGCCGGGCGGGCTCGTGATCGAACGACACTTCGAGCGCGACGGTGACGAAGAGCTCTACGTCGTGGTGCGCGGTCATGCAACCTTCACCGTCGGCGAGGAGATCGTCGATGCGCCGGTCGGGACGCTCGTCCACCTTCCGCCCGGCACGCTCCGCGAGGCGACCGCGGAGGACGAGGACACCGTCGTCCTGGCGCTCGGGGCAAAGCCGGGCGAGGCCTGGGAGCCCGCGCCGTGGGAGGACTTCCACATCGCATTCGCGATCCGCCGCGCGGGCGACCCGCTCGCCGCACGCGCGGCGATTGCCGACGTGCTTGCCCGGCACCCCGGGCACTGGCAGGGGGAGTACAACGCCGCCTGCTTCGAGGCGCTCGAGGGTGAGACCGACGCCGCGTTCGCCCATCTTCGCCGCGCGCTCGAGCTCGGCCCGCGCGAGGTGACCGACTACGTCCGCGATGACGGCGACTTCGCCGGCCTGCAGTCCGATCCGCGCTGGCACGAGCTGGTGGGATGACGAGCACGCACATCGACGCGCTCGACCGCATCGAGATGCCCGACGGGTTCGTGTGGCGGCCGGTCCGTCGCCGCTTCGGGATCGGGGCGTTCGGCGTGAACGCCTACACCGCGCGCGAGATCGGCGGGCCGGTCGTCGAAGAGCACACCGAGAGCCAGCTCGGGCATGAGGAGATCTACTTCGTCCTGCGCGGGCGGGCGCGCTTCACGATCGACGGCAACGACCACGAGCTCGGCGCCGGGCAGTTCGTCTTCGTCCGCGACCCGGCGCTGAAGCGCGGCGCGGTCGCTCTTGACACTGAGACCACGGTGCTCGCGCTCGGCGGCAAGCCAGGCTCGCCGCACGTGGTCTCTGCCTGGGAGGCGATGTTCGCCGCGGTTCCGGCTGCGCAGGAGGAGCGCTGGGATGAGGCGATCGCGATTCATCAGGAAGCGCTTGTGGAGCTGCCCGAGCACCCGGCTCTCCTCTACAACCTCGCGTGCATGGAGGCCCGCGCGGGCCGGCATCTCGAGGCCTTGCTGCGGCTGAAGCGCGCGGTCGCGCTCGAGCCGAAGTGGGCGGCCGTCGCGCGCAAGGACTCCGACTTCGCGGCAATCCGTCGCGAGCCCGGCTTTCCCGTCTAGTCGTAGCCGTCGCCCGGGAGGCGTGCCCCGGCCGCGAGCGCGCGGAGCGCCGGCACGGGGTCCGCTTCCGGTCGCGCGACGACGAGCACGGCACCGAACTCTTCGTCAGGGCTGAGCGCGTCGACGACGAGCTGCAGGCCGATCGCGAGCGCGAACGCCTTGTGCGCCAATTCGCCGCCGAACGGCACGAGCTCTTCGGCCCGCGCCCGCCCCGCGAGCACGTCGCCGTGGGTGACCGCGCCCATCGAGACATCGGCGACAACCGGCCGCCCGTCGGAGGAGGGCACGGCGATCGCGAGCGGATTCGTGC
>JBAQHS010000031.1:0-1757 GCA_049288455.1 Gaiellaceae bacterium | reverse complement strand
GAGCACCCTCGCGCTCGTGCTCGGCGTCGCGCTCGCGGCCGTCGCCGTCGTGCTCGTCTCCCTACCGTTCCTCCGTGAGCCGGAAGCCCTCGACGATCGCCTCGATGCGCCGTCCGCGGCGGAAGCGCACCACCTCGAGCTCGCCGAGGAGCGCGACCGCGCGCTCGCAGCGCTGAAGGAGCTCGAATTCGATCATCGCACCGGGAAGATCGTCGATGACGACTACCGCGAGCTGCTCGGCCCGCTTCGGCGCCAAGCGGCGGCGGCGCTGCGTGCGATCGACCGCGACCCCGGCTACCGTGATGGGATGCGCGCCGAGCTTTCGGAGATCGCACCAGAGCCCGCCCCGCCGCCCGATGAGGGCACTCCCGCAGGCCCCGCGCGCGTGCCGGAGCCGTGGCCGCCGCCCGATGAGGCGACGCCACCGGTTCCGCCGCCGATCACTGAGCCCGGCCCGCAGGAGTAACCCGGGGCGGCGGCGAAAGCGTCTGCCATGCGGCGACTCGCGCTCGCACTCCTCGTCTTGCTTGTCGTCGCGACCCCGGCGTTCGGCGACGATGTCACGAAGAAGCATCAGGTCGACAGCAAGATCTCGAGCCTGCAAGACCGGTTGGCAGCGCAGAAGCAGAAGGAGCGCTCGCTTCGCAACGAGGTCAACGACTACACGGTGCGGATCCGGACGCTCGAAGGGAAGGTCGGCGACGTCTCGCTCCACCTTCAGACGCTCGAGGCCGACCTGTCGCTGCATCAGAGGCGGCTGAATGCGCTGAACGCGCTCTTCGCCATCCAGAACAAGCGCTACGGGTTCCTCGAGCAGCAGTATCGCGAGTCGATCTCCACGCTCAACCGGCGGCTGGTGGACATCTACGAATCCGATCCCGCCTCGACACTCGATGTGTTCCTCGGTGCGCGCAACGTCCAGGACGCACTCGATCAGGTGCAGTACCTGAACGACATCGGCCAGCAGGACAAGCGAATTGCGCGCGAGGTCGCAACGGCGAAGGGGCAGGTCAAGGCGGCGCGCGCGAAGACGAAGGCGCTGCGCACCACGGTGCGCGGGGAGACGGCGGTGATCTCGGCCAGGACCGCCCAGACGCGTGACGTCCGCGACCAACTCGTCGGCGCCTCGAACGATCTCTCGGTGTACAAGAGCAAGAAGCTCACCGACCTCTCACAGCTGACCGCCGCCGAGCAGGCGGAAGCCGGTGAGATCGACGCACTGCAGGCGGCCTCGGATGCGATCGGCGCGAGGATCCGCGCGGCGCAGGCGCAGCACGGTTCGAGCGGCGCCACGTCGACCCCGTCCGCGGCCGGCCTCGTGTGGCCCGTGAGCGGGCCGATCACGAGTCCTTACGGCTGGCGGTGGGGGCGCATGCACCAGGGCATCGACATCGGAGCGTCGACCGGTACTCCGATCCAGGCGGCAGCGGCCGGCACCGTGATCTACTGCGGCTGGGAGCAGGGGTACGGCAACTTCGTCGTGATCGACCATGGCGGCAACCTTGCGACCGCCTACGGGCATCAGAGCGCAATCGCCGTGGCCTGCGGCCAGACCGTTGCGCAGGGCCAGACGATCGGCTACGTGGGCTGCACCGGCCACTGCACCGGGCCTCACCTGCACTTCGAGGTACGGATCAACGGTAATCCGGTCGATCCCATGGGGTACCTGTAGCGGCGGCTAACTCGCTCGGGGGCACCTGACGCCGTCGTGACGCCAGGTGCCCGCGGAACGGCCGTTACCAGCGGTACCAGCGCGC
>JBAQHS010000030.1:0-15931 GCA_049288455.1 Gaiellaceae bacterium | reverse complement strand
GCCGGGCGGGGCGTTCCGGCAGCTCCTTCAGCGCGTAGAGGGCGCCGTCGTACTCGACGAAGCGCACCACGTGCCTGCTGATGCCGCGGATCAGGGTGACGAACCGCTCCGACTGCCACTGCTCGAGGGGCTCGTCCCACGGCAAGTCGAGGAATGTCGGATGGCCGGTCCGCGCGACGAGCTGGAACTCCGGTGTGCTCATCGCTCGATCGTCGAGTTGTCGAACGACTTGATTCCTCCGGGGCTCGCCACGACGGTGTTGTGGTTGATCTGCGCGCTCGCGTAGTAGTGCGCCTCGATCGCCACTCCTTGCCTCGCGCGGTCCTGGTTTCCGTCGACGCGTGTGCCCGCGATGATGTTGTGCTCGATCTGGCACATCGAATGGTCCTCGCAGAGAATGCCGACGCCGAGGGCCGCGCTCACCTCGTTGCCGCTTGCCATGCCCATCGACATCTCGCCGAGCGAGATCGCACGCAGGGTCGTGCCGAGAATGCGATTCGACATCACGTCGACCTCGGATGAATGCGTGACGATCCCTTCGTGCACGCCCGCGATCGTGCAATGCGAGACCATGCTCATCGCGCGGCCCATCGAGTAGGAGATGTCGACGCCCTGTACCCACGGGCCTGCGGGGTCGCTGATCGTGCAGTTCTCGATCATGATGCCCGCGTCGCGGACGTGAATCGCATCCATGCTCGCGTGGAGCACCCGAACGCGGTCGAGCATCACGTTCGAGGCGTGCTCGACGTCGATGCCGTTCTCGCCGCCGACGACGGTGACATTGCGAATCGTCACCTTGTTCGAACGCACGACGATCCCGCCGAGCACGGTGCCGCCGGTGAGCGTCTCGGGATGGCGGATCACGAGTGGCCCCTGCACCGTGCCGTGCAGGTGCACCGTCGGTGGCCGGGTCGCATACGCGCCTCCGAGCCCGCCGACGACGACCGCCGCGACGGCGACCCCGGTGAGGGCGCCGCCACGACCGAGCTCGCCGCCCGACTCGCCGTACTCGAGGCGCGCCCGCGGGAAGAGCCCGTGTGTGCAAACCTGTGCCGCGAGCCAGCCGACCGCGTAGAGCACAAGCGCCCAGCGGAGCGGCGCCATGATCCCGAGCCAGTGCACGCCCCCGTAGACGAGGCCGAGCTCGAGCACGCCGAGCGGCAGCGCGGCCCAGCCCGGCTGATAGGCGAGGACGCGGTCGTACACCAGCGCGTCGAGCACGAGCCCGACCGCGAGCATCAACGCGACGAGCTCCACGGCCCACCAGGTGTGCAATCCGAGCGCGACAACGAGCGCCGGGACCACCGCCGCAAGCCGTGACTCGATGCGTCCTCTCAGCGTGTACGACATACGCGGCGAAGGTAGGCGCGGGCGGCGTACTTCGCGCCCGCGATCGTGTCGGCGGCGGGAAACGCCCACTGGGCTGCGACACCGGCGAGCGACAGAGTGCGCACCCCGTCGGTGAGGGCGGGAACGGTGGAGTCGGGTGCGAGCACGATCCAGCGGTCGTGCGTCTCGAGCTCGTGAGCGTCGACCAGATCGGCGAGGAGCGGATCGTGCTCGAACCCGTGCTCGAAGCCCGTGGCGGCGATCACCTGCGGCGAGCCGTTGACCTCGCGCGCGACGCGGAAGCGCCCCTCACGCTCGGCGTCGCGCAGCGGCGCGTCCCAGGCGCGCCCCGGCGGGTAGGACGGCGTCGAGAGCTCGCGCAGCGTCGTTGCGCGCGCCTCGCGGCCGGCAGCGTGAAAGGCGACGAGTCCACGCTTGGAGAAAAGCGGCCGCGGCACGTTCAGCGGGCGACGCAGCGGCTCGCGGCGTCGCACGGAGATCACCTCGGCGCCCGCGGCGAGCGCGTTCAGCCATTCGGTTGCCGCCGCCATGCCGGCACCGACGATCGTCACCTCCTTCGCGTACTCATGCGGCTCGTAGGCGTGCACCGCGCCGGGGAGATCGTCCGGCCGCCGAAGACCGGGGTGGCCCGTCGCGACGACGACGTGCGCAAACGGCCCTTCGCCGTCGAGCTCGAAGCCGGCGTCGACCGCGCGGATCCGGGCGATGCGCCGCTCGTGGAAGCTCGCGTCCCAGCCGCTGCGCACCCGAACGCGCGCGGCATGCGCGAGGAAGTCCGGCACCGTCGGGTGGTAGCGGTTCGCAACCGTCTTCAGCAGCGGCGCCGGTGAGCCGGTGCGCGACGCCTCGCGCACGGCGAGGCCGGGAAACGCGGCGGCGGCAAGATGCCCGTCCGACTCGGAGCGCATGCGGCGCTGCCTGATCGCCTCTGCGCGCCCACGCCAGACCTCGGTCGGATCGGCGTGTGTGCCGAAGACGGCGATCTCCTCGGCGGCGACGCCGCCTTGACGCAGGGTCGCGTAGGCAGCGAGCGCTCCGAGCCCGCTTCCGACGATCGCGCAGCGCACGGGACCTACTTCACCGAGCCGGCGAGCAGGCCCTGCACGAAGTACCGCTGGAACGCGAAGAACACGGCGAGCGGAATCACGAGCGAGATGAACGACGCCGGTGCGATCAGATCGATGTTCGCGCCGAACTGGCGCAGGTTGCTGAAGATCGCGACGGTGATCGGCTGCACGTTCTGGCCGAACGTGAGCGCGACGATCAGGTCGTTCCACGTCCAGAGAAACTGGAAGATCGAGAGAGATGCGATCGCGGGCAGGCCGAGCGGCAGTACGAGCTTCACGAAGATCCGCAGCTCTGACGCGCCGTCGATGCGCGCCGACTCGAAGATGTCGCGCGGTATCCCAACGAAGAAGTTCCGCAGCAGGAAGATCGCAAATGGCAGGCCGAACGCCGCGTGGAACAGGATGATCCCGAGCACGGTGTCGTAGAGATGCAGGTGGTTGTACAGCGAGAACATCGGGATCAGCGCCATCTGCAGCGGCACGACGAGCAGCCCGATCACCGCGATGAACAGCCAGTCGCGACCGGGGAACTCGAGCCAGGCGAATGCGTAGCCGGCGAGCGCGGCAAGGATCACGACAAGCAGTGTGTTGCCGACCGCGATCTCGATCGTCGTCCAGAGCGAGTGCATGATCGCGTGGTTGTGAAAGACCATCCGGTAGTTGTGGAAGGTCGCTTCGCTCGGCTTCGAGAAGATCTGCCACCAGCCCTTCGTCGTGAAGTCCGCCGCCGGCAGGATCGACGTGAGAAACAGGCCGAGGGTCGGCACGAGCCAGAGCAAGCCGATAGTGGCGATCAGGATCTGCATCGGCGCCTTCGCTGCGAACCGCCCAAAGCGCGCCGCGGCGCTGCCGCGGGGATCGATGACGATCGGCGGCGCGGTGGTGGCTGCCATCAGGCTTCCCTCCGGAAGTTTCGGATGTTGAGCGCGAGCACGGGAATGACGAGCAGGAACAGGAACACGGCGATCGCCGAGCCGACGCCGAAGTCGTTCGCGCCGCCGAAGGACGTGCGCCACATCGCGAGCGCGATCACGTTGGCCGCGTTCTGCGACGACCCCGGCGCGAGCGTGATCACGAGGTCGAACACCTTGAGGACGTTGATGAACATCGTCACGAGCACGACCGTCAGCACGGGCCAGAGAAGCGGGATCGTGACGCGGCGGAACACCTGCCACTCGCTGCCGCCGTCGGTGCGTGCCGCCTCGAGCACGTCTCGCGGCATCGCCGCGAGCCCGGCGGCGATCACCACCATGGCGAACCCGGCCCAGATCCAGATGTACGCGATGATCAGCGCGGGGGTGATCAGCTTCGTGCCGAGCCAGGCGAAGCCACCCCAGGGTTTGTTGAAGGTGGCTGAGCTGATCGCCGCCTGATAGGTGCCGGGCTTCACGTTCTTGAACTCGAAGGTCCCGTCGGCGCCTGTCGACGTCGACTGCACCGTCTTGCCGGCGCTCTTCAATTCCACAGAGACGCCGGGCAGGCTCAACTCGCCCTGCTCGACCTTGCCGGCGACGCCGCCGCCTGGCTTGAAGTCGCGCCAGACCGCGCCGGTGATCTCGCCCGGCTTCGCGGCCGGTTGCGCCGTCTGCTTCGCGCCCTTCGGCACCGCCTCGGGCGCGATGCCCGTGAGGCCGAGGAGTGCGACGCCGCCCGGGTGCAGCGGAGTCTTCAGGACGAGTCCCTTCGCAGGCGTGCCGGTGAGTGTCGGTGTGGACGGGAGCGCGTCCGGCAGCACGCCCGGGCTCTTGACCGCGTCGACGGCGACGCGTCCGAGCGCGTTGATCGCGCCCTGGCTCGGATCCTGGATGTACATGATCCGCCAGGTGATGCCGGTTGCGAACGCCGACACCGCCATCGGCAGGAAGATCGCGGTCTTGAACGCGACCGCCCACGGCACCTTCTCGGTGAGCACTGCGAAGACGAGCCCGAGCGCGGTCACGAACGCGGGCACGACGAGCACCCAGATCGCGTTGTTCTTGATCGCGGTCGTGAGCGCGGACGTCGTGAAGAGCGTCTTGTAGTTGTCGAACCACACGAACTGCGAGCCCGACTGGCTGAAGAAGCTCCGCCCGACGGTATAGATCGTCGGGTAGAGGATCCAGACGCCGAGCAGCAGGAGAGCCGGCGTGAGGAACACCGTGCCCGTGCTGTACCGGCGCAGCCGACCCGATTCGTCGGCAGCGGGCGGAGCCGCCCCTGGGGGCGACTCCGCCGTGATGCTGCCGCTACTCGTCAACGGCGGCTACTTGCCCTTCTTGTACGCAGCCGCTGCGGATGCTTCGAGCTTCTTCTGGATGCCCGAAATGTCCTTCGGGTTGCGCAGGAAGTTCTGGAACAGGCCCCATTCGCCCTGGCCCACCGTGGCGCCGAAGGAACCGGGCTGCTCGTCCGACATGTCGAACACGACGTTCGTCGCCTTCGCGACAGCGCCGGCGGTCGCCCGCGTGATCGCATCGGGGTAGACACTCGCGCTCATGTTGCGGTTGCCGGTCGCGAAGCCACCGTGCTTCGCCCACGCGGCCGCCGCCTGCGGCGAGGCGAGGAACTTCATGAACGCCTCGATCGCCGGGTTGTCCTTGAACGCGACGATCGTGTCGCCGCCGATCTCGACCGCCGGGCCGGAGCCCTTGATCGACGGGAACGGGAACTCGCCGTAGTCGATCTTTGCCTTCGCCTTCACCGTCGCGACACCGGGAACGAAGTCACCCTCGATCACGATCGCCGCCTTCGGCGGGTTCTGGAAGACGTTGTTCACCGAGTCCGGGAACTGCGTCTGCACGGCGCCCGACGTGCCGCCGGCCATGTTCGCCGAGTTGCCGACGATCTGCGCCATGGTCTTCAGTGCGGCGCCGACCGACGCGTCCGTCCACTTGATCTTGTGTGCGGACAGCGCGTTGTACTTCGCAACGCCGGCCTGGCGGAGATAGATGTTCTCGAACAGGTCGGTGAGCGTCCAGCCGTCGGAGCCGCCGATCGAGAAGGGCGGCACGCCCGAGGAGCGGATCGTGCCGGCGTTCTTGATCAGCTGCGTGAACGTCGCCGGGGCGGAAACGCCGGCGTTCTTGAACGCGTGGACGTTGTACCAGACGGTCGACTTGTTGCTGGCCTTGAAGACGAGGCCGTACAGCTTGCCGTTGAACGTGCCGAGCTTCAGCCACGAGGGCGCGAAGTTCGCCGCCATCGCCCCTCTCGCATAGGAGATCGGCTTCAGCGATCCCTTGTTCGCGAACTGCTGGATGAGGCCTGGCTGCGCGATGTCCGCCATGTCCGGCGGGCGGCCGCCTGCGACCGATGTCGCGAGGATCGTCGGCAGGTTGTCGCCGAGCGACTTGTAGTTGACCTTGACCTTCGGGTTCGTCTTGTTGAACGCCTTGATCACGTCGCCGAACGCTGCGGCTTCGGCGCCGCTCCAGACGCCGTCGAACGTGATCGAGCCGGATGCTGCCGTCGTCTTCGCCGACGAGCGGTGTGCCGTTGCGCCGAACGCAGCCGTCGCGAGGACGGCGAGGGCGAGCACGAGCCCGGCGAAGAGGTAGAGACGTCTCACAGTGCTCCTTTCCTCGATGCTGTCTAGGGGGTGTCGTAGATCCCGAGCCCTGTCTCGGGATCGAAGAAGTGCAGGGCGCGCGTATCGACTACCGCGCGAATGGTGTCCCCAGCTTTCACGCGGGAGCGCGCGCCGAAACGGCCGACGATCACCGCCTCGTCCTGCTTGACCCCGATCGGCTTTTCCGTGTCCGACGTGCCGGCATCGTCGGCGAGCTCGCGCGTCTCGTCGGTCTCGGCCTGCGCGCCCTTGATCGCGAAGTGCGCCATGATCTCGGAGCCGAGCGCCTCGCGCAGCTCAAGCCTGCCGGTGAGCATCCGGTCCTCCGGCGCGTTGGCGGCGAGTGCCTCGTCTTCGAGGTCCTCGGGGCGGATGCCGATCACGACCGAGCGTCCCGCGTACTTCATCAGCCCGGGCCGGGCCGCCAGGGTTTCCTTACCGAGGCCGATGCGCTGGTCGCCGATGAGAGCGTGCAGCTCGCCGTTCTTCTGAAGCGTCGCATCGAGCATGTTCATGGCGGGGCTGCCGATGAAGCCTCCGACAAAAAGGTTGAGCGGACGGTCGTACAGCGTCTGCGGCTCGTCGACCTGCTGGATCTCACCCTTGCGCATCACGGCGACGCGGTCGCCCATTGTCAACGCCTCGACCTGGTCGTGGGTCACGTACACCGTTGTCACGCCGAGGTCAGACTGCAGCTTCGAGATCTCCGCGCGCGTCTGCACGCGAAGCTTCGCATCGAGGTTCGAGAGCGGCTCGTCCATCAGGAACGCCGCGGGCTCGCGCACGATCGCGCGCCCCATCGCGACGCGCTGGCGCTGACCGCCCGAGAGCGCGCGCGGTTTGCGCTTGAGGTAGTCACCGAGGCCGAGGAGGTCTGCGGCCTTCTGCACGCGAGCCTCGATCTCGGGCTTCGGCATCTTCTTCAGACGCAGGCCGAAGGCGATGTTGTCGTAGACGGTGAGATGCGGGTACAGCGCGTAGCTCTGGAAGACCATCGCGATGTCGCGGTCGCGTGACGGCACGTGGTTGACCACCCGCTCGCCGATCTTCAGCACGCCCTCCGAGATCTCCTCGAGTCCCGCAACCATGCGCAGGGCGGTCGTCTTGCCACACCCGGACGGCCCGACGAGCACCATGAACTCGCCGTCCTTGATCTCCAGGTTGACGTTGTTGACCGCCCGCGTCCCGTCGGGATAGATCTTGCTGACTCTCTCGAACGCGACCTGTGCCATCGGTCTACCCCCAACTGGTGTCCGAATGCCTCGAAAATGAAGCGTCGCCGAGTCTACGACTTCAGGCGCTACTCGCGCGCTTAGAAGCTCTCACAGAATGAGAGAGCTTCTTTAGGCAGCGACCCGTTCGAGGGGCGCCTCGGTGGCGACCCGTGCGGGTTGGGCGGGCCGGCGCGGGCGCTTCACGGCCCAGGCGCCGATCGCGGTCATCGTCAGCACGCTCGTGCCGCCGACCAGGAGCGCGAGCTCGGTGCCGCCCACGTCGCACATCCAGCCCACGAAGAGCGCGCCGAACGGCGCGAGCCCGTTCCACGCGTAGTAATAGAGCCCGAGCACGCGGCCGCGGATGTAGTCGGGGCTCGCCAACTGGATCGCGCTGTTCGAGTTGGCGGTGTAGCTCGTGAAGAAGACGCCGGCGATGAAGAGGAGGACGCCCGCAAGGGCTGTCGAGTGGATGGGCGCCAGGACGAGCTCGCAGAGCCCGAAGCCGCCCGCGCCCGCGAACATCACGCGCCAGGTCGTGCGTGCGAACGCCGCTGCCGACAGCGCGCCGACGAGCGCTCCCGCGCCGAAGCAGGCGGAGACGATGCCGAAGGTGCGCGGCCCCGCGTCGAGGGTCGTCTTCGCGAGCAGCGGCAGCAGGATGTTGAAGTTGAAGCCGACCGCGGAGAAGACGACCATCATCGAAAGCGTCACCAGCACGGTGCGGTTCCGCCGCGCGTACGCGAACCCTTCGCGGGTGCCGCGCCAGAGCGTGGGACGGCGACGGTCGAGAAGTGGGTAGAGCTCCGACACGCGCATCGCAAGCAGACCGCCAAGCACGGCGACGAAGCTGAGCGTGTTGATCGCGAAGCACCACCCGGAGCCGAACGCGGCGATCAGGATGCCGGCGAGGGCCGGCCCGAAGATGCGCGCGGTGTTGAACAGGCTCGAGTTGAGTGCGATCGCGTTCGGCAGCTCGTCGCGGCCGACCATCTGGAACGTGAGGTTCTGGCGTGACGGCGCATCGAACACAAGCGCCGTCCCGGTGAGCGCGGCGATCACGTAGACCTCCCAGAGGCGCACGTGGCCGAGCAACGTGATCGCGGCCAGGATCGCCGAGAAGAACATCTGCACCGACTGCGTCGCGATGACGATGCGACGGTTGTCGAACCGGTCGGTGACGACACCGGCGAGCAGCCCGAGCAGCGTGAAGGGGCCGAAGCGGCAGACGGAGAGCAGCCCGACGGCGAGGCCGCGCGAGTGCGGCTCGAGTGTGACGACGAGCCACGCCATCGCGATGTTCTGCATCCACGTTCCGGCGACGGACGTGAGCTGCCCGAAGAAGAAGAGGCGGTAATTGCGGTGGCGTCTAAGTGACGCGAATGTGCGGGCGGACGCGAGTTTGAGCAGCGTCACAGATGCCTGAGCGAATTCATTTGCCGCGTACCTCGACCAGCTTCTCGAGCGCAGGGAGCGCCGCTTCGATCGCCTCGCGCTCGTCGTCGGTCAAGCCCTTCAGATGCTCGGCGAGCCAGGCCGTGCGGCGCTTGCGCACGTTCGTCAGCACCTTGTCGCCGGCGTCCGTCAGCGTCAGGCCGATCCGGCGCCGGTCCTCGGCGCGGGTGCGCTCGATCAGCTCAGCCGCCTCGAGCCGGGCGATGTGGCCCGACATGCCGGGCGCCGAGATGCGCTCCCGCTCGGCCAGCGCCGAGGCGGTGATGCCGGGGTTCTTCTTGATCTGGATCAGGAGCGAAACCTGGCCGCCGGTGACGCCGAGGGAGTGGATCTCTCGCCGAAGCTCACGTGCGACGCGCAGCAGGACCGGCCGCAGCCGGTTCGCCAAAGTCGCGGATTCAGTTGCCATTGGAATCATTAACCTCGTTAACTATAGCATGCCTCGCTCCGGTGCTAAATCTGCCAGGTCCCGCCGGTGACCAGGGGAACGCGGCGGCCTTTCCGAGTGACGCCGAGGGCCTCGAGGTCGTCGGTGCCGATCATCACGTCGATATGGGTCTTTGACTGGTTCACGCCGTAGCGCTTGCGTCCGACCGGCACGTTGCGGGTCTTCGCAAAGCCGGAGCCGAAGGCCATGTGCGCGGCGGCGTTCTCGTCGAGCAGTCCGTTGTAGTAGATGAGGCCGGTCTGGCCGATGCGGGACGACGAGTCGACGAGCGCGATCTCGCCGAGACGCTCGGCGTTCGGAATCGCGGCGAGGTAGCGAGCGAGCCAGTCGCGGTCGGACTGGCGCTTCGCCTTGAGGCGCACGAGGCGCCCACCGCGGAACTCGCCCGAGAGGTCCTCGATTACCCGGCCGCCGAAGCTGCGCGGCCGCGAGCACCGGAAGGTTCCTTCGGTCGCGGCGGCGTCCGGCGAGATGAAGCACTCCTCGGTTGGGACGTTCATCGCGATCTGCCGCCCCCAGTGATCCTTCTCGCCGCCGCCGCGCCACATCGAGAACGGCGCGATCTTGAAGCGCAGATCGGTGCCGCGGTCGCGCACCTCGAGCTCGACGAGGTCGAGTTTCGTCAGGCGGGTCGCGCGGCGGCGCAGCGTCGCGAGATGCGCGGTCCAGCCGGTGTGGCCGGGCGGATCCTTCGGCCCGAGCCGGCAGAACGAAAGCAGGTCCTGCGCCAGGCGTCGTTGCGCCTTTGCGCTCTCGCGGCCGGGGAAGACGCGCGCCGCCCAGTCCTCGGTCGGCCAGGCGCAGATCGTCCCGCGCAGTCTGCCTTCGCGCCGGATACGCGCCATCTCGGTGCCGGCGGCGAGCCGCTTCGAGTCTTCGGCGACGCGTTCCGGCGGCAGCCCGGCGACAACGCTCAGCTCGTGCTCGCCCATCACCTGGAGGATCGCCACGGTCTCGTTGCCGAGCGCGCGCATGCGCTCCCGCTGCCACGACGTGCGAGCGCCGAGCGCAGCCTTCGACGCGTGCAGGATCCGAGCGGCGTAGAGGCGGCTGTCTTCGTACTCCACATCGACGGCCGACGCCCCGGCGCGATAAGCAGCCTCGGCGACGGCAACGGCGAGCTCCCGGTGCGGAATGGCGAC
Source organism: Gaiellaceae bacterium (assembly GCA_049288455.1). Taxonomy (GTDB): domain Bacteria; phylum Actinomycetota; class Thermoleophilia; order Gaiellales; family Gaiellaceae; genus PALSA-600. Next base: position 5,708 of record JBAQHS010000030.1, on the reverse strand, counting down.
CCGCTGCAGGAGCGTGTCCCCGCGACGGAGCGCGAGGCAGCCGCGAACGAGCATGTCGGCGTAGCGGCTGAGCTCCGCGGGCTTCATCGGCGGCTGAGGCATTCGAGGGGACCGTAATGGGTACGGTCAGCTCATGCCGAATCCCCTCGACTCGCTGCGGGCCCTCGGGGAACAGCTGCGCACGCAGATCGGGGAGGAGCTCGATTTCGACGTGCTCAAGCGGCAGGAGCCCGCCCGGCCGCTCGAGGAGCTGCTCATCGAGCTCGATTCGCTGCCAGGCCTCGAATCGGTGAAGGAGCAGGTGCGCGCCCTCGTGGCCTTTCTCCGCGTGCAGGCCCGGCGCAAGGAGGCGGGGCTGCCGGAGGTGGCGACGACGCAGCACCTGGTCTTCCTCGGCAACCCGGGCACCGGCAAGACGACGGTCGCGCGGCTGCTTGCGCAGATGTACCGCTCGATGGGGCTGCTCACGCGCGGCCATCTCGTCGAGGTCGACCGCGCGGGCCTTGTCGGTCAGTACGTCGGCCTGACAGCGATCAAGACAGAGCGCGTCGTGCGGAAGGCGCTCGACGGGGTGCTGTTCGTCGACGAGGCATATGCGCTTGCGCGCGAAGGCGAGCGCCTCGACTTCGGTGATGAGGCGATCGAGACGCTGCTGAAGCGCATGGAGGACAACCGCCACCGCCTCGTGGTGATCGTCGCGGGCTACCCGCGGCTGATGCGCCGGTTCCTCGAGTCGAATCCCGGCCTCCGCTCGCGCTTCTCGCGTGAGATCGAGTTTCCCGACTACTCGACCGACGAGCTGGTGCAGATCTTCGGCCGCTTCGCCTCGGAGGCGCAGTACACACTCGGCGAGGGAACGCCCGACACGCTTCGGTCGATCTTCGCGGGCGCCGGTCGCGACGACTCGTTCGGCAACGCGCGCTTCGCGCGCACGCTGTTCGAGCAGGCCCTGAACGCGCAGGCACTACGCCTCGGCGAGGGTGACGTCGAGAACCTCACGCACGACGAGCTGAAGTGCCTCACGCCGGCCGACCTGCTCGCCGGCGCGCGCTCCCTCGGCGAGGAGCCACTCCCCCCGCGCTCCGCCTGGTTCGGCCGTAAGCGCTAACGACCTCAACCTGGTTTGGGGTTAAACCAGGTTTGATGAGTTTCTCTTGCGGGGGCTGTGGCGGTTCGAAACTCATCGAACCAGGTTCAAAGAGCGGAACCTGGTTGCTTTTCAGGTCAGGCCCCGGCGATGGCGGCGACGACTTGCGGGTCGAACTGTGTGCCCGCGCAGCGTTTGAGCTCCTCGATCGCCTCGGCCTGTGTGCGTGCCGCGCGGTACGGGCGGTCGGTGGTCATCGCGCTGAACGCATCGCACGCGCACACGATGCGTGCGACGAGCGGTGTCTCCTCGCCGACGAGGCCGTCGGGATAACCGCGGCCGTCCCAATGCTCGTGGCACGAACGAACGAGCCGGCCGACGTGAGCAAGCACACCGCCGACCTGCTCGAGCATCCGCTCGCCCTCAATCGTGTGCGTCTCGATCAGCGCGCGCTCGTCGGCATCGAGCTTGCCGGGCTTGTTGATGATCTCGCCGGGGATCCTGATCTTGCCGACGTCATGCAGCAGCGCCACGAACTCCGCGTCGCGGCGGTCGGCGGCCGACAACTTGAGCTCGTCGCAGACCGCAAGCACGAGGTCGACGACGTGACGGCTGTGGCTTCCCGTGTACGCGTCATCGGCCTCGACGACGTCTCCGAGCAGAAGCGCCGTGCCGCGGTAGGCGTCGCTCAGCTCGAGTGCGCTGTCGATTCGCCGCTGCCGCTCCTGTCCGAAGTGCCGCAACAAGCCGACCAGTGGGAGGATGAGCACAACAAGTTCCGGGTGCGCGCGCGTTGCGAGCGCTACGACAAGTCCGACCGGGGCGAGCGTGGCGTCGACGATGAAGACGAGCCCGACGAACCCGAGCAGCGTCCGAAGCGAAACGCGGTTTGCATACACGTTGACGCATGCGTTGCCGAAGTCGAAGGCGAATTGCGCCAGGAGCGCTGCGAGGTAGATCGGCCATGCACCGAGGCGCAGCGGCAACCCGCCGGCGAACGCGACCACGAGCACCGGGCCGAGTGAGTGAACCGCGCTGAGAAAGAGGGGGAAGATGCGCGTGGGGTCGCGCAGCGGCGACGGCCGGTCGCCGATCGTGCGCAGCACGAGCGCTCCGGCCACGGCCGCCGGAACGATGCCGATCGGCAGCGCAAAGAGCATCGGCACGAGAATCAGCTGTGTCGGCACGGCCGATCCCGTGCCGATCTCGAACTCGACGCGCGAGACGAAGGCGTACAGCCCGACGAAGAGCACGACCACCGGAATACGCGCCGCCGGCCCGCCGTTCACGAACGCTGCTGCGGCGACGAAGCCTGACGCGGCCGCGACTCCTGCAACGGTGAAGACGAGCCGTGCGTGCAGGGCGAGCCGTGCCTGTTCGTAGCGTGTGCGCGCTTCGCGAACGAGCTCGTCGCCAAGGCCGATTTCGAGAGCGTGCTCAGCAGATGGCGCCGCGGCCGTCGTCACAAACCGGTCATCGGCACCGGCGAATCGCCGAGATTCACTCGTCTGAGGGATCAGACAGCGGGGGGTCCCACCCCAACGGGTGATGCCCGATCACCCGCACGGAATGACGATGAGCGCCTCATTGCGGCGAACGACGGAGGAGAGGGCACATGCGGCGGATCGTTCTCATCATTTGCGCGGCAGCGGCGGTTTCGCTGTCGGCCACGGCGGCGACGGCACGCGCTGATCTTTTGCCAGGACTGCTCGGTGGCAACTGCGGCGCGACGGCACCGGTGTTCGCGCCGTGGGGCGATCGCGCCGGCTACTACTTTGCGAAGAACGGCGGCTTCGAGTCAGGCTCGACGGGGTGGACGCTCTCCGGCGGCGCCGCGGTTGTCTCGGGTGACGAGCCGTGGAATCTCTCCGGGCCGGGCTCGCACTCGCTGCTCGTGCCGACGGGCGACAGCGCCGCGATCAACGTCTGTTACGGGTTGACGTACCCGGCGATTCGTTTCGTCGTCGCCGGTCACGGCGGGCCTGCGGTGGTGCACGTGCGGGTGATCGCGCGCGGATTGCTCGGCGTGCTTGCGATCCTCGACGGCGGTACGTTCACGGCCGGAACCACGTGGGCCCCGTCGCCGAAACTCTCGACGCTGTTCAGCGCCCTCGGGGCGCCGCTCGGAACGAAGTCGCTTCAGCTGCAATTCAACGTCGAAAGTGGCTCAGCCAACTTCGACGACCTGTTTGTCGATCCATTCCTCTCGAAGTCGTAGCGAACCCACGGCCGGGACGCTTCGCATGTGCGGAGCGTCCCGGTGCTGCTTCGCGCGCGGGCCGGAATCCGAGGTCCCAACTACCCTGAGGCCATGAGAGGGGTTGCTGTTCTCGCCGCGGCCGCGGCCGCTCTAGTGATTGCGCCCGGCCCTGCGCCGGCCGACACACCGCCGGGTTGCGGACTGCCTGCCAACGGCCCGCTCTGGATCGACTACGCGGGCCACAACGCACCGATCATCCCGAAGCCGGGAATGATCCTCGCGCTCTCGTCCGGCACCGAGATTCCCGCCGAGTTGCGTCAGGCCGGTGCGGCGACGATCTTCTTCGATCTCCATCTGAACGATCGAGTCGGCACGACGTCGGCGCCCGCCGACCCGGCGACGATCCCTGCGAAGGCGCAGAAGGAGTTCGAGTTCGCCCAGCAGGTGACCGGCTGCGCGACACCGCTGATCGCTGAGAACGAGCTGTTCGGCGCTCAAACGCAAACACCCTGGAGCGCGACGAACGCGCAATACCGCGCCAACGTGTTGAGCCTTCTCCGCGCACTCGACGCGCTCGGTGCCACGACGGCGATCACGATCGCGAACCCGCCGTACACGGGCGGCGACGCGGCAGAGTGGTGGCGCCAGGCGGCGCAGGCGTCGATCCTCGTCCGGCAGGTCTACTTCACCTCCCCGGGCCCAAAGGCGCTCTTCGCGCTCGGGCCTGAGCGGGCGAGCCGGTCGATGCGCAGCGGGCTGCGCGGGCTCGTCGCGCACTTGGGCGCGATCGGCATTCCCGCCGGACGAGTGGCGCTCGAGCTGCAGTTCCAGTCGGCGCTCGGCCAGGGCGGGCGGCAAGGCCTGAAGCCGAAGTCGGCGTGGCTCGAGATCGTGAAACTCGAGGCGCTGGCGGCCAAGCAGGTCGCCGCCGAGACGCACATTCAGGGTGTCTGGTCGTGGGGCTGGCCGAGCTTCTCCTCCGCGGGCAACGATCCCGACAAGGCCGCAGCCGCTTGTGTGTATCTGTGGGCGCGCGACCCGAAGTTGTGCAACGGCCCACTCGTTGCGGGCGCGGGGTTCAACGCCTCGCGCACCGAGGGGCAGATCGAGCTGCCTGCCAACGTTCGTTGCACGCTCGGTTCCGTGACGATCACGAAATCCGACGTTGCGCGCGTCGCTGCGATCACCGGTGACCGCGACTCGGCGGCCAGCGTGTTGCTCGAGCGGTCGGTGCTCCGCGCCACGCGCAGCGTCGACCCGCAGACGGTGCTCGCCGCCGAGCGCTGGATCGTTCGCGATCGCTTCGGCGGCAGCGCCGGCCGGTATCACTCCGCGCTCGGCGACGCCGGCGTGACGCTTGCCGATGCACGCGCGATCATCGCCGACCGACTTGCGCGCGGCCTCGTGCAGGAGCGCTTCCGTCCGCGCGCCCCGTCCGGCTCGGAGATCTCCGCGTTTCTCTCGACCTACGCCGCGACGAACGTTCGGCTCGTCTCGGTCAGCCCCGAAGCTCCATGGCTCGGCGATGCGTTCCGCGGCTTCGCGGTGCAGACGATCGCGCCCGATCAGGTGTTCACGCTGGGCGCCGGCAGGCGGGCGCGCATCGACACCGTGGACGGGCCGTTCGCGGTGCTCCCGCTCGGGCCGGCGCTGCCGCTCCTTGCGCTGCCGCCCGCGCGCGCACGCGATGTTGCCCGCGGCGTCCTCGGCCGCTTCGCGAAGGACGATGTGTTCCAGCGCTGGCTCCGCGCTCAGGAGAACGGGTTGCTGGCTCACGCCGTGTGTGCACGCGACGCGCTCCCCGCGAAAGCGGATGTCGACCTGACGGCCTGGCTGCCGTTCCTCGGCAGTTAGAGCTCAGGCGACGGACGGCGCGAGCGCTTTGGCGACGAGTGCTGCGAGTGCCACCGGGTCGAACGGTTTCGTCACGTACGCGAGCGCACCGAGGCCGATCGCGCGTGCCTCGTTTCCGTCGTCGAGCTCGCCGCTGAGAAAGACGAGCGGGATCGTGCGGGTCCGCTCGTGTCTGCGCAACGCTTCCGCGAGTTGAAACCCGTCGAGACCAGGCATCCTCACGTCGGTCAGGACAAGATCGGGCCGCTCGAACCGTGCGCGTGAGAGGCCGATCTGACCGTTGGCCGCCTCGAGCACGCGCAGGCCCTCGAGTTGCAGGTTGATCGAGCAGATCTCCCGTGTCGCGGCGTCGTCGTCGATGATCAAGACGCACGCCTGCGTCGAGTCGTCTGCGGCCGTCTCGGTGGTACTAGCAGCGGTATTCATGGTTCATCCCTCGCGTTGTCGAGCGTCTCCGCCGAAGTAGTCGATGCCGATCGGCGCTGCTCCGACCTACGCTGCTGAGGGCGGATCGTTCTCGCGTCCTGCTGCTTGGGCGCGAGGCTCGCATCACTGCGCCGGGTTGTT